>NZ_JQMO01000003.1:2403487-2703923 GCF_000744785.1 Kitasatospora azatica KCTC 9699 | reverse complement strand
CCAGCCGTCCGGCCGTCGCCAGCGCGTCCACGTTCCGCTGCAGGTACTTGGCGCCCATGATGTCCAGGATCACGTCCACCCCGTGGCCGTCCGTGACCTCGTGGGCCACCTCCACGAAGTCCTGCTCGCGGTAGTTGATCCCGACGTCCGCGCCCAGCTCCGCGCACCGCGCCAGCTTCTTCGCGCCCCCCGCGGTGACCAGCACCTTGGCGCCGACCGCCTTGGCCAGCTGGGTCGCCATGGTGCCGATCCCGCTCGCGCCGCCGTGCAGCAGCACGGTCTCGCCGGGGTGCAGGTGGGCGACCATGAAGAGGTTGGACCAGACGGTGGCGGTGACTTCCGGCAGCGCGGCGGCGGCGACCAGTCCCAGGCCGCGCGGGATCGGCAGCAGTTGGCCGACCGGGACGGCCACCTTCTCCGCGTAGCCGCCGCCGGCCAGCAGCGCGCAGACCTCGTCGCCGACCGCCCAGCCGGCGACGCCGGGGCCGAGCGCGGCGATCCGCCCCGAGCACTCCAGGCCCGGGTAGGGCGAGGCTCCCGGCGGCGGGTTGTAGAAGCCCTGACGCTGCAACAGGTCGGCCCGGTTGACGGCGGTGGCGGCCACCTCGACCAGCACCTCGCCCTCGCCGGGCACCGGGTCGGGGACCTTGGTCCACACCAGTGCGTCGGGTCCGCCGGGCTCGGGAATCGTGATTGCGTACATGGCCCGACGCTACCGCCGCGAACGGCGCGGACCGGCCAACCCCACGGATCTGACGGCACGTCAGATATGGGAGGATGCGGCTACCGATCCTCCGACCGGAAGAGCCGCCCGTGCGCGACGAGACGATCAGTGAGTTCCTGGACCGCCTGGCCGACCGGGTACCAGCCCCCGGCGGCGGCGCGTCGGCCGCGCTGCACGCCGCCCAGGCGGCGGCCCTGCTGGGGATGGTGGCCCGGTACAGCACCGGGGAGAAGTACGCGGCGCACCAGGCGGTGGTGGACCGGATCATCCGGGAGAGCGACCTGCTGCGCGGACGCGCGCTGACCCTGGCCGAACAGGACGCGGCCGCGTTCACCGCCGTCACCGAGGCCTACCGGCTGCCCAAGGAGGACGAGCCGGCCAGGGCCGCCCGTTCGGCGGCGATCGCGCAGGCACTGGCCGGGGCCGCCCGGCCGCCGGCCGAGGTGATCACCGCCGCCCTGGACGCCGTCGAGCTGGCCGAGACGCTGCTGCCGATCGGCAACCCGAACGTGATCACCGATGTGGCGGCCGCCGCCGAGGCGGCCCGGGCCGCGGCGACCACCGCGCGGGTCAATGTGGAGGTCAACCTGTCCGGGATCAAGGACGAGCGCACCCGGGGCGCGCTGCTGGCCGGGACCGCCCGGGTGGACGAGATCGCCGCCCGCGCCGAGCTGGTCACCGCGGCCGTCCGAGCGGAGATCGCCAAGTGACCGCGACCGTACTGACCGGCAAGGAGCTGGCCGCCGCGATCCGCGCCGAGGCAGCCACCCGGGCCGCCGAGCTGACCGCCGCCGGCCACCCGCCGCAGCTGGCCGTGGTGACCGCCACCGCCGACGAGTCCAGCGCCTGGTACGTCCGCTCGATCGCCAGGGCGGCCGAGAAGACCGGCCTGGTCTGCGAGATCCACGACCTCGGTCCGCAGGCCGAGCCCGGCGCCGTCCGGGAGCGGCTGGAGCAGCTCAGCGCGGACAAGGCGGTGCACGGCCTGATGCTGCAGACCCCGCTGCCGCCCGGCACCACGCTGGAGGAGCTGGCCTCGGCGATCGCCTTCGAGAAGGACGTGGACGGCGCAAACCCGCTCTCGCTGGGCCGGCTCGCCAGCGGTCTGCCGGCCTTCGCGCCGGCCACCGCCGAGGCGGTGGTGGCGCTGCTGGACCATTACAAGGTGCCGCTGAGCGGCCGTCAGGCCGTGGTGGTGGGCCGCTCCACGGTGGTCGGCAAGCCGGCCGCGCACCTACTGCTGGACCGGGACGCCACGGTGACGGTCTGTCACTCGCGCACCGCCGACCTGGCCGCCGTGACCCGCACCGCCGAGGTGCTGGTGGCGGCCGTCGGCCGGACCCACCTGATCACGGCCGAGCACGTCCGCCCCGGCGCGGTGGTGATCGACGTGGGCACCAACCCCACCGCGGACGGCGGGCTGACCGGCGACGTGGCACCCGAGGTGGCCGAGCTGGCCGGGGCGCTGACCCCGGTGCCCGGCGGGGTCGGCCCGGTGACCACCGCGCTGCTGCTGCGGCACACCGTGCTGGCGGCCGACCGGGCCGGCTGAGGCCCCTGCCCGGACAGGACTCAGGAGGCAGCCGCCGACCGCCGGACGGTGATCACCCGGTCGCGCCGGGGATGCTCAGGCGGGCGTGTCGAGCAGTTCGACCCGCTCGCCGGCCGCGCACCCGCCGGGCGGGACGACCGCGAGCGCGTCCGCCAGGGCCAGGCCGCGCAGCATCGCGGGTCCGTCGAAGGCGAGTGGCAGCGGGCCGTCGGCGGTCAGTCGGACCGGCAGCAGCCGGGTGTCGGTGGGGTGCCCCGGCAGCGCCTCGGCGGTCCTGACGAACCGTCCGCCGCCCAGCCGGCGGCCACTCAGCGCGTGCAGCAGCGGCAGCGCCAGGGTGACGGCGCCGGCCACCGCGGCCAGCGGGTTGCCGGGCAGGCCGACCAGATGGCGCGGCGCGCCGCCGGGCTGCGCGCAGGGCAGCTCGGCCAGCAGCATCGGGTGGCCGGGCCGCACCGCGACGCCGTCCACCAGCAGTCGGGCGCCGGTCTCGGCCAGTGCCGCGTGCAGGAAGTCGACCGGCCCGGCGGCGGTCGCGCCGGTGGTGACCACCACCTCGGCGGGCGAGTGGCGAATGGCGTCGCGCAGCAGGGCGAAGTCGTCGCGGACCGCCCGCCGGGCGAGCAGTTCGGCGCCGTTGGCGAGCAGCCAGGGCTGGAGCAGCGGCCCGAGCGCGTCACGGACCAGCCCCGGGCCGGGCAGACCGGCCTCCAACAGCTCGTCGCCGAGCACCAGCAGCTCGACGGTGGGCGGGCGGCGGACCGACAGCCGGTCGTAGCCGCAGGCGGCGGCCAGGCCGAGGACGGCGGCGGTGACCGGGGTGCCGGCGGGGAGCAGTTCCTCGCCGCGCCCGCACTCCTGCCCGCGCGGACGGACGTCCTGGCCGGGGGCGAGCTGCGCCTCGGGCAGCGGGTGCAGGGTGCTGGTGGCCGGGGTGGGGTGGCTGACCCGCCCGTGCTCACGGCGCAGCACGGCGGTGGCGCCGGGGGGCAGTTGGGCGCCGGTGGCGATCTCGGTGGCCCAGCCGTCGGCCAGCGGCGGCGGGGTGCGGCCGGCCAGCAGCCGCCCGGCCAGTCGCCACGGGCCGGGGCCGGCCACCGCCCAGCCGTCCATCGCGGAGGTGTCGAAGGCCGGCAGGTCGGTGAGCGCGGTGAGCGGATCGGCCAGCGAGCGGCCGAGGGCCTCGGGCAGCTCGCTGTCGACGGCGGGGCCGGGCCGTCGACTGCCGGCCCGGCGGGCGAGTTCGCGCGCGCGGGGCCAGGGGGTGGCGGCGCCGGCCGGGGCGGCGGACGCGGTGGGGGTGCCGATGGCGGGCGCGGCCGCGTTCATTCGTCGCTCTCCGCGGCCCACCGCTGCGCCAGCGCGGTGATCCGCTCGGCGGCCTCGGTCACCGTCGCCGCGCCGCCACCGCCGGCGGCCGTGGCGTAGCCCACCAGGAAGGCGGTCAGCGGGGCGGCCGGCCGGGCCACCGAGTGCGCGACCACCCGGGCCAGGTCGAGCAGTTCCTTGGTGTCGACCGGCAGATCGATCCCCAGCTCGGCGGCGGCCTCGGTCATCCAGTCGTCCAGCGTGCGTCCCATGAGGGTCCATGCTGCCTGATCCGGAGCACGACCGGGCGTCAGGGAGGTGTGCCGGTTGCTTCGTTTCGCTCACCGGCGCCCTGGACGCCCGGTGAGATCTCGGCCCGGTGCCGGGCGGCCGCCACCGCCTCCCAGGTGTCGCAGTCCTCGCCGACCCGGTCGGGATCGGCCAGCCGCACGGTGCGCAGCCCGCCGACCAACCGGCGCAGCGGCTGCCCGGCCGGTTCGCCGAGCCCGGCCAGCGCCGCCCGCAGCGCGTCCGAGCGGTAGGCCCCGACCAGCGGCTGCTCGCGCCCCTGCCCGTCCACCAGCACCGCCGCCTGCACCGGCCCGGTCACCGCGGCGACCAGGCGCCGGACCGTCGCGGCGTCCAGGAACGGCAGGTCGGCGGCGAGCAGCAGCAGCACCGGCGCGGTACCGGCGCCCGCCGCCAACCCGGCCGCGACCGCCGCCACCGGACCGCCGCCGGGCGGCTGCTCCCGGGTCCAGCGGACCTCGCCCGCCGACTCCCCCGGCCCGACCACCACGGTGCGCCGGGCCCCGGTACAGGCGACCAGCACCCGGTCGAGCAGCGTGCGGCCGCCCACCGTCAGCCGGGGCTTGTCCACCCCGCCGAGCCGTCGGGCCGCGCCGCCGGCCAGCACCATCGCGTCGAACTCCTGCGTCATGCGCCCAGTATCGACCGCACCCGGTCCGGGCTCACCGCGGTCCGACGTCACTGCACTGGTGAGGCGGTGTTCGCCACCGCCCCCGCGGTCAGGAAGGTCGGCAGCGTCAGTTCCCCGTACAGCTCGCCCATCGCCAGGATCAGCCCGTCCGCGTCGTTGCCGTGCTCGGCGAGCAGCCGGTCGAAGTCGCGCAGGTACTCGCCGGTGAAGGTGAGCACGTGGGCCGCGTCGTCGCTCTGGTCCGGGGCCCGGTGCCCGGCGATCACCCGGTCCACGCCCAGGTCGGCGATCCGCCCGAGGTTGCGCAGCCAGGCGGCCCGGTCCTGCGGTGTGGTCTCGGCGGTCCACACGTGGGTGCCGTTGTAGACGAAGTCGCCGGCCACCACCGTGCGTGAGCCGGGCACGTGCACCACCGTGCAGTCGGGGCAGTCGGCCTGGCCCAGGTTGAGCACCCGGATCAGCTGACGGTCGATCATCATCGGCTGCGGGCGCAGCGGACGGGGCACGACCGGGTGCTCGGGGATGTCGTCGCCGTACTCCAGTCGCCACTGCGCGGCCTTCTGCACGGCGGTGGCGGCGATCGCCTCCGCGACCGGCGGGGCGGCCAGCACATGGGCCTGCGGGAAGAGCCGCAGCACCTCCTCGACCCCGAAGTAGTGGCCGGGGTGCGAGTGGGTGATCACCACGGCCAGCAGGTTGCGGCCCTTGCCGGCGATCCACTCGGCCAGCTCGCGCCCGGCGCTGCGGGTGGGCTGGGCGTCCACCAGGATCGCGTCCCGGGTGCCGATGATCAGGCTGGAGGTGGCGAAGTACGAGGATTCCGGGCCGGTGAAGACCGCGATCTCCAGCGGCGGGCCGGGTGGCGGGGCCGCCGTGGCGCCGTTCGATTGGGGCGACGACGTCACTGGCTCTCCCTGGTCGGCGGCGGGGCTGTCGGGACCAGCATGGAAGCCGATCCGCTGCCCCGCCCGGCAGGCGCGCCCGGGAGGGTGAGCATCGTCGCCACCCCGCGACGGTCCGTCGACCCCCGTCCGACGGACCGTCAGCGGACGGAGCGTCAGGCGGAGACCGGCTCGGTCAGCCGCGCGACCAGCGCCTTGGCCTTGGCCGCGGCCTCCTGGTGGGCCTGCGCCTTGGAGGCGTCGGCGGTGTCGATGAAGTCGGCGAGCGCCGGGTTGACCCGGGCCAGCGTGAACTCGCTCACCACCAGGTCGACCGTCACGTTCATCATCCCGGTCAGCACCTTCTCCAGGTAGCTGGTGGCGAACTCGTAGTCGGCGCGCGGGCTGCCCGGCACGTAGGAGCCACCGCGCGAGGCGACCACCGTCACCGGCTTGCCGGCCACCGTGGTGTCCTGGCCGCCGCCGGTGCGGCCGACCAGGATCACCTGGTCCAGCCAGGCCTTCAGCGTGGAGGGGATCGTGAAGTTGTACATGGGGGCGCCGATCAGCACGGCGTCGGCCTGCTCCAGCTCCTCGATCAGCTCCTCGCGCAGTGCGAAGGCGGCCTGCTGCTCGGCGGAGCGGTGCTCGGCGGGGGTGAAGGCGCTGGTGATGCCGGCGGCGGTCAGGTGCGGCACCGGCTCGGCGCCGAGGTCGCGGTGGACGACGGTGCCCTCCGGGTGGGCGGCCTGCCACTCGCGGACGAAGGTGGCGGTGACCTCGCGGGAGACCGAGCCCTCGGTCAGGGCCGACGAGTCGATGTGCAGCAGCGTGGGCATGGCAGTCCTCCAACGTTCTGATAGTAGCTACCGTTTCCTTGGCAACTGTCTTTACGGTAGCAGCTTACTTTTTATTAGTCACTAGCGTGCGGCGGGTACCCTGGACGCATGGGTGAGCCAGAGTTGGAGCCGATCGCCGTGATCACCGCCGAGTCGCTACCCGCGGACTTCGAGGCGTGTGTCGCCACGGCCGGTCCGTGCGGCAGTGTGGACCTGGGCCTGACCAGGGTCTTCGCGCTGCTCGGCAAGCGCTGGACCGGGCTGGTGGTGGCCGTGCTGAACCAGCACTCGGCGCACTTCGCCGAGCTTCGCCGGGCGATCCCCGGGATCAGCGAACGGATGCTGTCCGACCGGCTCTCCGAGCTGACCGAGGCAGGTCTGGTGCTCCGCGAGGTGGACGAGGGGCCGCCGCTGCGGGTCAGCTACCGGCTGACCGAGGCGGGCCGGGCACTCGGCCCGGCGCTGGAGGAACTGCGCAGCTGGGCGGCCGTCCACCTGCCGGAGCTGCCGCGGAGCTGCTGAACTCCGCTACACCGTCACCATCGGATTCGGTGAGGCGCCACGCGCGACTTCGCCGAGCCGTCACGCGCGGACGAACCCCAGCTCGGTCCAGCGCACACCCGCGCGACCGTGCAGATCGGCGCGCTCGTCCCGGTGCACCTCGCGCAGGCCGGCCGCCCGCGCCTGAGCCAGGATCTCCTCGGCCGGCACCTCGAACATCCGCCGCCCGGCCGGCACCGGACCGTGCCGCACCGTCATCAGCAGCGTGCCGCCGGGCGCCAGCAGCGCCGCCACGCTCCGCATCGCCGCCGCCCGCTCGGCCGGGGCCAGGTGCATCCAGACCGCGGTGACCATGACCAGTTCGAACCGTTCGGCGCGGATCCCGGACAGCTCCGGCAGCGCGTCGGCCACCCAGCGCACCCCGGCGTCCGGATGCAGGCGCTCGCCGTGCGCGCGCAGCGCCGCGGTGGGTTCGGCGGCGGTCACCGCGTAGCCGCGGGCGGCCAGCGCGGCGGCGTCCCGGCCGGTGCCCGCGCCCAGGTCCAGCGCCCGGGCCGGTACGGGCGGCAGCAGGTGCAGCACCTGGCGGTGGACCTGCTCGAAGGTCACCCCCTCGTACTGCTCGACCAGCCGGTCGGCCGCGGCCGCGTAGCCGACCGTGCCCGCCGGCTGGTCCCCTGCCTGGTCTGCCGCCTGGTCTGCTGGCTGCGACACTGCCTGGTCCGCCGACGCCAGCTCGCCCAGCAGCCGGGGCAACTCGCGCATGTCGGTGAAGACCGTCGCGCCCTCCTCGGCCAGCCAGTCGGCCGGGGTCAGCCCGCCCGCGTAGCCCAGCGCCCGCATACCGGCCGCCCGGGCCGCCCGGACGCCGTACTTGCTGTCCTCGACCACCACGCAGTGCTCCGGCCGCACCCCCATCCGCTCGGCCGCGTGCAGGAACAGGTCGGGGAACGGCTTGCCCCGGGCGACCTCGGTGGCGCTGAAGATCCGGCCCTCGAAGTACCCGTACAGGCCGGTCCGGCCCAGGGTGTGACGCATCTTCAGGTGACTTCCGCTGGACGCCACGCAGGATGGCAGCCGCAGCCCGGCGAGCGCCTGCTCGACACCCGGCACCGCGGTCAACTCCCGGTCCACGGCCGCCCGGTGCAGCTCCTCGAAGCGCAGCTGCCAGCGCTCGGCCGCCGCCGCGCCGAGTCGCTCGGCCACCTGCTCGCCGATCGAGGCGGTGGACTTGCCGACGAACCGGTCCAGCACCTCGGCCTCGGTCAGCGGCCAGCCCAGTTCGGCGCCGACCTCGGCCTGCACCCGGACCGCGATCCGCTCGCTGTCCACCAGCACGCCGTCACAGTCGAAGAGCACCAGTTCGATCACCGGGACAGGCTACCTACGGCTGACTGATTCGCCCTCGGCGCCCGGTCCGTAGCGTTCTTCCCATCGGACCGAGCGGTTCGAAACAGCTCACAGACCCGGAGGACACCATGACCGCCTACGCCCTCGGCCACCTGCACTCGGTCGACTTCGGCCCGCAGATCATCGAGTACCTGCAGCGCATCGACGCCACCCTCGACCTCTTCGGCGGCCGCTTCCTGATCCACGGCAATCCGATCGACCTTCGGGAGGGCAGCTGGGCCGGCGACCTGATCATCATCGAGTTCCCCGACCTGGCGCGGGCCCAGGCCTGGTACGACTCCCCCGCCTACCGGGAGATCCTGCCGCTGCGCACCGACAACTCGGTCGGCGACGTGCTGCTGGTGGGCGGCGTGCCGGACGGCTACCGGGCCGGGCAGCGGTTCGCCGACGCGGCCTGACCAGGCCGGATCCGGCCCAGCCGGATCAAGCCCCGCACTCCTTCGCCCGGACCAGCAGCAGCGCCCGCTCGCGTTCGTTGCGGGTCAGCGCCGCCGCCCGCTCGAACTCCACCCGGGCCTCGGCGCCGCGTCCCAAGCGGGCCAGCAGGTCACCGCGGACCGCGGGCAACAGGTGGTAGCCGCGCAGCGCCGGCTCCTCGGTCAGCTCCTCGACCAGGGCCAGGCCGGCGGCCGGACCGAAGGCCATCCCCAGCGCCACCGCCCGGTTCAACTCCACCACCGGCGACGGCGCCCGCCGGGCCAGCGCCTCGTACAGCGCGGCGATCCGCACCCAGTCCGTCTCCTCCGGCCGCACCGCCCGGGCGTGGCAGGCGGCGATCGCGGCCTGCAGCGTGTAGTCGCCCAGCGGTTCGCCCGCCGCCGCGGACAGCGACTCGGCCCGGTCCAGCGCCGCCAGACCGCGCCGGACCAGCAACTGGTCCCAGCGGCCCCGGTCCTGATCGAGCAGCAGCACCGGCGCACCGTCCGGCGCCAGCCGGGCCGCCGACCGGGAGGCCTGGATCTCCAGCAGCGCCACCAGCCCGTGCACCTCCGCCGCCGCGGGCATCAGCCCCGCCAGGATCCGGCCCAGCCGCAGCGCCTCCTCGCAGAGTTCGGGCCGCATCCAGTCCCGCCCGGCGGTGGCCGCGTAGCCCTCGTTGAAGATCAGGTAGACCACCTCGAGGACCGAGTCCAACCGCTCGGCCAGCTCCGGCCCGGCCGGCACCTCGAACGGTACCCCGGCCTTGGCCAGGGTCCGCTTGGCCCGGACGATCCGCTGCGCCACCGTCGACTCCGGCACCAGGAAGGCCCGGGCGATCTCCTCGGTGGTCAGCCCGCCGAGCAGCCGCAGGGTGAGCGCCACCCGGGCCTCGGTGGAGAGCACCGGGTGGCAGGCGGTGAAGACCAGCCGCAGAAGGTCGTCCTCGATCCCGTCGGCCCGCTCGACCAGTTGCTCGGGCCCTGGCTCCGGTTCGGTGACGGCCAGCTCGTGGCCGAGCTCGGTGAGCTTGCGGGCCAGCACCTCCCGGCGCCGGATCAGGTCGATCGCCCGGCGCTTGGCGGTGGTCATCAGCCAGGCCCCCGGATTGCGCGGGACGCCCTCCACCGGCCACTGCTCCAGCGCGGCCACCAGCGCGTCCTGGGCCAGCTCCTCGGCCACCCCGAGGTCCCGGGTCAGCCCGGTCAGCCCCGCGATCAGCCGCGGCGACTCGATCCGCCAGACGGCGGCCACGGTGGCGTTGGGGTCGCTGCTCGTCACAACAGCCCATCAGAGCAACGCCCCGCCACCCACCGCAACCCCGCAGCGGAACCGCTTCCGCTAGTGGTCCGCCTGCTTGCGCTTGAGCTCGTCGATCAGCACCTGCTCGCGCTCGCGGGCCTCGGGCGTGAAGACCTCCTCGGGGAAGTCGGTGGCCTCGAAGACCTGCCGCAGCTCCAGCACGCCACCGTCACCGTACGGCACCCGGCGGGCCCACTCGACGGCCTCCTCGGGGGTCTTCACCTGGATCACCCAGTAGCCGGCGATCAGTTCCTTCGCCTCCGCGAACGGCCCGTCGGTCACCGTGCTGCGCCCCGCGCCGTCGAAGGAGACCCGGAACCCCTTCGAGCTGGGGTGCAGCCCGTCCATCGCCAGCAGGACGCCGGCCTTGGCCAGCTCCTCGTTGTAGCGGCTCATCGCCTCGATCAGTTCCCGGCTCGGCAGCTCGCCCGCCTCGGTCTTCTCGTCGGACCGCACGATCATCATGAAACGCATCGCCAACAGCTCCTCGGGCTCTCGATCAGGGGGCCGTTTCTCAGCCTCCACCCATGCGTCGAGCGGGACCCGACCGAATCGACAACTCGGGTGAGATTTCTTGGTCAGTCCCGCGTCATGTCGACGAATCGCGAGTAGTGGCCCTGGAAGGCGACGGTGATGGTCGCCGTCGGGCCGTTACGGTGCTTGGCAACGATCAGGTCGGCCTCGCCCGCGCGGGGGGACTCCTTCTCGTAGGCGTCCTCGCGGTGGAGCAGGATCACCATGTCGGCGTCCTGCTCGATCGAGCCCGATTCGCGCAGGTCCGAGACCATCGGCTTCTTGTCGGTGCGCTGTTCGGGACCACGGTTCAGCTGGGACAGCGCGATCACCGGGACCTCCAGCTCCTTGGCCAGCAGCTTGAGGTTTCGGGACATGTCCGAGACCTCCTGCTGGCGGCTCTCCGCCCGCCGCGAACCACCGGACTGCATCAGCTGGAGGTAGTCGATGACCACCAGCTTGAGGTCGTTGCGCTGCTTGAGCCGGCGGCACTTGGCGCGGATCTCCATCATCGACAGGTTCGGCGAGTCGTCGATGTAGAGCGGCGCTGCGGTGACGTCCGGCATCCGGCGGGCGACTCTGGTCCAGTCGTCGTCGGTCATGTTCCCCGACCGCATGTGGTGCAGCGCCACCCGTGCCTCGGCCGAGAGCAGACGCATGGCGATCTCGTTGCGCCCCATCTCGAGCGAGAAGATCACGCTCGGCAGGCCGTTGGTGATCGAGCAGGCCCGCGAGAAGTCCAGGGCCAGAGTCGACTTTCCCATGGCGGGTCGGGCCGCGATCACGATCATCTGGCCCGGGTGCAGCCCGTTGGTCAGCGCGTCCAGGTCGGCGAAGCCGGTCGGGACGCCGGACATCTGGCCCTGGCGGGAGCCGATCGCCTCGATCTCGTCGAGGGCGCCCTCCATGATGTCGGCGAGCGGGGCGTAGTCCTCGCTGGTGCGCTGCTCGGTGACGGCGTAGATCTCGGCCTGGGCGGCGTTGACGATCTCGTCGACGTCGCCCTCGGCGGCGTAGCCCATGCCGGCGATCCGGGTGCCGGCCTCGACCAGGCGGCGCAGCACGGCGCGTTCGTGGACGATCTCGGCGTAGTACTCGGCGTTGGCGGCGGTCGGGACGGAGTTGACCAGGGTGTGCAGGTAGCCGGGGCCGCCGACCCGGGTGAGCTCGCCGCGCTTGGTGAGCTCGCTGGCGACGGTGATCGGGTCGGCCGGCTCGCCGCGGGCGTAGAGGTCGAGGATCGCACTGTGGATCAGCTCGTGGGCGGGGCGGTAGTAGTCGAGCGGCTTGAGCACCTCGACCACGTCGGCGATGGCGTCCTTGGAGAGCATCATGCCGCCGAGCACGGACTGCTCGGCGGGGATGTCCTGCGGCGGTACCCGCTCGAAGCCCTCGGCGGCGCCCTCCCGGCCGCGCTCCTCGTCCCGCTTGCGGAAGTCGCCGCCGCGCGAGTCACCCTTGCGGAAGTCCGCGCCGTCACGCTTGCGGGCGACCGGCAGCCGGTCGCTCGGTCCTTCGCTGGGGAAGCTCGCGCCGAAGGCGTCGTCAGTCGGCTGCCAGTCGTCCTCCGGGGGCGGCGGCACGTCGTGGTCGTCGTACTGGGGGCCGGTCACGCGTCTTCCCCGATCAGCGAGCGGTGCGAATGTGGTGCGAAGGCGCGGTGGCCCGGGTGAACGGACGAGAGCACGGTCCGGTCCACCTCCTTCATACGCCACGGGACCGACAGGGCGGTCGCCGGGTGGGAGTGCGGCGCGTCGGATGAGCGACCACGCTAAGGGGCGGGCCCGGCTGGGACCAAGCCAGATCACCGAAGTTATCCACACCCCCTGTGGACGACGGGCCCCTCACTGTGGACAACTGCCCGAAAGCTGTGCACAAGGGTGGGGAAAGCCTTGTGGATAACCACACCATCGCTTCGGTGTCAACTCGCTGACCTGCGATGACACTATCCACCGGCTGTGCATGAGAAAAACTTCACACAGCTGGGGCCGGGCCGGCGGGCCTACCCTGACAACGATTCGCTCACAGGTTCTAGTAATGGACACAAGAGCATTGCAGTACTTACCTGTGGATGGTTACGGTACCCGCATGACATCGGTGATCCCGCACAGACGCCGGCACGACCGCGAGATCCTCGCCCTGGCGCTGCCGGCCTTCGGCTCGCTGGTCGCCGAACCGCTCTTCCTGATCGGCGACTCCGCCATCGTCGGCCATCTCGGCACCGCCCAGCTGGCCGGACTCGGCGTGGCCGGCGCCGCGCTGTCCACCCTCACCGGGGTCTTCGTCTTCCTCGCCTACGCGACCACCGGCGCGGTGGCCCGCCGGATCGGCGCCGGCGACCGCCGGGCGGCCGTCCAGCAGGGTCTGGACGGCATCTGGCTGGCGCTGCTGCTCGCGGTCCCGGTCGCCCTGCTCAGCTACCTGCTGGCGCCCGCCGTCGCCACCGCCCTGGGCGCCTCGGACACCGCCGCCCCGTACGCCGTGACCTACCTGCGGATCAGCACCCTCGGCATCCCCGCGATGCTGATGGTGCTGGCCGCCACCGGGGTGCTGCGCGGACTGCAGGACACCCGCACCCCGCTGCTGGTCGCGATCGGCGCCTTCACCGGCAACCTCGCGCTCAACTTCGGCCTGGTCTACGGCGCCGGCCTGGGCGTGGCCGGCTCGGCCTGGGGCACCGTCATCGCCCAGACCGCGATGGCCGCGGTGTACGTCTTCGTGGTGGTCCGCGGCGCCCGGCGGGAGCGGGCCCGACTGCGCCCGGACGCGGCCGGGATCCGGGCCTGCGCGCGGGCCGGCGGGCCGCTGCTGGTCCGCACCTGCTGCCTGCGCGCGATCCTGGTCCTGGCCACCGCGGTGGCCGCCCGGCTCGGCGACCGGGAGATGGCGGCCCATCAGATCGCCATGGCCGTGTGGGGTTTCCTGGCCTACGCGCTGGATGCGATCGCGATCGCCGGGCAGGCGATCATCGGCCGCTACCTGGGGGCCGACGACCCGTCAGGGGCCCGGGCGGCCACCCGGCGGATGGTCGAGTGGGGCATCGGCTCGGGGGTGGTGCTGGCCCTGCTGGTGGTGCTCACCCGGCCGCTGTACGTGCCGCTCTTCACCCCGGACCCGGCGGTGCGGCAGCAGCTGCTGGCGGTGCTGCTGCTGGTCGCGCTGACCGAGCCGGCGGCCGGCCTGGTATTCGTGCTGGACGGGGTGCTGATGGGCGCCGGCGACGGCCCGTACCTGGCCTGGGCGATGCTGGCCACGCTGGCCGTGTTCGCGCCGGTGGCCCTGGCGGTGCCGGCCATGGGCTGGGGGCTGACCGGGCTCTGGTGGGCGCTCAACCTCTTCATGCTGGTGCGCGGCGCCTTCATGGCGGGCCGGACGCGCACCGGCCACTGGCTGGTCACCGGAGCCGTCCGCGCCTGAGGGCCCAGCACCTCCCGCCGCAGCACGTCCGCACCGGAAACGCCCGAGGGCCGGGGTCTCCCGTGAAGGAGACCCCGGCCCTCGGGGTTACGGCTACCGTGCCGGACCGGCCTGCTGGAGGCTGGTTCAGGCGACGACGACGTCGAGGTTGGCCGCGACGTCGGCGTGCAGCTTCACGGAGACCTTGTGGGTGCCCACGGTCTTGATCGGCGAGGCGATCGTGACAGCGCGCTTGTCCACCACCGGGCCGCCGGCGGCCTTGACGGCCTCGACGACGTCGGCCTGGGTGACCGAGCCGAACAGCCGGCCGGCGTCGCCGGACCGGACCGACAGCTTGACCTGCAGGCCCTCGAGGGTGGCCTTGACCTCGTTGGCCGCCTCGAGGGTCTGGATCTGGTGGACCTTGCGGGCGCGACGGATCGCGTCGACGTCCTTCTGGCCGCCCTTGGTCCAGCGGATGGCAAAGCCACGCGGGACCAGGAAGTTGCGGGCGTAGCCGTCCTTGACCTCGACGACCTCGCCGGCGCCACCGAGGCCGGAGACCTCGTGAGTGAGGATGATCTTCATTCTTCGGTCACCCTCTCTTAGCGCGCGGTGCTGGTGTAGGGCAGCAGGGCCATCTCACGGCTGTTCTTCACGGCCGTGGCGACGTCACGCTGGTGCTGGGTGCAGTTGCCGGTGACCCGGCGGGCACGGATCTTGCCACGGTCGGAGATGAACTTCCGCAGCAGGTTCGTGTCCTTGTAGTCAACGTAGTTGACCTTGTCCTTGCAGAAGACGCAAACCTTCTTCTTCGGCTTGCGAGCAGGCGGCTTCGCCATGGTGTGCTCCAAATGAGGATCACGATCCAGGACCGTCCGAGGACGGTGCCCGGGTCGCACGAAATCTGTCAGCTCTTAGAACGGAGGCTCTTCCGAGTAGCCGCCACCAGCCGGGGCACCCCAGCCGCCGCCACCCTGGTTGCCACCAGAGGGAGCGCTGGACGCCCACGGGTCGTCGGCCGGGCCGGACTGGCCGCCACCGGAGTTGCCACCCCAGCCGCCGCCACCCTGGCCACCGCCGGAGTTGCCACCCCAGCCGCCGCCGGCCTGACCGCCGCCCTGCTGGCCGCCGCCGAAGCCGCTACCACCAGGACCACCGCCAGGACCGCCGGCCCGGTTGGCCCGGGTCACCTTGGCGGTCGCCGAACGCAGGCTCGGACCGACCTCGTCGACCTCGACCTCGAAGACCGTCCGCTTCTCGCCTTCCTTGGTCTCGTAAGACCGCTGGCGCAGTCGGCCCTGCACGATCACGCGCATGCCGCGCTGCAGCGACTCGGCCACGTTCTCCGCCGGCTGACGCCAGACGTTGCACGTGAGGAAGAGGCTCTCGCCGTCCTTCCACTCGTTCGTCTGACGGTCGAAGGTGCGGGGAGTGGACGCGATGCGGAACTTCGCGACCGCCGCACCCGAGGGGGTGAAACGCAGCTCGGGGTCGTCGACGAGATTGCCGACGAGGGTGATGACGGTCTCGCCTGCCATGGTGTGCTGACCTCTCGGGAGGAGGAGTTCCGTTCAGCGATGTTTCACGTGAAACATCGGACGCGAGCCATCAGGGCCGCAGTGGCCCCGACGATGACTCAGTGGGTGTCCGGGCGCAGGACCTTGGTCCGCAGAACCGACTCGCTCAGCGACAGCTGGCGGTCGAGCTCCTTGACGACCTCAGGCGTGGCCTTGAGGTCGATGACCGAGTAGATGCCCTCGGGCTGCTTCTTGATCTCGTACGCCAGGCGGCGACGGCCCCAGGTGTCGATCTTCTCGACGGTGCCGCCACCAGTGCGGACAACGTTGAGGAAGCCTTCGATCAGGGGGGAGACAGCGCGCTCCTCGACCGAGGGGTCGAGGATGACCATCACCTCGTAGTGACGCATGGGTAAACCCACCTCCTTTGGACTCAACGGCCACGGTCTCTCCGTGGCAGGAGGGTTGTACGGCGTCGACACTGGAGTGGTGCCGACCACGGTCCACCGTAGTGGGCGGGTCCGACACTCGGCCCCGATCCCGACCAGCGGGCATGCGGGGGCACAAATACACCAGTGCAGATCGCACAGCCTACCCGCACCCATCCGGCCGAACAAAACGCCCATCGATTGCCGCCGGGTCTCAAGGGGCGCAATCTGGGCAGAACGGGTACACAGGTACCGCTGACGCCCTGCTTGTCCCCCTTTGCTGGAGGTGGGTTCCATGGCACAGACCGTCCACCGATTCCCCGCGCTCACCCTCAACACCGACGGCCATCGCCACCCCAGGGAGAACACCCTGGTGGGGCTGACCGTGATCCTCGGCCTGGTGGCCTTCATCAGCTCCTTCTTTCACAGCGTGCACATGCTGAGCTCCTGGACCGGGGTGGCCGGCGTGGTCACCGGCCTGTGGGGGCAGTTCATCTCGGTGACCACGGCCGAACGGTTCGTGCTGGTGATCTCGCTGGCGATGTCGGCCTTCGGCCTGGGCATCGGGCTGGCGCACGGCGGGCTCTGGTAGCCAGGCGCACCCGGCGCATGCGACGGCGCTCCCCTTCGGGAGAGCGCCGTTCGCAGTTCCCGGAACCCACTCGCCCGCTGCGGCCCCTAGGGTTCCGTCAACGCGCCGCGCGAGACCCGACCGAAACGGACCATTCGGGCGATAGGGTCACAGAGTCCATCAACCAGCCAAGGAGCACCCCGAGCATGAGCCTGCGTCTGAGGACGATCACCCGTGAGGAGCACCTCGACTTCCTGCGCGGCCGACCGTCGGCCAGCCATATGCAGGTGCCCTCCTGGGGCGAGGTCAAGGCGGAGTGGCGCAGCGAGTCGATCGGCTGGATCGACAGCTCGGGGGCCGTGGTCGGCGCCGGCCTGGTGCTCTACCGGCAGCTGCCGAAGGTCAAGCGCTACCTGGCCTACCTGCCCGAGGGCCCGGTGATCGACTGGTTCGACCCGGACCTGGACCGCTGGCTGCGCCCGATGCTGGCGCACCTCAAGGAGCAGGGCGCGTTCTCGGTGAAGATGGGGCCGCCGGTGGTGATCCGGCGCTGGGAGGCGCTGACCATCAAGGAGGCGATCGGCAGCGGGCAGGCCAAGCGGCTGCGCGACGTCGAGCCGGACTGGTACGAGCCGCGGGCCTTCGAGGCGGCGGACCAGCTGCGCCGGACCGGCTGGCTGCAGGGCGAGGACGGCGGCGCGGGCTTCGGCGACGTGCAGCCGCGCTACGTCTTCCAGGTGCCGCTGGCCAACCGCTCGCTGGACGACATCCAGCGCGGCTTCAACCAGCTCTGGCGGCGCAACATCAAGAAGGCCGAGAAGAGCGGCGTCGAGGTGGTCCAGGGCAGCTACGAGGACCTGGCGGTCTTCCACGAGCTCTACCTGGTCACCGCCGAGCGGGACCGTTTCACCCCGCGCCCGCTGGCCTACTTCCAGCGCATGTGGCAGGCGCTGACCTCCGAGGACCCGAACCGGATGCGGCTCTACCTGGCGTACCACGACGGGGAGCCGCTGGCGGCGACCACCATGCTCACCGTCGGCGAGCACGTCTGGTACTCCTACGGCGCCTCGGCCAACCACAAGCGCGAGGTCAAGCCGTCCAACGCGATCCAGTGGCGGATGATGCGCGACGCCTACGCGCTCGGCGCCGGCCTGTACGACCTGCGCGGGATCAGCGACACGCTGGACGAGGAGGACCCGCTGTTCGGGCTGATCCAGTTCAAGCTCGGCACTGGCGGCCAGGCGGCCGAGTACCTGGGCGAGTGGGACTTCCCGTTGAACAAGCTGCTGCACAAGGCGCTGGACCTCTACATGTCTCGCCGTTGACGGTGGGGAGAGCTCGATGACCCTTTCGCTGTACGTGGAGACCGACCGCTGGCGGGCGCAGCAGCGCGCGCTGCTGGCCGAGTTCCCCGGCCTGGTCCCGGTGGCCAAGGGCAACGGCTACGGCCTGGGCAACCAGCGACTGGCCGAGGAGACGCAGCTGCTGGGGACCGGCCTGCTGGCGGTCGGCACCGCCGAGGAGGCCGCCGAGGTGCTGGCGAGCGGGTACCAGGGCGAGGTGCTGGTGCTGAGGCCGTACCGGATCGGCGAGCCGGACCCCGGGCTGCCGCAGGGCCGGGTGCTGCGGACGGTGGCCAGTCTGGAGGCGCTGCGCGCCCTGGCCGGGCAGCGCGTGGTGGTGGAGTGCATGACCAGCATGCGCCGGCACGGCATCGACCGGGCCGACCTGACGCGGCTGGCCGGGACCCGGACCGCCGCCGGACCCCACCGGGTGGCGGGCTTCGCGCTGCACCTGCCGCTGGACCGGCCGGACGGCTCGGACCCGGTGGCCGAGGTCGACGACTGGGTGCGGGCGGTCGGCGCGGTCGGCCTGCCCACCGGCACGGTCTTCCTGAGCCATCTGAGCGCGGCCGGGGTGGCCGAGCTGACCGAACGTCACCCGGGCACCGAGTTCCGCTCCCGGATCGGCACCCGGCTCTGGCTCGGCGACGTCGGCTCACTGCACGCCCGGTCCACCGTGCTGGACGTGACGGCGGTGCGCCGCGGTGACCGGTACGGCTACCGCCAGCACAAGGCGCCCTCCGACGGGCACCTGCTGGTGGTCTCCGGCGGCACCGCGCACGGCATCGGCCTGGAGGCGCCCAAGTACGTCCAGGGGCTGCTGCCGCGGCTCAAGGGGATCGCCCGGGCCGGGCTCGCCACGCTGAACCGGACGCTGTCGCCGTACCAGTGGAACGGGCGTCAGCTCTGGTTCGCCGAGCCGCCGCACATGCAGGTGAGCATCGTCTTCCTGCCCGCCGGCGGGAAGCCGCCGGCGGTGGGCGACGAGCTACCGGTCACCGTGCGGCACACCACGACGCACTTCGACCGCGTGGTGGACCGTCAGGCCGAGCCCTCGGCCATCGACTCGGCGGCCTCGGCCGCCGCGCCCGACTCGAGCGAGTCCACCGGCGCGCCCGGCGCGGCTGCCTCGGGGGCGATGGAATCCGCCGGGGGCTGATCCTCCGGAGTCAGCCAGTCCACGCCGTCCGCCGAGGAAGCCGAGGACTCCTGGGCCGCCGGGGCGAAGGCCGCGTAGCCGGCCTCCTCGCGCAGCCGGCGGGCCGAGCCGAGCACGAAGACGTCGGGGGCGAAGTCCAGCACCCCGCCGGACGGGTCGTCGCTGCCGTCCCAGCGCACCGGGTCGCGGTCCGGGCGCAGGATGTCGCGGACCACCACCGCGCACAGGTAGAGCGTGCCGACCAGGTGCAGCATCACCGCGAAGTGGTACCAGTCCTGCCCGATCCCGTGCTGCTTGCTGTCGCCGGTGTAGGCCAGGTAGGACCAGATGCCGAGGTAGTAGAGCACCTCGCAGGCCTGCCAGATCAGGAAGTCCCGCCAGCGCGGCCGGGCCAGCGCGGCGAGCGGGATCAGCCAGAGCACGTACTGCGGCGAGTAGACCTTGTTGGTGAGCACGAAGGCGGCCACCACCAGGAAGACCAGCTGGGCGTAGCGCGGGCGGCGCGGGGCGGACAGGGTCAGCCAGCCGACGGCCAGGCAGCTGGCGACCAGCAGCACGGCGATCCAGGTGTTGAGGCTGTCCAGGGCCTGGTTGCGGTCCTGCATCAGGATCATCCAGAAGGACCCGAAGTCCTCCTTGCGGGTCTGGCTGAAGGTGTAGAAGGTGGCCCAGCCGTCCCAGCTGGCGGCCATGATCGGGACGTTGACCAGCAGCCAGGCGCCGACCGCGCCGCCGGTGGCCTGCCAGAAGGCGCGCCAGCGGCCGGCCCGCCAGCAGAGCACCAGCAGCGGCCCGAGCAGCAGCAGCGGGTAGAGCTTGGCGGCGGTGGCCAGGCCGATGAAGACGCCGGCCAGCAGGGTGCGGCTGTTCGCCCAGTAGGCCATCGCGACGGCGGTCAGGGCGACCGCGAGCAGGTCCCAGTTGATGGTGGAGTTCAGGGCCAGCGCCGGGGCCAGCGCGAAGAGCAGCGCGTCCCAGGGGCGGCGGCGGTGGGTGCGGGTCAGCGCGATCACCGTGACCACCGCGCAGATCAGCAGCATCCCGGCGTTGACCATCCAGAACCACCGCTCGCGGTCCTGGATCACCCCGCCGGTGGGGGTCAGCCAGCCGGCGATCTGCATGAACAGGCCGGTCAGCACGGGGTACTCCAGGAACTTCATGTCCGGAGTGGGCTGCGGCAGCATGTCGAGGTACGGGTGCAGGCCCTGCGCCAGGCCGCGGGCGCTGTACAGGTGCGGGATGTCGCTGTAGCAGGCGTGGGTGTACTGGGTGGTGGCGCCGAAGAACCAGCCGCTGGTGTAGCAGGGCAGCTTCTGCACCAGGCCGAGCGCGTAGGTGAGCACGGTGGCCAGCGCCAGGAACCGGGCCGGGATCCACCAGGAGACGCCGAGCAGGGCGCGGCGTCCGGGCGGGCCGCCGATCAGCTCGCTGCCGGCCGCCGCGACCGGGTCCTCGTCCGCGGGAACGACGACGGTGTTGGGCAGCGGGCCTTCGGCGGTGGGCAGCGGCTCCTCGGCCTGGTCCACCGGGACGGCCTCGGCGGCGGTCTCGTCATGCGTACTCGACGTCATGGCGGACATACTGCCGCACGAGCGCTGCTCGGACGAGGACTGGTCCACACCAAGCCCTGAAAACACCGGCGGCCCCGCAGGAGTGCGGGGCCGCCGGGCTCGGGTCCTTCGTCGCTACGGTGTCGCCGCCGCCGTGCCGGCACCGGTGGGCGTCGCCGTCGAGCTGCCGCCCCCGCCACCGGGTTTGGTCTTGGTCGCGGTCGGTGTCGGCGTCCCGGACGGACAGTCGAACAGCGGGATGCAGCTCGATCCGGTGCTGCTGCCGCCGCCTGGCGTCTTGGTCGAGGTCGCCGGGGGGCTCGTGCAGTCCACGCCGGGCAGGCAGGTCTCCGGGCCGCCGCCCGGGCCCTTGGTGGTCGGCGCCTGGGTGGTCGGCGCCGCGGTCGGGGCCTGGGTGGTCGGCGCCGCGGTGGCCGAGGCGGAGTCGCTGGCCGAGGCCGAGGCCGACGGCGAGGCGGTGCTCGGCGCGCCCGAGGAGTCGACCTCGGTGTTCACCGCCTGCGGCGTCGGGAAGTCCGTCACCGGCATGCCGGCCACCGCGTTCTTCATGTAGCTGGCCCAGATCTCGGTCGGCAGGTCACCACCGTAGAAGGAGCTCTTGCCACCGGTCCCGATCAGTGAGAGCAGGCCGGGGTGGCTCGCGTCCTCACGGAACATGGTGACCGCGGTGGCCAACTGCGGCGTGTAGCCGTCGAACCAGGCCGAGGTGCCCTTGTCGGTGGTACCGGTCTTGCCGGCGACCGGGCGGCCGACGGCCTTGGCCTTGGTACCGGTACCGCTCTGCACCACGTCCTGCAGCACGCTGGTGATGTTGTCGGCGACCGCCTGGTCGAGCACCTGCTTCGGGGCCGCCTTGGTGAAGGAGGGCAGCGCCTTGCCGTTGAACTCGACCTTCGTCACCGGGTACATCGGGGCCTGCTGCCCGCGGGCGGCGAAGACCGAGTAGCCGGAGGCCATCTGGATCGCGCTCGGGGTGGAGGTACCGATCGCGAAGGCGGCGGTGCTCTGGTTCGAGGTCGGCATGGCCGACATGCTCAGACCCATCTGGTTGGCCAGCTTGGCCACGTTGGGTCCGCCGACGTCCTCGCCGAGCTGGACGAAGGGCACGTTGAAGGACTGGATCATGGCCTGGCGCAGGGTCACGTAGCCCTGCGGGCCGCTCTCGTCGTTCTTCTGCTTGAACGGCTTGCCGGTGGTGGTGTCGATGACCAGTGAGCCGTCCGGCTTGCGGATGGTGCTCAGGTCGTCGGCGTTGTAGCGGCTGTCCTCGTTGATCCGCATCGGCTTGCCGTCCGGACCGGTCTGGGTCAGCACGCCGTCCTGCATCGCGGTGGCCAGCACGTAGGGCTTGAAGGTCGAGCCGACCGGGACACCGGTGGTGTCCGCGTTGTTGCTGTACTGGCCCTTGTCGATGCCGGGACCGCCGTAGATGGCCACCAGCGCGCCGTCCCCGGGCACCACCGAGGCGGCGCCGACCTGGACGAAGTTGTCGTTGTTGGGGCGCTTGGCCGGATCCAGGTTCTTCTGGGCCATCTCGTCGACGGCCTTGGAGAGCATGTCCACCTTGTCCTTCTGCAGGGTGGTGTGGATCCGGTAGCCACCGTGCCCGAGGGCGGCCTCGGTGATCGACGGGTCCTTGCCCTCGATGTACTTGTTGACCGTGTCGACGATGTAGCCGACCTGGCCGTTCAGGTTGCTCGCGGGCTGCTGCTTGATCGGCTCGGGCAGACCCGCCTTGGTGCACTGGTCCATCTGGTCCTGGGTGATGGCCTTGATCTTGACCATCTTGCTCAGGATCCACTCCCACCGGCCGCTGGCCGGGTCGCTGGGGGTGCCGAACATCCGGGTGTGGTTGGCGGCGCTCAGCGAGGGGTCGTAGTAGCCCGCGCCCTTGAGCAGGCCGGCCAGCATCGCGCTCTGGCAGGGGTTCAGGTCCTTGGCCTCCACGCCGTAGTAGGCGTGCGCCGCTGCCTGGATGCCGTTGGAGTTGCGGCCGAACCAGCTGGTGTTGAGGTAGCCCTCCAGGATCGTGTCCTTGGACACCTGCTGGTTGAGCTTCAGCGTGATGAAGAACTCCTTGAGCTTGCGGGTGACCGTCTGGTCCTGGCTCAGGTAGGCGTTCTTCACGTACTGCTGGGTGATCGTCGACCCGCCCTGGGTGGCCTGGCCGGACGCCATGTTGTAGACGGCGCGGGCGATGCCCTTGGGGTCGATGCCGTTGTCGGAGCGGAAGGTCTCGTTCTCGGCGGCGATCACCGCGTCCTGCGCGGACTTGTTGATGTCGGCGATCTGGACGATCTGTCTGTTGGACTGGCCGGTGCGGGTCATCTCGCTGCCGTCGGCCCAGTAGTAGATGTTGTTCTGGGCCGGGGCGATGTCCTTGAGCTGCGGCACCGAGGTCATCGCGTAGGCGGTGCCGACCGCCGCCACGCCGCCGCCGAAGAAGAGCAGGAAGATCGTCAGCAGCTGCTTCCAGGACGGCAGCCACCGGCGCACGCCGCTCTTGCCCCAGCGCGGGTAGTCGATGAAGCGCTTCTTGCCCGGCGGCTTGGCGCCGTCGCCGCGCCCGCCCTTGCCGGGGCCCTTGCCGGCGCCACCGCCGTCGCCCTTGCGACCGCCCTTCTGAGCGGCCTTGCGCATCTCGGCCCGGGTCATCCGGGGCTGCTGAGCGGTCGCCCGACTGCCCGACTGCCCACCGGCCCGACGGGGCGTCGGGCGACCGGGGGTGTCGTACGACGGCGCGCCATCGGGCGGAGTGCCGTAGGCGTACGGGCGTTGGCCGCTCGGCGGGCCGGGCGGCTGCTCGCCGCCGCCCGAGTTGGGCGACCGGCGCCGGTGTTCGCTCATAGTCCAGTAACTCCTAGGCCAGGCGGGACGCCTGCTCAGCAGGATCTCCTTGCGATGCCCGCAACCGCCTTAGGCCCCTCTGGTCGGACACCAGAGGCTTCCGGCCGCATCCCCGGAGGTGGTCCTCGTGCACACGCGACAGCGTACGCAGTGCGAATGAGGGAAATTTCCGGCAAACAGCATCAAATGCCGCGAAACACCAGCAGATCATTACATGCCCGTTGCCAAGAACCCCCGAGTTGGCCTTGACCTCGCGCGCGGACCGGTGCCTCGCGCCCCTGTGCGACGACTCTGCGGACGCTTGTGATCACATTCACCCGTGCCCCCCTTGCCCCAATCGTGACCTCGGCCTATCGTTCTCGATATATCGAGTCGATACATCGAAGCGGCATAAGAAGGGTGGGCAGTGTGAGCAGGCGCTCAGGAGTGCTGGAGTTCGCCGTCCTCGGCCTTCTGCATGACGCTCCGATGCACGGCTACGAGCTGCGCAAGCGACTGAACATCCTGCTCGGCTCGTTCCGCGCCTTCTCCTACGGCACGCTCTACCCCTGCCTGAAGAACCTGGTCGCCCAGGGCTTCCTGGTGGAGGACAACCCCGACACCGAGTACGTCCCGGCCACCGCGCTGAACGGCAAGCGGTCGAAGATCGTCTACCGGCTCTCCCCGGAGGGCAAGGAGCGCTTCGAGGAGTTGCTCGCCGACTCCGGTCCGGACGCCTGGGAGGACGAGCACTTCGGTGTGCACTTCGCCTTCTTCGGTCAGACCGACCGGGCGGTGCGGATGCGCGTACTGGAGGGTCGGCGCAGCCGGCTGGAGGAGCGGCTGGAGCGGATGCGCTCGTCGATCGCCCGCACCCGCGAGCGGTTCGACGACTACACGCTCGAGCTGCAGCGACACGGTCTCGAGTCGGTGGAGCGCGAGGTCCGCTGGCTCAACGAACTGATCGAGACCGAGCGGGCCAACCGGAGCGGACGCACCGTACCGGGCGGGCCCGCGACACCACAGTCTTCGGACGGCCGTGGCCGCGAGGACGGATCCCCAGATCCGCCCCAGCCACCGCACGACCGCCCGGGGCGCTCCGCCTAGGAGTGCCACCGCCGCGTCCGGCTCTGCCACGCGACGGGAAATGGGCGTGAGTGCGCGCCCGTCAGACAGTCAGATCCAGATGAAATGCAGGACGAGGACCGCCGGTCTCCGGCGGACCTCACGAGATACAGGGAGCAACCGGAATGGGTTCGGTTCGCGTAGCCATCGTGGGCGTCGGCAACTGCGCCGCGTCGCTGGTGCAGGGTGTCGAGTTCTACAAGGACGCCGACCCGGCCGGTAAGGTCCCCGGCCTGATGCACGTCCAGTTCGGCGAGTACCACGTCAAGGACGTCGAGTTCGTCGCGGCGTTCGACGTCGACGCCAAGAAGGTCGGCTTCGACCTGGCCGACGCCATCGGCGCCAGCGAGAACAACACCATCAAGATCTGCGACGTGCCGCCGACCGGCGTCACCGTGCAGCGGGGTCACACCCTGGACGGCCTCGGCAAGTACTACCTCGAGACCATCGAGCAGTCCGCCGAGGAGCCGGTCGACGTCGTGCAGGTCCTCAAGGACCGCCAGGTCGACGTGCTCGTCTGCTACCTGCCCGTCGGCTCCGAGGACGCGGCGAAGTTCTACGCCCAGTGCGCCATCGACGCCAAGGTCGCCTTCGTGAACGCCCTGCCGGTGTTCATCGCGGGCACCAAGGAGTGGGCGGACAAGTTCACCGAGGCCGGCGTGCCGATCGTCGGTGACGACATCAAGTCCCAGGTGGGCGCCACCATCACGCACCGCGTGATGGCGAAGCTCTTCGAGGACCGCGGTGTCCTGCTCGAGCGCACCATGCAGCTGAACGTCGGCGGCAACATGGACTTCAAGAACATGCTCGAGCGTGACCGCCTGGAGTCCAAGAAGATCTCCAAGACCCAGGCCGTCACCTCGCAGGTCCGCGACCGCGAGCTGGGTTCGAAGAACGTGCACATCGGCCCGTCCGACTACGTCGCCTGGCTCGACGACCGCAAGTGGGCGTACGTCCGCCTCGAGGGTCGCGCGTTCGGCAACGTCCCGCTGAACCTGGAGTACAAGCTCGAGGTCTGGGACTCCCCGAACTCGGCCGGCGTGATCATCGACGCGGTGCGCGCGGCGAAGATCGCCAAGGACCGCGGCATCGGTGGCCCGATCCTGTCGGCGTCCTCGTACTTCATGAAGTCCCCGCCGGTGCAGTACTTCGACGACGAGGCCCGGGAGAACGTCGAGAAGTTCATCCGCGGCGAGGTCGAGCGCTGAGCGTAGCGCCGCATCGATCAGCTGCTCCGCAGCGGGTCGCGACTTTTCAGAGCGAGCGCTGATCCGCTCTTCTGACACGCAGTGAGTGACGATGGCCGATGTTTCACGTGAAACATCGGCCATCGTCATGACACCCTGGGCGGGTGGCGATCACCCGACGGCCGGCTTCGGCCCCCAGCAGCCCTGACACCGGTCGCACCACCCTCGGCGCGCTGCTACGCACCCGGGACTTCCGCCGGCTGCTGAGCGCCCGACTGCTCTCCCAGCTCTCCGACGGGGTCTTCCAGGTCTCACTGGCCTCGTACGTGATCTTCTCCCCGGAGCGCCAGTCCACCCCCTCCGACATCGCCTCGATGCTCGCGGTGCTGCTGCTGCCGTTCTCCGTGGTCGGTCCGTTCGCCGGCGTGCTGCTCGACCGCTGGCGCCGCCGCGAGGTCCTCTACCTGGGCAACCTGGCCCGCTTCGGCCTCGGCCTGGTCACCGCCGGGCTGCTGCTCGGCCAAGCTCCCGAGTGGCTCTTCTTCGCCGCCGCGCTGCTGGTCACCGCGCTCAACCGGTTCATCCTGGCGGGCCTGTCCGCTGCCCTCCCCCGGGTGGTCGCACCGGGCCAGCTGGTCACCGCGAACGCCCTCTCCCCCACCGCCGGCACGGTCGCGGCCGCCTGCGGTGGTGGCATCGGCTTCCTCTTCCACCAGATACTGCCGCCCGGGCCGCAGGCCGACGCCGCGCTGGTCACGCTGGCCGCCGCGCTCTACCTGGCCGCCGCGCTGGCCGCACACCGGATGGACCCCGAGCTGCTGGGCCCCGAGCACCACCCCGACCGACCCGACCTGCGCGCCGCCCTCGGCCAGGCCGGCCGGGCCCTCGCCGACGGCATGCGGCACCTGGTCCGGCAGAGCAGGCCGGCCGTGCACGCGCTGGCCGCCGTCACCGCCGCACGGTTCTGCTACGGGGTGCTGATCGTCACGGTGCTGATGCTCTCCCGGTACACCTTCAACGAGGCCTCCGACGCCCAGGGCGGGCTGGCCACCCTCGGCACCGCGCTGGCCTTCTCGGCGCTCGGCTTCTTCCTGGCCGCGGTGGTCAGCCCCTGGTTCACCCGCCGGCTCGGCCTGACCGGCTGGATGGTCGCCTGCCTCGGCTCGGCCGCGCTCTTCGTCCCCGCACTCGGCCTCTTCTTCACCACCGGGCCGGTGATGGCCGCCGCACTGCTGCTCGGGGTGGTCACCCAGGCCACCAAGATCTGCGCCGACACGATCGTGCAGAACTCGGTGGAGGACGACTACCGGGGACGCGTCTTCGCCCTCTACGACGTGCTCTTCAACGTCGCCTTCGTGGCCGCGGCCGCCGTCACCGCGCTGGTCCTGCCGCTCCACGGGCGCTCGGTACCCGTGGTGCTCGGAGTGGCGGTGGTCTACGCCCTGAGCGCCGCCCTCTACGCCCGCGCGGCGCGCCGCCACCCCGATCATCAGGTCAGCTGAAGTCGTCCATCAGCTCCTCGTCCACGCCCTCGTCGATGGCCCGGAGCAGCCGCAGTCGGCGCCGGGCCGCCGTCCGCTGGTCGTCGTCCAGCACCACCCGCTCCAGCCGGTCGACCCGGTCGACCACCGCGTCGAGCTTGCGGCTGTTGTGGCCGACCTCCTCGACGATCACGTTCAGCAGCGGCACCACGGAGGTGGCGATCACGCCCCGCACCACCGCCTCCGCGACCCGGGCCACCGCGGCGTCCACACTCCCCGCTGGCGCGCCCACAGGGTTGTCCACAGGGGGCACTCCGCGGTTGTCCACAGGCCGGTGACGGGCCCGCTCCTCGACGTCCAGCAGGTGGCACCGCACCTGACGTGCGGTTTCGCTGTCGCGCAGCAGCATCGCGACGTTGAGCACGGTCCGCCGCGTGAAGAGCGCGAGGGAACGGGCGCGGGACTGGATCCCACTGAGCTCCTTGAAGGAGCTCAGTCGCCCACCGGTCAGCACGGTGTACCCGTTGGACCCCAGCTCGGCGCCGTGGTCGAGCACCACCGAGCGGATCGTCTTGAGGCTCACCTCGAAGTACGCCGCCACCCCCTCGGTGGTCACGTGCACCCCGTCGGGCATCAGGCTCAGCGCCCGCACCCGGTTCAGCACCTCGACCCGGTCGCAGACCCGGGCTCGCATGGTCGGGGACTCCAACAGCACTGCGTCGACGGACATCGCCATCACGCTCCTTTCGAGGAGGAGACGGTCTCCTCACTCGACCAGAGCAACGGCACGCTGATCGGCCAGTCACATGAACTGGTAGGTAGCCATACCTTCGAGCGAAAGTTCTAAAGTGCCTCAGGCCACTTTGGGATCTTGAAACTCGGGGCTCCTCCGGGCTTCACTCCCCTTGCTCCCCCGCCCACCACTCCTTCAGCGCCGCCACCGCCGCCTCGTGCTCCATCGGGCCGTGCTCGAGGCGCAGCTCCAGCAGGTGCTTGTAGGCCTTGCCCACCTCGGGGCCCGGCTTGAGGCCGAGCAGCTCCATGATCTGGTTGCCGTCCAGCGCGGGGCGGATCGCGTCCAGCTCCTCCTGCTCCTTGAGCTGGGCGATCCGGTCCTCAAGGCCGTCGTAGGTGCGCGAGAGGGTGGCGGCCTTCTTCTTGTTGCGGGTGGTGCAGTCCGAGCGGGTCAGCTTGTGCAGGCGTTCGAGCAGCGGGCCGGCGTCGGTGACGTAGCGGCGCACCGCGGAGTCGGTCCACTCCCCGCCACCGTAGCCGTGGAAGCGCAGGTGCAGCTCGACCAGTCGCGAGACGTCGTCGATCAGTTCCTTGGAGTACTTCAGCTCCCGCATCCGCTTGCGGGTCATCTTGGCGCCGACCATCTCGTGGTGGTGGAAGGAGACCCGGCCGTCCGACTCGAAGCGACGGGTGCGCGGCTTCCCGATGTCGTGCAGCAGCGCGGCCAGCCGCAGCGTCAGGTCGGGGCCGTCCTGCTCCAGGTCGATCGCCTGCTCCAGCACGGTCAGCGAGTGCTCGTAGACGTCCTTGTGCCGGTGGTGCTCGTCCTCGGTCAGCCGCAGCGCCGGGAGCTCCGGCAGCACGTACTCGGCCAGGCCGGTGTCGACCAGCAACCGCAGGCCCTTGACCGGGTGCTGGGAGATCAGCAGCTTGTTGAGCTCGGCCTGGACCCGCTCGGCGGAGACGATGGTGATCCGCTCGGCCATCGCGGTCATGGCCGCGACCACCTCGGGGGCCGGGGTGAAGTCCAGCTGGGCGGCGAACCGGGCGGCCCGCATCATCCGCAGCGGGTCGTCGGAGAAGGACTCCTCGGGGGTCGCGGGGGTGCGCAGCAGCCGCGCCTCGAGGTCCTCCAGTCCGTGGTGCGGGTCGATGAACCCGCGCCCGGGCAGGTCGACGGCCATCGCGTTGACCGTGAAGTCGCGGCGGACCAGGTCCTGCTCGATGGTGTCGCCGTAGGTCACCTCGGGCTTGCGCGAGCTGCGGTCGTAGGCCTCGGAGCGGTAGGTGGTGATCTCGATCAGGAAGCTGCCGTCCGCGGTGTCCTTGCGCGCGCCCACCGTGCCGAAGGCGATGCCGACGTCCCAGACGGCGTCCGCCCAGCCCTTGACCAGCTTGAGCACCTGCTTGGGCCGGGCGTCGGTGGTGAAGTCCAGGTCGTTGCCGAGCCGGCCGAGCAGCGCGTCCCGCACCGAGCCGCCGACCAGGGCCAGCCGGAAGCCGGCCTCCTGGAACCGCCGGGCGATCTCGTCCGCCACCGGGGAGACCCGGAGCAGCTCCTGCAGGCCCAGCGTCTGGGCCTCGCTCAGGCCTGGCAGAGCGGTGCTGGCGGTGGCGGAGGGGCTGGCTGCGGCGGCGGACTCATTGACGTTGGACACGGCACACAAGCCTACGTGGCCGCGCAGGTCCACCGCCCCCGGCTTTTCGGCGGCCGGCGCGCCCGTGGCCACCGGCTCTTTCCCCAGGCCCGCAACACTGCGGACCGGGCAACGTCGTTACCATGCCGGTTGGGGAAACCGCGCGCACGGCGCGACGCGTCGTCACCGACAGCGCGGACCAACCGCACGACCCGACAACATCCGACCAGCAGCGACCGCTGACCAGAACGGCGAGGACGAAGCGCGTGGGCGAGCCAGCACGGCACACCGAGGTTCCCCACCGGTCATGCCCGGTCGCACCGCGGCCGGGCCGGACCCGGCGGCTCTCGGTGCTGATCGCGAGCACCCTGGCGCTGCTCGGCGTGACCACCGTCGCCCCGCAGGCGACCGCCGCACCCGGCTTCGCCGCCGTCTCGCCCGACTTCCCGGTCGCGATCACCATCAACTCGGTGAAGCCCGCCGCGCCGGGCTCGGGCGACAGCCTGCAGGTCTCCGGCACGGTGACCAACACCGGCGCGGCCGCGCTCAAGGGCGCCAGCGTGGACCTGTCGCTGGGCCGCTACAGGCAGCCGCTGCCGACCCGCAGCGAGATCGCCGACCGGCTGGCCAAGACCGACCCGACCAGCGCCGACGGCACGCCGCTGAGTGCCCCGGTGAGCCAGCTGGGCGATCTGGCCGCCGGCGCCAGCCAGCCGTTCAGTCTGCCCGCGGTGCCGATGAGCGAGCTGAAGCTGGAGAAGAACGGCGTCTACGAACTGGCCGTGGAGGTGTCGGCCGGCACCCCCGACGAGGAGACGGCCCACCCGGTCGGCATCGCCCGCACCCTGCTGCCGTACTTCGGTGACGCCAACGGGGTGAAGCCGACCAAGGTCGCCACCCTCTGGCCGCTCACCCATGCGCCCGAGCTGGTCGCCCAGACCGGGCCGGAGTCGGAGCAGACCCCGGTGCTGCGGGACGACAGCCTGGCGGCGGAGCTGGCGACCACCGGACGGCTCGGCGCGCTGGTCGACCTCGGATCGAAGATGCAGTCGCTGACCTGGGTGATCGACCCGGACCTGCTGGACGCCGTGTTCGCGATGACCAAGCAGTACCGGGTGCAGGTGCCGGGGCACGGCGGCGATCCGGTCCGGGACGGCAACACCGTCGCCGGGACCAACCAGGCCGTGGCCACCGCCTGGCTGAACAAGCTGCGTCAGGCGGTCACCGCGAACGGTGCCGAGGTGGTCGCGCTGCCCTACGCCGACCCCGACCTGGCCTCGATCGCCCACAACGGCAACGGTGTGGCCGGACTGGACACCGCGCTCGGCAAGGCCCGCCAGGCCGGCCGGCTGACCGTCGAGGGCCGGCTCTCGGTGGACGTCAAGGACAACACCGCCTGGCCCTACCAGGGGTACCTGGACCAGCAGACCGCGCAGGTCACCCAGCAGCTCGGCGCCGGCCAGATCCTGGTGAACAGCGCCTCCGTGCCCGACCAGCCGAGCCTGAACTACACCCCGAACGCGGCCCGCCGGCTCGCCGACGGCCAGACCGCGGTGGTCGCCGACGGCACCATCGCGAGCCTGCTGCAGTCCGACCTGACCACCGACGACTCCCGCGCCCAGGCCCAGCAGCGGCTGCTGGCCGAGACCCTGGCGGTCACCCTGCAGAAGCCCGCACAGCAGCGGACCCTGCTGGTGATGCCGCCGCGCTCGCTGACCGCCGCCACCGCGGGGGTGCTGCAGAGTTCGCTGGCGCAGGCCGGCAAGTGGATCGAGCCGGCCACCTTGGACACCGTGGCCGGCACCCCGGCCGACCCGCTGGCCGGTACCGCGATCGCCGGCGCCGAGGCCTACCCGTCGGACCTGCGCGGTTCCGAGCTGCCGCAGGACACCTTCAGCACCGTCGCGGGGATGCAGAAGGACGTGGACCTGATGCTGCGGATCCTGACCCTGCCGGCGCGGGTGAGCAGCCCGTTCAGCGCCGCCCTGGCGCGGTCCGTCTCGACCGAGTGGCGCGGCAACCAGGCGGCCGGCGCCACGTATCTGCGCAACGCCCGCTCCTACCTGAACCAGCTGATGGGCGCCGTCAACATTCCGGCCAAGAGCCACAAGATCACGCTCGCCGGCGACTCCGGGCTGATCCAGGTCAGCGTCCGCAACGACCTGACCCAGCCGGTGATCAACCTGGAGCTGCAGCTGAGCTCCGCGCAGCCGAACCGGCTGCGGGTGACCACCCGGCACCCGATCGACCAGCTGGCCGCGGGGCAGAGCGCCTCGCCCCGGTTCCAGGCCCAGGCGGTGGGCAACGGCCCGGTGCAGATGACCGCCCAGCTGTACACGGTCGGTCCGGACCCGCAGAAGTACGGGGACCCGGTGGTTTTCGTGGTCGAGGTCAGCCAGGTGCCCAGCGGCGTCTGGTGGGTGGTCGGCGCCGGCGGTCTGCTGGTGCTGGCGGCCGGTCTGCGGATCTTCCTGCACCGCCGCAAGCGCGCCGGTGAGCCGCCGGAGGACCCGGACGCGCCGCTGGTCGACCCGGACGCCGCAGCGGCCGAGCCCGAGGCCGAGCCCGCAACCGACATCCGGCCGAAGGCCCCGGACCAGCGGGAGACGGATCTGACGGGCGCGGCCGGCGAGGCGGCGGCGCACCCGTAGGGCACGGCGTCGAAAGCCGGGATCGGGTCCGGGGTGATGAGACAGTAGGTCTCTACGAGGGCCGACCCCGGACAGCGATGAGGTGGCATGAGCGAGCGCGGCGGCAACGAACCTGCGACCGAGGAACCCGACTGGTACCTCACCGACACCTACGCGCGGGATCCGTTCGCCGCCGACCCGTACGCCCCGGCGGCCGGGCCCGGTCCGTACGTCAAGGAGCCGGCCGCCGGACCGGCCACGGTCGTGGAACCGGAGCCCGCACCGGCCGCGGAGCCGGAGGCCGCAGCGGCCCTGGTCGACGCCGGCCGGCCGCTGCCGGGCCGCCCGCGCGAAGCAGCCGAGCCGCTGGACGAGCCGGTGGTCCCGGCCTCCCGCTGGGCGCGCGCGGCCGCCAACGCGCTGGCCGCCGCCTCGGTCGCCGACCCGCCCGCCGCAACCGTCCCCACCGACTCGGCCGTCGAGCCCGAGCCCGAGCCCGACTCGCCCCAGCCCGCCGAGCCCGCCGAGGCCACCGACTACGTGGGCGTGGACGCGCTGCTCGGCCCAGCCGCCGGCGTGGTGGCCACCGAGTCCGGCAAGCCCTTCGTTCCGGTGATCGAGTTCGACCCGCCGCTCAGCGCCGAGGAGAGCGGCCTGCGGGCGGCTCCGGCCAACCCGCCGACGCCGCCCGCGGAGCCCCCGGGCGGCCCTGCGGCCGACTTCCCGGACGCCGAGCTGCCCGAGGACCCCGAGGCACCCGCCAGAGAGCCCTCCGCCGCCGCCAAGGTCGTCGGTCTGCTCAACTCCAGCGCCGTCATGGCCGCCGGCACCCTGGTCTCCCGCGGCACCGGCTTCCTGCGCACCATGGTGATCGCCGCCGCGATCGGCGTCGGCACCATGGGCGACTCCTACTCGGCCGCCAACACCCTGCCGACCCTGCTCTATATCCTGATCGGCGGCGGCGCGCTGAACGCCGTCTTCGTGCCGCAGCTGGTGCGCAGCATGAAGCAGGACGAGGACGGCGGCACCGCCTACGCCAACCGCCTGCTCACCCTGGTCATGGTGGGTCTGGCCGGGGTCGCCTTCGTGGCGGTGCTGGCCGCGCCGCTGCTGGTCCAGCTGATCTCGCACTCGCTGATGGCCAACCCGACCAGCGCCGACACCACGGTGGCGCTGGCCCGCTACTGCCTGCCGACCATCTTCTTCATGGGCGTCCATGTGGTGATGGGTCAGATTCTCAACGCCCGTGGCCGGTTCGGCGCGATGATGTGGACCCCGGTCCTCAACAACGTCGTGGTGATCTTCACCTTCGGGATGTACCTCTGGGTCTTCGGCGCCTTCCAGGACAGTCGGGTCACCCCCGAGACCGTCTCGTCGGAGGGCCTGCGGCTGCTCGGCGTCGGCACGCTGCTCGGTCTGGCGGTGCAGGCGCTGGCGATGATCCCCTACCTGCGGGCGGCCGGCTTCCACTTCAAGCCGCGCTTCGACTGGCGCGGGCACGGCCTGGGCAAGGCCGCCCGGCTGGCCAAGTGGACCTTCCTCTTCGTGCTCGCCAACCAGGCCGGCTACCTGGTGGTCACTCAGCTGGCCACCGCCGCCGGCAGCGACGCCGCGGCCGGCGGCTACCTCGGGGTGGGCCTGGCGGCGTACTCCAACGCGCTGCTGATCTGGCAGCTGCCGATGGCCGTGATCACCGTCTCGGTGATGAGCGCGGTGCTGCCCCGGCTGTCCCGTTCGGCGGCCGACGGGGACGCCGGAGCGGTGCGCGACGACCTCTCGTACGGACTGCGCACCTCGGCGGTGGCGATCGTGCCGGCCGCCTTCCTGTTCCTGGCGCTCGGCCCGCAGATCGGCGGTGCCATCTACGGCCTGGGCAACGGCGGCAGCGTCGCGCACGGCACCACGGCGGTCGGCTACATGCTCTCCGCCTTCGCCCTGGGCCTGATCCCCTACTCGGTGCAGTACGTCCTGCTGCGCGGCTTCTACGCCTACGAGGACACCCGCACGCCGTTCTCCAACACGGTCTGGGTGGCCGCCACCCAGGCCGGCACCGCGCTGCTCTGCTACCTGGCGCTGCCGGCCCAGTGGGCGGTCACCGGGATGGCGCTGGGCTACGGCGCCGCGTACGCGGTGGGCGTGGCGGTCGCGCTGCCCAAGCTGAAGCAGCGGATCGGCGGTCTGGACACCGCCCGGATCGCCAAGACCTACGTCCGGCTGGCGATCGCCTGCCTGCCGGCCGCGCTGGCCGGGTTCCTGCTCGCGCTGGCGCTGACCGGTCTGCTCAGCGGCTGGCTGGGCAGCGTGATCACGGTGCTGCTCGCGGGGGCGGTGCAGCTGGCGGTGTTCACGGTGCTCGCCAAGCGGATGCGGATCGAGGAGTTGAACGCGATGATCGGGATGGTCCGCGGCCGACTGGGACGCTGACCAACCATCAGTTTGTCCACCTACTGAGCAATTCGGGCTTGGCGGGAACCGGATGGCCCCGTCCGCGGTCGTACTCGGGCGGGAAGAGTGGGCACAATTGTCTCGAACGACTTGGGTCCGCGGACAGGGGAGGCAGGACGACGGTGGCTGATCGCACCAAGGATCGCACCAAGGCAGCTGTCGAGATGTCAGCGGCCGAGGCGACGGGCGAGATCACCGCACCGCTGTCCGCCGCCGAGATCGCCGCCGAACTGGCCGAAGTTCCCGCCGAGAAAGCCGAGAACGCCGAGCCCGTTGAATCCGCCGAGCCGGACGCAGAAGCCGACTCCGAGCTCCCTGAGGACGCAGCGGACTCAGAAGACGCCGAGGCCGCCGAGGATTCAGAAGCCGCCGAAGACGCCGAGCAGGCCGAGGACTCGGAAGAAGCCGAGGACACCGAGGACGGGCTCCCCGAGCACCTCCCGGTGCCCACCCGGCACAGCGGCGACCGGATCGCCGGCCGCTACCGGCTGGAGGAGTGCATCTCCCGCACGTCCGTCTTCAGCAGTTGGCGCGCCGTGGACGAGAAGCTGCGCCGGGCCGTCGGCGTCCACCTGCTCGCGGCCGGCAGCGCCCGCGCCGAGGGCGTGCTGGCCGCCGCCCGCTCGGCCGCGCTGCTCGGCGACCCGCGCTTCGTGCAGGTGCTGGACGCGGTCCAGGAGGGCGAGCTGGTCTATGTGATCCGGGAGTGGCTGCCGGACGCCACCGACCTGGCCACCCTGCTCGCCCCGGGCCCGATGGAGCCCTACGACGCCTACCAGATGGTCCGTCAGGTCACCGAGGCGATCGCCACCGCACACCGCGGCGGGCGCTCCCACCTGCGGCTGACCCCGCGCTGTGTGCTGCGCACGGACACCGGCCAGTACCGGATCAACGGGGTGGCCGTGGACGCCGCACTACGCGGCATTCCCGCGCAGCCGGAGACCACCGGGGCAGCCGCCGCCGAGCTGGCCGACACCCGCGCCATCGGCACCCTGCTGTACGCCGCGCTGACCCATCGCTGGCCGCACCCCGAGGACCGCTACGACCTGAAGGGCCTGCCCAAGGACCTCGGCCTGGTGGCCCCCGACCAGGTCCGGGCCGGCGTCCACCGGGGTATGGCCGAGCTGGCCGCGCGGACCCTCTGCGACCCGCCGCCGCGCCACCTGAGCCCGATCACCAGCCCGGCCGCGCTGGCCAAGGAGATCGCGCTGCTGCCGCGGATCCGCCAGTCAGAGACCGACCAGGGCGCGAGCGACCGCTACCCCGCCCCCGGCCAGACCGTCGGCCGGTCGCCCCGGCCGGCACTGGCCCGCACCGAGGTGCTGCGCCCGGTCCACCCCGGCCCGGCCGGCTATCCGCACCCGACCAGCACCCAGCCGACCCCGTCCAGGCCGCGCCCGGGCCGCCGCCGGATGGCCAGGAAACTGCTGAACTGGACCGTCTCAGCGGTGCTGCTGGCCGCGATCGGCTACGGCTCCTGGCAGCTGGCCGGCCGGCTCGGCACCAACGGCGACCCCAAGACGCTGGGCGCCTCCGGCCCGGGCCTGCCGCCCAGCGCCACCGCCTCCACCACCGCCCCGACCCCGCTGCAGCTCACCGGCGTCACCTCGTTCAACCCCTTCGGCGACCACCCGATGCACACCGAGCTGCTCCCGAACACCCACGACAACGACCCCAATACGGCCTGGCAGACCGACGGCTACTTCGACGACCTGCCGACCCTCGGCCACGGCACCGGTCTGCTGGTCGACCTCGGCTCGACCAAGCAGGTCAGCTCGATCGCGGTGCAGTTCGTCGGCTCCACCGCCGCCGAACTGCGGGTGCCCGGCGCCGCCGGCGACACCGAGCCGACCAAGTTCGACGACTTCGGCCAGCCGGTGGCCAAGGCCGGTGCCGACGGGCAGTTCCAGCTCGGCTCCCCGGTCCGTACCCGCTACCTCTTGATCTGGCTGACCAGCCTCCCCAAGGATGGGACCGGTAGATACCGCGGCCAGGTGGCCGAGATCAAGGTGACCGGCTGACCCTGCCGGACCGGCCCTGGAAGGTGTGGGCGGATGGCAGAACCGGCGCGACCAGGAGCCGAACAGGCTCCCTGGGCCGGCGAAGAGAGCGACGCCGAGCTACTGGCCCGGCACGTCGCCGGCGACACCGCGGCCTTCGGCCTGCTGGTGCAGCGACACCGGGACCGGCTCTGGGCGATCGCGCTGCGCACCCTGGGCGACCGCGAGGAGGCGGCGGACGCGCTGCAGGACGCGCTGGTCTCCGCGCTGCGCTCGGCGCACACCTTCCAGGGCCGCTCGGCCGTCACCACCTGGCTGCACCGGATCGTGGTCAACGCCTGCCTCGACCGGGCCCGCCGCGCCACCAGCCGCCGGACCGGCTCGCTGGACGAGCAGCCGCAGCAGCTGGACACCCTGGTGCCCGCCGCCGAACCCGCCGAGGCGCTGGTGATCCGCCAGGAGCTGCGCCGCGAGCTGGGCGCCGCGCTGGCCGAGCTGCCGCCCGAGCAGCGGGCCGCGCTGGTCCTGGTGGACATGCAGGGCTACCCGGTGGCCGAGGCGGCCGAACTGCTCGGCGTCCCGGTCGGCACGGTGAAGAGCCGCTGCGCCCGCGGCCGGGCCCGGCTGCTGCCACTGGTGCGACATCTGCGGGAGACCGAGGACGTCGTTTCGGGCGGTGTTTCACGTGAAACACCGCCACCCGGGAACCCAGCGGCGCCCGGCTCCGTCCCATCAGCGCCCGCCCTCCCCCGCCAGGACCTGACCAAGGAAGGAGACGCGACACCGCGATGACCCACCAGACACCCGAACCCGTCGAGTCGGCCGCGGCCGCGTCGCACCCCTCGGTCGACCAGCTGGCCGATCTGCGCGAGCAGCTGCTCTCCGCCGCCGAGGCCGCCGCCCTGCGCCGACACCTGGCCGGCTGCCCGCAGTGCGCCGAGACGGACGCCGCGCTCGCCGGGCTGAGCGAGCTGCTGGCGGGCGACCAGGTACCGCCGATGCCCGCAGACGTCGCACTGCGGATCGACACCGCACTCGCCGAGGCGGCCGCCGCACTGCCGGCCTCCCCGACCACCCCGACAACCTCTGCCACCCCGGCCACCCCGGCCACCCCAGCCACCCCAGCCACCCCGGCCACTCGGCCCGCTGCTTCTCGACCGGCTTCCGCCGGCCCGCCGAAGCGCGGCGACCGCAGCGACCGTCCGGCCGGTGCGGGCGGGCGGACCCGAGCCCGTCGGCGCGGCCTGCTGATCTTCGCGGCAAGCCTGGTGGGCGTGCTCGGCCTCGGCTCGGCCGCCGTCTTCTCCGGTCTGCTCGCCGGACAGGACACCGCCGGCCACAACACCGCCAGCGCCGCCCGGCCCGCCGGCACCCCGCATCCGCTCACTACGGCCGGCCCCGAGTTCACCGCCGCCGGCCTGCCGGACCAGATCCACCGGCTGCTTCCGGTCTTCCAGCCGAGCGCCGGCACCCAGCCGCACGCCACCAGCGAGCAGGGCGTCCCCACCCCGGCCACCGGCCAGAGCCCCACCTCCGTTCCCCCTGGCTGCGTCCAGCAGGCGGTGACCGGCCACCAGGGCGAGCAGCCGCTGACCGTCGCCCACGGCAGCTTCCAGACCGCGCCGGTGGACGTCTACGTCTACCGGATCGGCGACGATCCCAGCCACCTCGACGTCTTCCTGCTCACCCCCGGCTGCACCCAGGACCCCGCCTCGGTCCAGCTGCACGAACAGATCCCGACCCGCTGACCCAACACCCGTCAGCCCGAGGGGTGGGCCGCTGGTACCCCGGGCCCCGGGAATGCGCGACACTGGGGAGTCGTTGACCAGGGCGGCGGAGCAGGACCGCCACCCTCCCCCGCCTGGCGCGGGTCGCGATGCCAACCAGGAGATGCAGTGACCGACGTCCGTAACGTGATCATCATCGGCTCCGGCCCGGCCGGGTACACCGCAGCGCTCTACACCGCGCGCGCGTCCCTCAAGCCGCTCGTCTTCGAAGGCGCGGTGACCGCCGGCGGTGCCCTGATGAACACCACCGAGGTCGAGAACTTCCCCGGCTTCCGGGACGGCATCATGGGCCCCGAGCTGATGGACAACATGCGCGCCCAGGCCGAGCGGTTCGGCGCCGAGCTGGTCCCCGACGACATCGTCGCGGTCGACCTCTCCGGCGACATCAAGACCGTCACCGACTCCGAGGGCACCGTGCACCGGGCCCACGCGGTGATCGTCACCACCGGCTCCCAGCACCGCAAGCTCGGCCTGCCCCGCGAGGACGCGCTCTCCGGGCGCGGCGTCTCCTGGTGCGCCACCTGTGACGGCTTCTTCTTCCGCGACCAGGACATCGCGGTGGTCGGCGGCGGTGACACCGCCCTGGAGGAGGCCACCTTCCTGTCCCGCTTCGCCAAGAGCGTCACCGTCGTGCACCGCCGCGGCGAGCTGCGCGCCTCCAAGGCGATGCAGGAGCGGGCCTTCGCCGACCCGAAGATCAGCTTCGCCTGGAACAGCGCGGTCGAGGAGATCCACGGCGACCCGAAGCTGACCCACGTCACCCTGCGCGACACCGAGACCGGCGAGCTGCGCGAGCTGCCCGTCACCGGCCTGTTCATCGCGATCGGCCACGACCCGCGCACCGAGCTCTTCAAGGGCCAGCTGGAGCTGGACGAGGAGGGCTACCTCAAGGTGGAATCGCCGAGCACCCGCACCAAGGTCGCCGGTGTGTTCGCCGCCGGTGACGTGGTCGACCACACCTACCGCCAGGCGATCACCGCCGCCGGCACCGGCTGTGCCGCGGCTCTGGACGCCGAGCGCTACCTCGCCGAGCTGGCCCACGCGACCGAGCAGGAGAGCAAGGCCGCGGCGGCCGTCGCCGTCTGAGCCACTCCCCGTACGGGGGGTGAAACAGAATCCGCCGCCCCGTTGTTGTGAACCACTGAAGTACCACCCCAAGCGACCTTTAGGAGATCCCGTGGCCGGCGCCACCATCACCGTGACCGACGCGACCTTCGACAGCGAGGTCCTCAAGAGCGACAAGCCCGTGCTGGTGGACTTCTGGGCCACCTGGTGCGGCCCGTGCAAGCAGGTGGCCCCGGTCCTCGAGGCCATCGCCGAGGAGTACGCGGACCAGCTGACCGTCGCCAAGGTCGACGTGGACCAGAACTCGGCCGTTGCCGCCCAGTACGGCGTCATCTCGATCCCGACCATCAACGTCTACGTCAACGGCGAGGTCGTGAAGAGCATCGTCGGCGCCAAGCCGAAGGCGGCGCTGCTGCGCGACCTGGCGGACATCATCGAGGTCAAGCCGGCCGGCTGAGGCCGATCCGGTCGAGCGTGCGACGAAGGGGCGGGCCCAGCTGGGCCCGCCCCTTCGTCGCATCTCCTCGCCGCGCCTCTTCATCCGTCCCCGGCCGGTCGCTCAGAACGGCCGCAGCGCGGGCTCCTTGCGACCGGCGCCCAGCAGCCGCTCGAGCGCCCCCTCCCGCCAGGAGGCGGTGGACCGGGCCTCCAGCCGCAGCCGCGGATAGCGGTGGTGCGGCCGCACCGTCTTGAAGCCCACGGCCAACAGGTGGTCGGCCGGCAGCAGGCAGCTGGGCCGGTCGTTCCCGGCCGCGCCGAAGGCCTCGATCGCCCGGAAGCCGCGGTGCAGCAGGTCCTTGGCCACCGTCTGCACCAGCACCCGACCCAGCCCCTGCCCCTGGAACTCGGGCAGCACCCGACTGATCATCAGCTGGACGGCATCCGGCGAGACCGGGCTGGTCGGGAAGGACTGCGAACGCGGCACGTAGGCGGGCGGCGCGTAGAGCACGAAGCCGGCCGGCTGCTGATCCACATAGGCGATCCGCCCGCAGGAGCCCCATTCCAGCAGCACCGCCGAGATCCACCCCTCCTTCTCCTGCTCCGGCTTCCCGGCGTCCACCGCCTCGCGCCCCCGCACCGGATCGAGCTCCCAGAAGACACAGGAGCGGCAGGGCCAGGGCAGGTCAGCCAGATTGTCCAGCGTCAGCGGGACGATCCTGCGACCCATGCAGCACACCTCCCCGTACAACAAGAGTGGGTGCATGTTTCACGTGAAACATGCACCCACTGACTCCAACGACGCAACGGTCAGCTCGACAGAGCAGTCAGCTCTGGGAGAGCCGCAGTCCGTCCTCCCCCGGGGCCAGGCTGTCGAGGATCCGGTTGAGGTCCTCCACCGAGGCGAACTCCAGGACCACCTTGCCCTTGCCCAGCTTCCCGTTCCGCTGCGAGACCTCGACCTTCACCCTGGTCTCGAACCGGTCCGAGAGGCGGCCGGCCAGGTCGTTGAAGGCCGGCGAGAGCAGCTTGCCGGCCTTGGGGCCGACCGGCCGCTTCGGCTTCTCGTCCTCCTCCTGGCCCATCAGCGCCACGATCTCCTCGGTGCTGCGCACCGAGAGGCCCTCCGCAACGATCCGCTTGGCCAGCGCCTCCTGCCGCTCGGCGTCCGGCACCCCGAGCAGCGCCCGGGCGTGACCGGCCGACAGCACCCCGGCCGCCACCCTGGGCTGGATCGTCGGGGAGAGGTTGAGCAGCCGCAGGGTATTGGAGACGTGCGAACGGGAGCGGCCGATCCGGTCGGCCAGTTCGACATGGGTGCAGCCGAAGTCGCGCAGCAGCTGGTCGTAGGCGGCGGCCTCCTCCAGCGGGTTCAGCTCGGCCCGGTGCAGGTTCTCCAGCAGCGCGTCCAGCAGCAGCTTGTCGTCGTCGGTGGCCCGCACGATCGCCGGGATCAGCTCCAGCCCGGCCTCCCGGGAGGCCCGCCAGCGCCGCTCGCCCATGATCAGCTCGAAGCGCTCCGGCCCGACCTGACGGACCACCACCGGCTGCAGCAGGCCCACCTCCTTGATGGAGGCGACCAGCTCGGCCAGCTTGTCCTCGTCGAAGACCTCACGCGGCTGGCGCGGGTTGGGCGAGATGGCGTCCAGCGGCAGCTCGGCGAAACGGGCGCCCGCCACCGGTGCCAGCTCGGCCAGCGCGCTCTCGGCCGCGGCCTTCGCCGCGACGGTTCCCCGCCCCGGCGGCAGCAGCGGCATCGAGCTCGACGACAGGGCACCGGCGCCGGCCGGCAGCCCCGTGGCCCCCGCTCCCGGCCGCTCCGGGGCGGCCACGGCCGCCCCGCCACCGGCGGGTACCGGCGAGCCGGCCGGCGGGATCAGCGCTCCCAGCCCACGACCCAGACCCCTGCGACCACTCACCGATTGCCCTCCATCGTGCTGTGCTGTGCCATCGGCGTCGCCTGCGCGCCGATCGTGTGCCGGTGCTGCCCCACCGCGTCCAGCGCGTCGGCGGCCGCCTGCTCCCCCACCGTGGGGGGCGGCGTGTCCAGGCCGACGGCCCGCAGGGCCAGCTCCCGGGCCGCCTCCAGGTAGGAGAGCGCGCCGGTCGATCCGGGGTCGTAGGTGAGCACCGTCTGTCCGTAGCTCGGCGCCTCGGAGATGCGCACCGAGCGCGGGATCGCGGTCCGCAGCACCTCGGTGGTGAAGTGGTTTCGCACCTCGTCCGCCACCTGCGAGGCCAGCCGGGTGCGGGCGTCGTACATGGTGAGCAGGATGGTGGAGACGTGCAGCGTCGGGTTGAGGTGCGCGCGCACCAGGTCCACGTTGCGCAGCAGCTGCCCCAGGCCCTCCAGTGCGTAGTACTCGCACTGGATCGGGATCAGCACCTCCTGGCCGGCCACCAGGGCGTTGACCGTCAGCAGGCCCAGCGAGGGCGGACAGTCGATCAGGATGTAGTCCAGCGGCTGCTCGTAGGCGGCGATGGCGCGCTGCAGTCGGCTCTCCCGGGCCACCAGGGAGACCAGCTCGATCTCGGCGCCCGCCAGGTCGATGGTGGCCGGGACGCAGAACAGCCCCTCCACGTCGACCACCGGCTGCACCACATCGGCCAGCGGCTTGCCCTCCACCAGCACGTCGTAGATCGACGGCACCTCCGCGTGGTGGTCGATGCCCAGCGCCGTGGAGGCGTTGCCCTGCGGGTCGAGGTCGATCACCAGGACCCGCAGCCCGTGCATGGCCAGCGAGGCGGCCATGTTGACGGTGCTGGTGGTCTTGCCGACGCCGCCCTTCTGGTTGGCCACCACGATCACCCGGGTCGCGGGCGGCCTGGGCAGGCCCTCGCCCGCCCGACCCAGCGCCTGGACGGCGGCCTGGGCCGCCCGCGCGATGGGGGTGTCATCGATCTGGTCGATGGTCTCCGAGTCCTGCATGGGGGTCAGTGTTTCACGTGAAACCGGAGCGGCAACAGTCACCGCCCGGCTGCGAGTCAGGATTCCCGAGAGCAGAGAGCGACGTTTCACGTGAAACACCATGCCCGCAATGTCGGAAATCTGACGGTGCGACACTCCGACGGAATGCACAAGCCCCTGGCCGCACGTTCGCGACCAGGGGCTTTGCGGAGGCTTTCGATCAGCGGCGGCGGCGCCCAGCACCGCGCGGCTCCGCCGGACGGCCGCCGACCCGCCCGGCCCGGGCCGCCTTGGCCCGACGAGTCGCCGCCTTCACGCCACCCGGGCTCTCCCCCGCCTTCACCTGAACGACCCGGGTCGCCGCGCCCAGCGCGCTCTCCCCCACCGGGATCACCGCCCACTCGACCGCACCGAGCTTGGTCAGCGCCGAGCGCGAGTCGGCCAGCTCCTGCTCGGCCGTGTCCCCCTTGAGCGCCAGCATCTGCCCGTACGGGCGCAGCAGCGGCATCCCCCAGCCGGCCAGCCGGTCCAGCGGCGCCACCGCGCGGGCCGTGACGATCTCCACCGAGATCTTCCCGACCATCTCCTCGGCCCGCCCACGCAGCACCGTGACGTTCTCCAGGCCGAGCTCGCGGACCACCTCCTCCAGGAAGGTCGTCCTGCGCAGCAGCGGCTCCAGCAACGTCACCGAGACGTCCGGCCGGGCCAGCGCCACCGGGATCCCCGGCAGGCCCGCACCCGAGCCCACGTCGCAGAGCGTCGCGTTCTCCGGCAGCAGCTCGGAGAGCACCGCGCAGTTCAGCACATGGCGGTCCCAGAGTCGCGGCACCTCCCGCGGCCCGATCAGACCCCGCTGCACCCCTGCCGTCGCCAGCAGTTCCGCGTAGCGCTGCGCCGCGCCGAAGCGCTCGCCGAAGATCTCCCGCGCCGCCTGCGGAGCCTCAGCCAGACCCTCCGCGCCACTGGCGGCTGCCGCACTCTCCGTCGCCATCTCAGCCTCTCCACTCACCGAATCCACCGACCCCCGCCCTCCAGCACCGTTTCACGTGAAACATCCCCCGCCAACTCGAACCGCCTCCAGCAGTCCGCTGGGGGCCCACAAGAGAGGCCCTAGGCACCTCGACCCCGCCCGCACGAAGCGTGCGAACGGGGTCGACGAGTACCGGAGTGAGGAATCAGCTCGCCAGGACGACGACGCAGCGCTGCGGCTCCTCGCCCTCCGACTCGCTGCGCAGCCCCGCTGCGGCCACCGCGTCGTGCACCACCTTGCGCTCGAACGGCGTCATCGGCCGCAGCTTGACCGGCTCGCCGGTCTGCTTCGCCTGCTCCGCCGCCTTGGCACCCAGCTCCGCCAGCTCGGCCCGCTTGCGCGCCCGGTAGCCCGCGATGTCCAGCATCAGCCGGCTGCGCTCGCCGGTCTCCCGGTGCACCGCCAGCCGGGTCAGCTCCTGCAGCGCCTCCAGCACCTCGCCTTCCTGGCCGACCAGCCGCTGCAGCGTCCGGTCGTCGGAGTCACCCACGATGGACACCAGGGCCCGGTCGCCCTCCACATCCATGTCGATGTCGCCGTCCAGGTCGGCGATGTCCAGCAGACCTTCCAGGTAGTCAGCCGCGATCTCACCCTCCTGCTCCAGGCGAGCGACCAGGGTGTCCGCCGACTCGTCAGCCTGAGCGGCCGATCCGGCGTCGGCGGCGGAGGTGGTGCCTTCCGTCACGGGAGGGACTCCTTCAGAGATGGGGCCCACGGGTACGGGCCGAAATCGAGGATCAAGGAGGTTCAGCGGCCGGGCACCGGCCGATGGTCGCGGCTAGGACTTCTTCTTCGGCCGCTGACCGCCCTGCGGCCCGCGCTTCGCGCCAGCGCCGGCCTGCTTGGCGGCCGGGCGCTTGGCACCGGAGCTGCCCGCGGTCGAGGGCTTGCCGGCCCCCTGGCCACTCGGCACCGCGTCCTGCACCGGCTCGGCCGGCTCGGCGTCCTGCTCCGCCTCGCTCTGACCGGTCCCGCCGGCCTGGGCGCCCGCCGGCTTCGCACCGGAGTGCACCTGCTGGCGCTGCGCCTTGGTCTGCTTGCGCGGCTGCTGCCGGCGCACCTGCACCGACTCCTCGACCAGCGCCGCCGCCGTCTGCTGCTGTGCGGCGGCCGCCTTGCCGCGGCCGAAGAGGCCGAACGGGCCGCTGCCGCGCTTGATCTCGGTGCCGTCCGGGTTCAGCCGGCCGGCCGCCTTGAGGCGGGCCTGCCGCTCGTCCCAGGCCTTGCTGCCCGGCGTCGGGTTGTTGCGGATCACGATCAGCTGCTGGCCCATCGACCAAACGTTGGTGGTGAGCCAGTAGACCAGCACACCGACCGGGAAGTTCACGCCCATGAAGGCGAACATCACCGGGAAGACGTACATCAGCATCTTCTGCTGCTGCATGAACGGCGTCTTGACCGAGAGGTCCACGTTCTTGGTCATCAGCTGGCGCTGGGTGATGAACTGCGACAGCGACATCATCACGATCATCACCGCGGTGACGATCTGCACGTTCAGGTCGTGGCTGCCCCAGAACTTCGCCGACAGCGGGGCCCCGAAGATGTGCGCCTGCTGGGCACTGTCCAACAGGGTGCCGTGGATGACGCCGATCTGCTTGTGGTTGGCGACCGAGGACAGCACCCCGTAGAGGGCGGTGAAGAACGGCATCTGCACCAGGATCGGGAGACAGCTCGAGAAGGGGTTGGTGCCCGCCTCCTTGTAGAGCTTCATCATCTCTTCGGACTGGCGCTGCTTGTCGTTCTTGTAGCGCTCCTGGATGGCCTTCATCTTCGGCTGGATCGCCTGCATGGCCCGGGTCGAGTTGATCTGCTTCACGAAGAGCGGGATCAGGCAGATCCGGATGACGACCACCATCGAGGCGATGGCCAGGCCCCAGGCCCAACCGCCGTTCGGGTCGAAGACGTGGCTGTACAGCGAGTGGAACTGGACGATGATCCAGGACACCAAGGTGTACAGGGGATTCAGGAAGGACCAGGTCACCGGTCAGACTCCTTGAGCATTGGGCTTGGTCGTCGGCTCCGGGAGCACGGCGCTACCGGTCCTGGGCTGCATCAGGGCACGCAGCCGCTGATGCCAAACGGGACGCTTGCGCGGTGGTACGTGGTCCACTCCGCCCGGGGACCAAGGGTTGCAGCGCAGAATGCGCCACGCGGTCAGCACGCTGCCCTTCACCGCTCCGTGCGTGCGTACGGCCTCGTAGCCGTAGTGCGAGCACGAGGGGTAATAGCGGCAGACCGGACCGAGCAGCGGACTGATCGTCCACTGGTAGACCCTGATCAGCCCCATGAGCAGGTACTTCATCGCCCTGATCCTGTCGGCCCTGGTCCCGCCGCCGGGGCGGCCGGCTCCGTCCGGAGCAACCGCTTCAGCGCGGCATCCAGGTCATGTGCTAGATCCGGGTACGAGGCCGTCCCCGCCGGAGGCAGCGCCCGTACCACTATCAGGCTACCTGCGGGCAACCGGCTCAGACGCTCCCGCACAAGGTGACGAAGTCGACGCTTCACCAGATTGCGCACCACAGCCGGACCGACCGCCTTGCTCACGACGAAACCCGCACGCGCCGAGGGGAGTCCCTCGGCGACGTGCGGGTGGGAGTCGCTGTACCCGCCGACCTGCCCCGTCTGCTCGTCCTCTCGTCTGAGATGAACGACCAGCAGGGGCCGACCGGCGCGACGGCCGCGTTTCACCGCGGTCGCGAAGTCCTGGCGCCGCCGCAGCCGATTCTCGGAGGGCAGCACTGCAGACCCTGGACGCGGATCAGGCGGAGATGCTGGCGCGGCCCTTGCCACGGCGGGCCGCCAGGATGGCGCGGCCGGCGCGGGTACGCATCCGCAGCCGGAAGCCGTGGGTCTTGGCGCGACGACGGTTGTTCGGCTGGAAGGTGCGCTTGCTCACTCGGGGGCTCCTGGGGTGAATCGTAGGGTGACGAGTCACAGCTTGGCCGTCACCGTGCGTCCGCGTGATCTCCCCTTCACAGCTGGGAAATCCGGCCCGAATCCCCAGGTCTGCTGGGTTTCGGGCAATCCACGGCGCCCGTGCTGCGCGCCTTCTGGAAGCGGGAGGACCCGCGGACATGCGGCAGCGGCCATCGACAACTCGACCTCGTTACGGTACGCGGACGGGCGCCCGAGGGTCAAACCGGCACCCAACCTGCGGGATGCCCACAGCCTGTGGACAACAACTTGAATCAGGTCTGCCCGCTGACTACCGTTGCAGGACTTGTCTGGTTTTGTTCATCCCCTCCTTCGGGGGAACGAGAAAGCGTGCACCAGTGGCTGATGTCAACAGCGACCTCGTCCCCGCCTGGGCGGAGGTCGTCGAGCGGCTGGTCAACGACTCCTCGGTCGGCGACAAGGACAAGTTGTGGGTGCAGCGCACCCAACCGATGTGGATGATGCACGACACCGCCCTGCTGGCGGCCCCGAACGAGTGGGCGAAGCAGGTGCTCGAGGGCCGACTGCTGCCGCAGCTGACCGACGGGCTGAGCCAGCAGTTCGGTCGCCCGGTGCGGATCGCGGTGATGGTCGACGCCAACGCGGCGCCGCCCGGCCCGACTCCGGCCGCGCCCGTCACCCCGGCCCCGCCGGCCCCGCAGCCGATGCCCGCCGAGCCGGTCGAACAACCGGGCGACTACCGCGAGCCCGGCTACCAGGACTACGGCTACGAGCAGCGCCGCGGGCCCGGCTACCCGGAGCAGCAGTACCCGTCGCAGCCGCAGCAGCAGCCGTACGGCGAGTACCAGCCCTATCCCGAGCAGCGCGGCTACCCGCAGCAGCAGCCCTACCAGGAGCAGCCCTACCAGTACCGCGAGTGGCAGCGCCCGGAGCCCGAGGCGGCCCCGCCGGCGCCCGAGCTCCCGCAGGGCGGTCCGGGTGGGCCGACCCGCCCGGGTGGCGAGCCCGCCCAGGGCGACCTGTTCGGCGGCGCCTACGATTCGGCGGCCGAGGAACCGCGGCCGCGGGCCGCGGGACGCCAGCTCCCGCCCGCCCGCCGTGACCTGCCGCCCTCGATGCCGCCCGCCATGCCGTCGACCGAGCGGGACCGTGCCGAGCTGGAGCGTCCCGGGATGGACGGCCCGCAGCGGCCGGCGCTGCCCGAGCGGGTCGCCGACCGCACCCCGGTGCCGGGCGTGCCGGCCCCGCCCGGCGGCCCCTCCACCGACCTCGGGCGCAAGGACGAGCCGGCCGCCCGGCTCAACCCCAAGTACCTCTTCGACACCTTCGTGATCGGCGCCAGCAACCGCTTCGCGCACGCCGCGGCGGTGGCCGTCGCCGAGGCCCCGGCCAAGGCGTACAACCCGCTCTTCATCTACGGCGAGTCCGGCCTCGGCAAGACCCACCTGCTGCACGCCATCGGGCACTACTCGCGCAGCCTCTTCCCCGGCACCCGGGTGCGCTACGTGAGCTCGGAGGAGTTCACCAACGAGTTCATCAACTCGATCCGGGACGGCAAGGCGGACGCGTTCCGCAAGCGCTACCGGGACATGGACATCCTGCTGGTCGACGACATCCAGTTCCTGGCGAGCAAGGAGTCGACCCAGGAGGAGTTCTTCCACACCTTCAACACCCTGCACAACGCCAACAAGCAGATCGTGCTCTCCTCGGACCGGCCGCCCAAGCAGCTGATCACCCTGGAGGACCGGCTGCGCAACCGCTTCGAGTGGGGACTGATCACCGACGTCACCCCGCCGGAGCTGGAGACCCGGATCGCGATCCTGCGCAAGAAGGCGATCCAGGAACGGCTCAACGCCCCGGCGGACGTGCTGGAGTTCATCGCCTCCCGGATCACCCGCAACATCCGCGAGCTGGAGGGCGCGCTGATCCGGGTGACGGCCTTCGCCAACCTCAACCGCTCGCCGGTCGACCTGGAGCTGGCCGGCATCGTGCTCAAGGACCTGATCCCGGGTGGGGACGAGGACGCCGGGCCGGAGATCACCGCCCAGGTGATCATGCAGCAGACCGCCGCCTACTTCGGGCTCACCGTGGAGGACCTCTGCGGCTCCTCCCGCAGCCGGGTGCTGGCGACGGCCCGTCAGATCGCCATGTACCTCTGCCGCGAGCTGACCGACCTCTCGCTGCCGAAGATCGGCGCCCAGTTCGGCGGCCGCGACCACACCACGGTGATGCACGCCGACCGCAAGATCCGCTCGCTGATGGCCGAGCGGCGCTCGCTCTACAACCAGGTCACCGAGCTCACCAACCGCATCAAGAGTTAGCGGGGCAAGAGTTAGCGGGGCAAGAGCCAGCTACCGCAGGCCACTTGAAGGGCCGCCGACGTCCCACCCGGGACGGTGGCGGCCCTTTGCCGTACCGCCGCCGCACCTCCTGCCACAGGCCCTGCCATACCGCCGCCACACCCCTTGCCGGGCCCGGGAAATCCCGCGTGTAGGACCCGGGAGGCCGGGGAAGGCTTCCGGCTGACGCTCCGCCACCCTCCGGGCCATTTCGCACAACTGAGCATCAATTCGAACAGTGCGGGCCCGCCGGGCCGTTCTCCACAGGATCAGGTGTTTTCTCCCGTCCACAGCTTGGGGAACCCGGAGTTATCCCGAATTCCTCCACAGGCCGTCCGCCGCTACGCTCTTCGCCGCAGGTCAACAGGCTGGGGACTTGTGCACAACAGTTATCCACAGGATGTGGACACTTGGTGATCCGTCAGCTTCACCGGATGGTTGTCCACCGGCTGTCCCCAGGGTGCGGCCGGTTATCCCCAGCTTTTCCACAGTGGTATCCACTGTTCGACAACGGAACGGCCTGGTTCATCGCCCGGTGTGAAAGGCGTCACGTGATGTTGACCCGGGCCCCGTGGATAACCCGCCCCGGATCTGGGGACGATGCTGGGGATAACCTGTGGATACGCAGAGTGCCCTGTGAGTAACGCTCCGCTGTCCACAGCGGCGCCGGGTTATCCACCGGTCCCCTCCACAGGCACTGTGGACAAAAAACCGGCTCTGAGCTGCGCAAACGGGGTTATCCACGGTATCCACAGGCCCTACTACTACGGCTACACCTATAGACCCCTCGACTCGCTCAACAGTGGGGTGGGCCGAAATCTGTGGACAACCCGATCCCGACACTTGTTCGCCCCGGTTGCGCCCATCTGCCTCGACTGTCGGCGGAGTACGTCAGACTGTCCTCGGCAACTACGGCCGACGGTGTCGGACGGCAGTCGGTCCGGCGCCGGACCAGAGCAAGACCAGAGCAAGATCAGCAGCGACAGCAGGATCCAGGAGGCGGTTACCGGTGAAGTTCCGGGTGGAGCGTGACGTCCTCGCGGAGGCGGTGGCCTGGGCTGCCCGCAGCCTCCCGGCGCGGCCCTCGGTGCCGGTGCTGGCCGGCCTGCTGCTGACCGCCCAGGACGGCAGCCTGGCGCTGTCCGGCTTCGACTACGAGGTCTCGGCCCGGGTCGAGCTCGAGGCGGACGTCGAGGAGGCGGGCACCGTGCTGGTCTCCGGCCGGCTGCTCAACGACATCTCGCGCAACCTTCCCAACAGGCCTGTGGAAATCTCCACCGACGGCCAGCGGGTCACCGTGGTCTGCGGCAGCTCGCGGTTCACCCTGCCCACCCTGCCGGTGGACGAGTACCCGTCGCTGCCCCAGATGCCCAGCGCCACCGGCACGGTCTCCGGCGAGGTCTTCGCCAGCGCCGTCAGCCAGGCCGCGGTGGCCGCGGGTCGGGACGACACCCTGCCGGTGCTCACCGGTGTCCGGGTGGAGATCGACGGTGACAAGATCACCCTGGCCGCCACCGACCGCTACCGCTTCGCGGTCCGCGAGCTGCTCTGGAAGCCCGAGCAGCCGGACATCTCGGCGGTCGCGCTGGTCCCCGCCCGCACCCTGCAGGACATCGCCAAGTCCCTGGGCAGCGGCGACACGGTCTCCATCGCGCTCTCCTCCGGCGGCGCCGGCGAGGGCCTGATCGGTTTCGAGGGCGCCGGCCGACGGACCACCACCCGGCTGCTGGAGGGCGAGTTCCCGAAGTTCCGCAGCCTCTTCCCGACCGAGTTCAGCGCGATCGCGGCCATCCAGACCCAGCCGTTCCTGGAGGCGCTCAAGCGCGTCTCGCTGGTCGCCGAGCGCAACACCCCGGTGCGGCTCAACTTCGAGCAGGGCGTGCTGACCCTGGAGGCCGGCTCCGGCGACGACGCCCAGGCCACCGAGCGGATCGACGCCGACCTCGAGGGCGACGACATCTCGATCGCCTTCAACCCGGGCTACCTGGAGGAGGGCCTCAAGGCCATCGACTCCGCTTACGCCCAGCTCTCCTTCACCACCTCGACCAAGCCGGCCCTGCTCAGCGGCAAGCCCGCGGTGGACGCCGAGGCGGACGAGGCGTACCAGTACCTCATCATGCCTGTGCGCCTCTCCGGCTGATTCCTGAACCAGACATGACGGACATGACGTCGTGCCGGTGTCCACAGGCCATGTTCCGGCTGTGCATACCGGCGCGGCGTACGCTCTTGGGGCGGCAACGGCGCCGCCGTCAGGCACGACACCCCAGGTAAGGACTTGTCATGGAGCTCGGCCTCATCGGTCTCGGCAAGATGGGCGGCAACATGCGTGAGCGCATCCGCCGCGCCGGCCACACCGTCATCGGCTACGACCGCAACCCCGATCTCGCCGACGTCGCCAGCCTCCAGGAGCTGGTGACCAAGCTTCAGGGCCCGCGCGTGGTCTGGGTCATGGTCCCGGCCGGTGCCCCGACCCAGGCGACCGTCGAGGAGCTGGCCGAGCTGCTCTCCCCCGGCGACATCGTGGTGGACGGCGGCAACTCGCGCTGGACCGATGACGAGAAGCACGCCGAGCTGCTGGCCGCCAAGGGGATCGGCTTCGTCGACTGCGGTGTCTCCGGCGGCGTCTGGGGCCTGCAGAACGGCTACGCGCTGATGTACGGCGGCGAGGCCGCGGACATCGCCAAGGTCCAGCCGATCTTCGACGCGCTCAAGCCCGAGGGCGAGTTCGGCGCGGTGCACGCGGGCAAGGCCGGCGCCGGGCACTTCGCCAAGATGGTCCACAACGGCATCGAGTACGCCATGATGCAGGCCTACGCCGAGGGCTGGGAGCTGCTGGAGGCGGTGGACAGCGTCACCGACGTCCGGGAGATCTTCCGCTCCTGGAAGGAGGGCACGGTGATCCGCTCCTGGCTGCTGGACCTGGCCGTGGACGCCCTCGACAAGGACGAGCACCTGGGCAAGCTCAAGGGCTACGCCGCCGACTCCGGCGAGGGCCGCTGGACCGTCGAGGCCGCGATCGACCACGCCGTGCCGCTGCCGGCGATCACCGCCTCGCTCTTCGCCCGCTTCGCCTCCCGGCAGGACGACTCCCCGCAGATGAAGATGATCGCCGCGCTGCGCAACGAGTTCGGCGGCCACGCGGTCGAAGCCAAGTAACAACCCCCAAGAAGGCGAGCGCAGTTCCTCCCCATGCACGTCGCGCATCTGTCGCTCGCCGACTTCCGGTCCTACGCCCGGGTCGAGGTGCCCCTCGACCCGGGCGTGACCGCGTTCGTGGGGCCCAACGGGCAGGGCAAGACCAACCTGGTCGAGGCGGTCGGCTATCTGGCCACGCTGGGCAGCCACCGGGTGGCCACCGATGCGCCGCTGGTGCGCCAGGGCGCCGAGCGGGCGGTGGTGCGCGGCTCGGTCGAGGACCGCGGCCGGACCACCCTGATCGAACTGGAGATCACCCCGGGCAAGGCCAACCGGGCCCGGATCAACCGCTCCGACAACGTCCGCCCGCGCGATGTGCTGGGACTGCTGCGCACGGTGCTCTTCGCCCCCGAGGACCTGGCCCTGGTGAAGGGCGACCCCGGGGAGCGGCGCCGGTTCCTGGACGAGCTGCTGACCGCGCGGGCGCCCCGGCTGGCGGGCGTGCGCTCGGACTACGAGCGGGTGCTCAAGCAGCGCAACGCGCTGCTGAAGACCGCGGCGATGGCGCGGCGGGCCGGCGGCGGCAAGGGCGCCGACCTGTCCACGCTGGACGTCTGGGACGGCCATCTGGCACGGGCCGGGGCCGAGCTGACGGCCTTTCGGCTGCAGCTGGTGGGAGCCCTGCAGCCGCTGGTGGAGCAGGCCTACGAGCGGCTGGCGCCGGGCGGCGGGCCGACCCGGCTGGAGTACCGGTCCTCCTTCGAGGGGGCACTGCCGGGCAGCCGGGAGGAGGCCGAGCAGCAGCTGCTGGCGGCGCTGCAGGCGGCGCGCAAGCAGGAGACCGAGCGCGGACTGACCCTGGTCGGCCCGCACCGCGACGAGCTGGGGCTGCTGCTGGGCACGCTGCCGGCCAAGGGGTACGCGAGCCACGGCGAGTCCTGGTCCTTCGCGCTGGCGCTGCGGCTGGCCTCGTACGAGCTGCTGCGGGCGGACGGCGGTGAGCCGGTGCTGATCCTGGACGACGTCTTCGCCGAGCTGGACGCCAAGCGCCGTGACCGGCTGGCCGAGCTGGTGGCCGGCGGCGAGCAGGTGCTGGTCACCGCCGCCGTCCCGGAGGACGTGCCGAAGGCACTGGCCGGTGCCCGCTACACGGTGGCCGGCGGCGAAGTGACCCGGATCGGTGGCTGAGCCCGTACCCTGGACCGTTCTGAGCTGAAGGGCGCGCCACCGGTCACGAGCGCCCGGAGGCGAAGGGCGGCAGCACGGTCCATCCACAGCCTGGGGACACAGATGAGTGATCCGGAACTCTCCGGCGTCGACCTCGCTCGCGTTGCGCTGCGTGCGGCCAAGGAACAGGCCAGGCAGCGGGGCGAGCAGGTGCGCGAGAAGCGTGAGGCGCGGCGGCACGGACTGCGCAGCGGGGCCCGGGCGGACGGGCGGGATCCGGTGCCGCTGGGGGCGGCGCTCAATCGTTTGATCACGGAGCGTGGCTGGGAGGCGCCGGCCGCGGTGGGCGGGGTGATGGGCCGCTGGCCGCAGATCGTCGGCCCGGACATCGCCGCGCACTGCGTCCCCGAGCAGTTCGCCGAGGCCGAGGCGGTGCTGACGGTGCGTTGTGACTCCACCGCCTGGGCGACTCAGCTGCGGCTGTTGGCACGGCAGTTGGTGGCCAGGCTGAACCACGAGCTGGGGCACGGCACGGTGCGGGTGATCCGGGTGCTCGGCCCTTCGGTGCCGCAGCGGCGCTACGGCCGGCTGCGGGCGCCCGGCAGCCAGGGTCCGCGGGACACCTGGGGCTGAGCCGTCCGGGTGGCTCGGTCTTGACGGAGCGCACACTTCCGGAACCGCTGACGGCCCTTGTGAAGCCGCTGAGCCCCCGGGGCGAGTATCGGGACATGTGCGGAGGGGATTCGGGGCGGTAAATCAGCCTTCAGGGCCTGCCAAACGCCCATCTCTGTCGGCGGTACCGGTAGACTGAGAGCCAAACGCCGCTGCTTGCGGTAACTGAGTCGAAACGCCGTGGTCGCACGCTCGCCCGAACCCGGGCGGGGATGCGGCCCGTGCTGTGCCAGAGAGGGCGCTTCGTGGCCGATTCCGGCGAGTCCAGCCAGTCCCCCGTCCCCACCGACCCCGCCAAGTCCTACGACGCCAGTGCGATCCAGGTGCTGGAGGGCCTCGACGCGGTCCGCAAGCGCCCCGGTATGTACATCGGCTCCACCGGTGAGCGCGGCCTGCACCACCTGGTCCAGGAGGTGGTGGACAACGCCGTCGACGAGGCCATGGCCGGGCACGCCGACACCATCAACGTGACGATCCTGCCGGACAACGGGATCCGGGTGGTCGACAACGGCCGCGGCATCCCGGTCGGCATCGTCCCCGGGCAGGACAAGCCGGCCGTCGAGGTCGTGCTGACGGTGCTGCACGCGGGCGGCAAGTTCGGCGGCGGCGGCTACGCGGTCTCCGGCGGTCTGCACGGTGTCGGTGTCTCGGTGGTCAACGCGCTCTCCACCCGCCTCGCGGTGGAGATCCACACCGACGGCCACCGGTGGACCCAGGACTACAAGATGGGCGCCCCGACCGCCCCGCTGGTCCAGCACGAGGTCACCGACCGGACCGGCACCAGCGTCACCTTCTGGGCCGACGGCGACATCTTCGAGACCACCGTCTACTCCTTCGAGACCCTGGCGCGCCGCTTCCAGGAGATGGCCTTCCTCAACAAGGGCCTGACCATCTCGCTGACCGACGAGCGCGAGGAGCACACCGACGACGAGGGCAAGCCGCTCTCCGTCACGTACCACTACGAAGGCGGCATCGCCGACTACGTGAAGCACCTCAACTCCCGCAAGGGCGACCCGGTGCACCCATCGGTGATCGACTTCGAGTCGGAGGACAAGGACAAGACGATCTCGGTGGAGATCGCCATGCAGTGGAACTCCTCGTACACCGAAGGGGTCTACTCCTTCGCCAACACCATCCACACGCACGGCGGCGGTACCCACGAGGAGGGCTTCCGGGCGGCGCTGACCGGCCTGGTCAACCGCTACGCGCGGGAGAAGAAGCTGCTCCGCGAGAAGGACGAGAACCTCTCCGGCGAGGACATCCGCGAGGGCCTGACCGCGATCATCTCGGTCAAGCTGGGCGAGCCGCAGTTCGAGGGCCAGACCAAGGACAAGCTGGGCAACACCGAGGCGAAGACCTTCGTCCAGCGGGTGGTGCACGAGCAGCTGAACGACTGGCTGGACCGCAACCCGAACGAGGCCGCGGACATCATCCGCAAGTCCATCACCGCGGCCACCGCGCGGATGGCGGCCCGCAAGGCGCGCGACCTGACCCGCCGCAAGGGCCTGCTGGAGAGCGCCTCGCTGCCGGGCAAGCTGAGCGACTGCCAGTCCAAGGACCCGGCCGAGTGCGAGATCTTCATCGTCGAGGGTGACTCCGCCGGCGGCTCGGCCAAGCAGGGCCGCGACCCGCGGATCCAGGCCATCCTGCCGATCCGCGGCAAGATCCTGAACGTCGAGAAGGCCCGGATCGACAAGGTGCTGCAGAACACCGAGGTCCAGGCGCTGATCTCGGCCTTCGGCTGCGGCATTCAGGAGGACTACGACGAGTCCAAGCTGCGCTATCACAAGATCGTTCTGATGGCGGACGCCGACGTCGACGGGCAGCACATCCGCACCCTGCTGCTCACCCTGCTGTTCCGCTTCATGCGCCCGCTGGTCGAGGCCGGGTACGTCTACCTGGCGATGCCCCCGCTGTACAAGATCAAGTGGGGCAAGGACGACTTCGAGTACGTCTACTCCGACCGCGAGCGCGACGCAGTGATCGAGGCGGGCGTGTCGGCCGGGCGCCGGCTGCCCAAGGACGACGCGATCCAGCGCTTCAAGGGTCTGGGTGAGATGAACGCCGAGGAGCTGCGGATCACCACCATGGACGCCGCACACCGCCTGCTGCAGCAGATCACCCTGGAGGACGCGGCCCGCGCCGACGACCTCTTCTCGGTCCTGATGGGCGAGGACGTCGAGGCCCGCCGGTCCTTCATCCAGCGCAACGCCAAGGACGTCCGCTTCCTGGACGTGTGATCACCCGTCACATCCCGTCCAGTCACGCGTGAAAGGAAACTGACCACCAGTGGTCGACGACAACCGTCCCGACGGCGAGCAGCCGGACGCCGGCTCCACCGACACCTTCGTCAGCCGGGTCGAGCCGATCGAGCTCGAGACCGAGATGCAGCGCTCCTACCTCGACTACGCGATGAGCGTGATCGTCTCCCGCGCGCTGCCCGAGGTCCGCGACGGCCTCAAGCCGGTGCACCGCCGGGTGCTGTACGCGATGTACGACGGCGGCTACCGGCCCGAGAAGGGCTACTACAAGTGCGCCCGCGTGGTCGGCGACGTGATGGGCAACTACCACCCGCACGGCGACACCTCCATCTACGACACCGTGGTGCGCCTGGCCCAGCCCTGGTCGCTGCGGATGCCGCTGGTGGACGGCAACGGCAACTTCGGTTCGCCGGGCAACGACCCGGCCGCGGCGATGCGCTACACCGAGTGCAAGATGGCGCCGCTGGCCATGGAGATGATGCGCGACATCGACGAGGAGACCGTCGATTTCGCCGCCAACTACGACGGCCGCTCGCAGGAGCCGACCGTCCTGCCGGCCCGCATCCCCAACCTGCTGATCAACGGTGCCACCGGCATCGCGGTCGGCATGGCCACCAACATTCCGCCGCACAACCTGCGCGAGGTGGCCTCCGGCGCGCTCTGGGCGCTGGAGCACCCGGACGCCTCCAATGAGGAGCTGCTCGAGGCCCTGGTCGAGCGGATCAAGGGCCCGGACTTCCCGACCGGCGCGCTGATCGTCGGCCGGCGCGGGATCGAGGAGGCCTACCGGACCGGGCGCGGCTCGATCACCATGCGCGCGGTGGTGGAGGTCGAGGAGATCCAGGGCCGCCAGTGCCTGGTGATCACCGAGCTGCCGTACCAGGTGAACCCGGACAACCTGGCGCTGAAGATCGCCGACCTGGTGAAGGACGGCCGGGTCGCCGGCATCGCGGACGTGCGCGACGAGTCCTCCTCGCGCACCGGTCAGCGCCTGGTGATCGTGCTCAAGCGCGACGCGGTCGCCAAGGTGGTGCTGAACAACCTCTACAAGCACACCGACCTGCAGACCAACTTCGGCGCCAACATGCTGGCCCTGGTCGACGGGGTGCCGCGCACCCTCTCGCTGGACTCCTTCATCCGGCACTGGGTCAACCACCAGGTCGAGGTCATCGTGCGGCGCACCCGGTTCCGGCTGCGCAAGGCCGAGGAGCGGGCGCACATCCTGCGCGCGCTGCTCAAGGCGCTGGACATGATCGACGAGGTCATCGCGCTGATCCGGGCCTCCGAGTCGGCCGACGCCGCCCGCAGCGGCCTGATGAACCTGCTCACCATCGACGAGCTGCAGGCCAACGCGATCCTGGAGATGCAGCTGCGTCGCCTGGCCGCCCTGGAGCGGCAGCGGATCATGGACGAGCACGACGAGCTGCAGCGCAAGATCGACGAGTACAACGCGATCCTGGCCTCGCCCGGCCGGCAGCGGGAGATCATCTCCGAGGAGCTGACCGCGATCGTCGAGAAGTACGGCGACGAGCGGCGCTCCACCCTGATCCCCTCGGACGGCGACCTGTCGATCGAGGACCTGATCGCGGAGGAGGACATCGTCGTCACGATCACCCGTGGCGGCTACGTCAAGCGCACCAGGTCCGACCTCTACCGCTCGCAGAAGCGCGGCGGCAAGGGGGTGCGCGGGGCCCAGCTGAAGCAGGACGACATCGTCGACCACTTCTTCGTGACCACCACGCACAACTGGATCCTGTTCTTCACCAACAAGGGCCGGGTCTACCGGGCCAAGGGCTACGAACTGCCGGACGCCGGGCGGGACGCCCGCGGCCAGCACGTGGCCAACCTGCTGGCCTTCCAGCCGGAGGAGCACATCACCCAGGTGATGGCGATCCGCACCTACGAGGACAAGCCGTACCTGGTGCTGGCCACCCGCGAGGGCCTGGTCAAGAAGTCGCACCTGAAGGACTACGACTCGCCGCGCACCGGCGGTCTGATCGCGATCAACCTGCGCACCGACGAGAACGGCCGGGACGACGAGCTGATCGGCGCCGAGCTGGTCTCCGCCGAGGACGACCTGCTGCTGGTCTCCAAGAAGGCCCAGTCGATCCGGTTCACCGCCACCGACGAGGCGCTGCGCCCGATGAGCCGCGCCACCTCCGGCGTCAAGGGCATGGCCTTCCGCGAGGACGACGAGCTGCTGTCGATGAACGTGGTCCGGCCCGGCACCTTCGTCTTCACCGCGACCGACGGCGGCTACGCCAAGCGGACCTCGGTGGACGAGTACCGGATCCAGGGCCGCGGCGGTTTCGGCACGAAGGCGGCGAAGATCGTCGAGGGCCGAGGCTCGCTGGTCGGCGCGCTGGTGGTGGAGGAGACCGACGAGATCATGGCCATCACGCTTTCGGGTGGTGTGATCCGAACCAGGGTTTCGGGAGTTCGTGAAACCGGACGTGACACCATGGGCGTCCAACTGATCAACCTCGGAAAGCGCGACGCGGTGGTGGGCATGGCCCGCAACGCGGAGGCGGAGGACGAGGAGGCCGGTGCCGACGAGGCGGTCGGCGCGGAGGGTGTGGCGGACGCCGCAACCACCGAGCCCGACCAGGCTGACCAGGGCTGACGCACGTCGGGCAGCCGGTATCCCCGCCTGTCGGGCGGGGATACCGGCTGCCCCGGTTTCGGGCTTCTCAGCTTGATGCCGCACAGTGGAGTGTCGACGGGACGCGGACCGTGTCCCGAGAGAACTGCGGGAGGACCAGAGTGAGTGGGAGCACGGGTGCTGCGGGAGGTGCCGCGCCGGGCGGTGCGCCGTACGGAGGTGTACCGCAGCCGCCGGCCGAGCACCCGGCTGCGTCCACCTCACTGATGTCCGCGGTCGGCCAGGGCGGCGGGTACGGCTCGCCGGCCGCGCCGTCCCAGCCGCCGGTGCCGCCGCCGCCGAACTCGCCGCCGCCGGCCAGTGGTGGCTACTCGCAGCCGACCACGTACACCAAGGGCCAGCCGACCCCGCCGCGCGGCACCCGCACCGGTGGCATCACCGGTCCGGGCGCCGGTGCCGGGGCGCCGGCCGGTCCGGGCGCGCCGCGCCGTCCCGCGCCGCCGGCCCCGGGCTCCCCGGCCGGTGCGCCGGGCCGCACCCGCAAGGCGCGGCTGCGGGTCACCAAGGCCGACCCGTGGTCGGTGATGAAGGTCAGCTTCCTGCTCTCGCTGGCGATCGGGATCATCCTGATCGTGGCCGCCGCGGTGCTCTGGATGACCCTGGACTCGCTGGGCGTCTTCGACTCGATCGGCAAGATGCTCAAGGACGCCACCGGCTCGGGCAGCGGCGGCACCAGCGGCGGGATCAACATCATGGACTACGTCGGCTTCGGCAAGGTGATCACCTTCACCTCGCTGATCGCCGTGGTGGACGTGGTGCTGCTGACCGCGCTCGCCACGCTCGCCGCGTTCATCTACAACGCGGCGGCCGGCTTCACCGGCGGGGTCGAGCTGACCCTGGCCGAGGAGGAGTGACCGGCGGAACCCCGACCTACCGCGGTGGCCAGGTCTTCTGACTGAAAGTCACACAGTACGAGACAGTTCCTCGGAACCTGGCATGAGCGAGCCCCTTCAGCTGTTTTATGAAGGGGCTCGCTCAGTCATTCGGGTGACAGCTGTCCGGCCCCGGCGTGCCGCCGGGGCAGGGTGGCGTCGTTGCGGATTGGCTTGGGCGGCCTGCACGGCTACCGGTACGGCTCACAGGGCAGCTCCCGCTGATCGCTGTCCACTGGTTGCGCGGAGGTTTCCACAGATGGCACAGATCGCATCCCAGCTCGTCGGCGCGCTGGAGGGCCTGGTCGGCACCCGGCTGCCATTCCGCCTGCAGGCGTGGGACGGCAGCGTGGCCGGCGCACCCGAGGCGCCGCTGCTGGTGCTGCGCAACCGGCGGGCGCTGCGTCGGCTGCTCTGGGCTCCCGGTGAGCTCGGGCTGGCCCGCGCCTACGTCTCCGGCGACCTCGAGCTCGGCACGGCCGAGGACATCTACGAGGTGCTGGCCGAGGTGGCGCACTTCGTCGAGCGCCCCGAGGTGCGCGGACTGCACCTGGGCCTGAGCGACCTGACCGGTCCCGCCGGCCGCCGGGTGATCGGCGCGCTGGCCAAGGCGGGGGCGCTCGGCCCGCAGCCCGCGCTGCCGCCCGAGGAGGCGCGCCAGGAGGGCCGGCTGCACAGCCGCACCCGGGACCGGGCCGCGATCAGCCACCACTACGACGTGGGCAACGAGTTCTACCGCCTGGTGCTGGGCTCCTCGATGGTCTACTCCTGCGCCTACTGGACGCCGCAGGGCAAGAGCCTGGAGGACGCCCAGTTCGCCAAGCTCGACCTGATCTGCCGCAAGCTCGGTCTGGAGCCCGGGATGCGGCTGCTGGACGTCGGCTGCGGCTGGGGCTCGCTGGTGCTGCACGCGGCCGAGCACTACGGCGTGCAGGCGGTCGGGGTGAGCATCTCCGCCGAGCAGGTGGCGCTGGCCCGCGAGCGGGTCGAGGCGGCCGGCCTGGCCGACCGGGTGGAGATCCGGCTGCAGGACTACCGCGAGATCCCCGACGGCCCCTACGACGCGATCTCCAGCGTCGGGATGGCCGAGCACGTCGGCGCCGAGCAGTACCGGGTCTACGCCGAGGGCCTGTACCGCTTGCTCACCCCCGGCGGCCGGCTGCTCAACCACCAGATCGCCCGCCGCCCCAGCCTGCCCGGCGAGCCCTACGTCCCCAGCGCCTTCATCTCCCGCTACGTCTTCCCCGACGGCGAGCTGGCCCCGATCGGCAGCACCGTCTCGCTGCTCGAGGAGGCCGGCTTCGAGGTGCGCGACGTCGAGTCGCTGCGCGAGCACTACGCCCTGACCCTGCGCGAGTGGGTGGCCAACCTGGAGGCCGGCTGGCCGCAGGCGGTCCGCCTGGTCGGCCGCGGCCGGGCCCGGGTCTGGCGGCTCTACATGGCGGCCTCCGCGCTCGCCTTCGAGGAGAACCGGATCGGCGTCAACCAGGTGCTGGCCGTGCGCACCGGCGACCGCGGCGCCAGCGGCCTGCCCGCCACCCGCGAGCAGTGGCTGACCCGCCCCGCCGCCGAGCCCAAGTCCCCTGAGCTGCGGGTTGCGATCGCAGGGCCGGGAGGGGGCGAGGGAATGGATTTGGGAGATCGGCCATCGGTCCGCTAATCTTTCAGTGCGGCAAGGGCCTATAGCTCAGACGGTTAGAGCGCTTCCCTGATAAGGAAGAGGCCACAGGTTCAAGTCCTGTTAGGCCCACCTGCGAGAGCGCCCCGGATGGTTCACCATCCGGGGCGCTTCTGTCTGCGCGGACGGTGAGGAGCTGGGGTGCGGGTCGGCTACGCGTGTGCGGCGGCGCCGGGGGGTGGCCGGGCGACGCTGGAGAACCAGGGCCCGGGGGCGGTCGTCGAGGCCGTGCGGGAGGCCGAGCTGGCCGACCCGGTGGGCCGCTTCCCCGGCAAGCGACATGACGATGCCACGGTGGCGTTCGGACGGCCGGGCCTGAGCGGCTGAGCGGCCCCGCTGGGCCACCGGGTCGGTGACCCGGCCGGGTGTCGGCTGGTCGGGTGGTGTCGCGGACAACCGCCAGGCCGTCAAAGTGTCAGCCCCGGCGCCCGGTTGAGCCGCCGATAGCCGGTCTCGAACAGGACACGGGTGTGTATCATCGGCCGCAGGGCGGTTTGGGTATTCGACCGCCGGTTACGTGCACATCCGAGGCTCGCAGCCCCGACCGCCCCACGGTCGGGACCCTTGCAGGCGAGCCCCCCCATTGCTGAGAAGGACGAGGTCCCGCGGTGAAGAAGCTCCTCCTGGTCGCCCTGGTCGCCCTCGGCGGCTTCTTTGTCTACCGTCAGGTCCAGGCCGACCGTGCCGAGCAGGACCTGTGGACCGAGGCCACCGACCCGATCCCGGCCGGCCGCTGACCCGGACGGCAGGCCGAGGCTCGGGCCCGGCGGCCTGAGTCCGACGGGAGGTCCGGACCGGACCTCCCCGATACCGGCCTGCCCTGGCGCGGGCCGGAACCAGCGCCAGCTGGGATACCTGCGCACGATCGTCCGGCGGACCCGGTACGCTGTTTCCCGACGGCGCCCGGTGCACCGTCGCGGGGCTTTAGCTCAGTTGGTAGAGCGCTGCCTTTGCAAGGCAGATGTCAGGAGTTCGAGTCTCCTAAGCTCCACAGCGAAGTGGCACAACGCCGATGGCCGACCTGGAACCAGGTCGGCCATCGGCGTCTGTGCGTCCGGTCCGCGTCCGGTGGGTGCCCGGTCCGCGTCCGGTGGGGCTGAGGCCGGGTCAGTGCGGCTTGCGTGGGTCGTGCGGCTTGGGGCGGTCGTGGTCCTCGGAGCCGGCGTCGGCCTGGTCGTCGGCGTCGGTCGGGCCGGAGCCGTTGAGGGCGCTGGTGCCCGAGGCGCTGCCGGCGCTGGCGGTGGCGCCGCTGACCGGGTGCACGGCGTTCGGCGGGCCCTGCACCTCCGGCGGCTCGATCAGCCACTCCGGCTCGCTGCGCTTGCGCCACCAGGCCCAGATCAGCACCCCGCTGCCGACGGCCACGGTGCCGGCCACGGCCAGCCCGGTGGTCAGGCCGCCGCGGTGGCTCTTCTTGGCGTTCCTGGCGGCCAGCTTCTCGATCTGGCCGGCGGTCACATTGCCGTGCAGCGCCGTCAGCGCGGCGGCTCCGCGGGTCTGTGCCTCCAGGACCACCGGCGTGGCGGCGGCCCTGGCCTCCTCGATCGCGCCGGTCACTCGGGGCAGCGTGCTGCTGCGGGCGTGCGCGGCCGCCCGGTCGGCGGAGAGCTTGGCGGCCAGCGCCGCCTCCTGGGCCCGGTGCACGGCCCGAAGGGTGTTCTGCTGGGTCTTCGGCGGCAGCGCCGCGAAGGCCTGCTCGACGTGTGGCGCCACGTGCTTCACGTAGCCGACCCTGGCCGAGTGGGCGGCCTGCGCGGTGCCCACCTTGGCCTGTCCGGCGGCCGCCTCGAGGCGCGGGCCGAGCGCCTCCAGCGCCGGTCCGATGCGCTGGCGGGCCTCGTCCGCGTAGTGCGTGGCGGTGTCCTTCGCGGTGGCGGCGTACGGCGCCAGCGTGTCCAGGGTCTTACCGGCCGTCTCACGTGCGGTGTCCAAGCGGGTCACAGGGATCCTCCTCCTGGGGGCGTCGTCTAGGCACATATCCACCTGGTTCGAGATCATGCATCCCGATTTGTCCCTTTGCATGGCAGGCTGGGCCGTCTGCCATGATGCAAAGGTCACTGACCATGAGAAGGAAGGCACCTGTGGTGGCCGAGGACCTGTTCGCGACCCTCAAGACGAACCACGGCGACATCGTGGTGAAGCTCTTCCCGAACCACGCTCCGAAGACGGTGTCGAACTTCGTCGAGCTGGCCGAGGGCAAGCGCGAGTGGACCCACCCGGAGACCGGCCGCACCAGCACCGACCGGCTCTACGACGGAACCGTCTTCCACCGGGTGATCGAGGACTTCATGATCCAGGGCGGCGACCCGCTGGGCCGCGGCACCGGCGGCCCGGGCTACCGCTTCGCCGACGAGTTCCACCCGGACCTCGCCTTCACCAAGCCGTTCCTGCTGGCCATGGCCAACTCCGGCCCGGCCACCAACGGCTCGCAGTTCTTCATCACGGTGGCCCCGACCACCTGGTTGACCCACAAGCACACCATCTTCGGTGAGGTCGCCGACGAGGCGAGCCGGCAGGTCGTCGCCGAGATCGCCGGGGTCGAGACCGGCGCCAACGACCGCCCGGCGCAGGACGTGGTGATCGAGTCGGTGGAGATCAGCCGCCGCTGACTGCTGTCGGCGCCGCCACGGCGGCAGTAGCCTGGACGGTCCCGGTGGTCCCACGCGCAGCGCGGCGGCCCCGGGACTTGTCATGAGGAGGACGAGGCGCGATGGTCCAGGACGAAGCCAACGGGCCGGCCAGGCCGGCCGGGCCCGGGCTGCCGCGCTGCTACCGGCACCCCGACCGGGAGACCGGGATCAGCTGCTCGCGCTGCGGGCGGCCGATCTGCCCCGAGTGCATGATCGACGCCTCGGTCGGCTTCCACTGCCCGGAGTGCGTGCGCGGCGAGCGGGCGCAGACCAGGGTGCCCACCACCCGGTTCGGCGGGAAGCTCACCGGTGACGGGGCACTGGTCACCAAGATCCTGATCGGGATCAACCTGGCGGTCTTCCTTGCCGCGGCCTACGTCTATCCCCAGCTGGCCGGGGACAAGTACCACGTCGGCCTCTGGGAGCTGTTCAGCGGCGTCGGGCAGTCCGGGACCAGGTACGGCGTGGCCGCCGGTCCCGGGCAGTGGTACCGGCTGCTCACCGCGGTCTTCCTGCACCAGGCGCTGTTCCACGTGGGCTCCAACATGCTGGCCCTGTGGTGGATGGGCCCGACCCTGGAGCGGGTGCTGGGCCGGCTGCGTTTCCTGGCGCTGTACCTGGTCTCCGGGCTGGCCGGCAGCGCGCTGGTCTACCTGGTCTCGGGGGACGGGGTGCGCTCGCTCGGCGCATCCGGAGCGATCTTCGGCATCTTCGGCGCCTCCGCCGTGCTGTTCCGGGCGGCCAGGCAGCCGATCGGCCCGATCGTGGCGCTGATCGTCTTCAACCTGGTGATCACCTTCTCGGTGCCGGGCATCGACTGGCGGGCGCACGTCGGCGGCCTGGTGGCGGGGATCCTGACCGGGATCGGGATGATGCACGCGCCCCGGGCCAACCGGAACCTGGTGCAGGCCGGGACGGTGGTGCTGATGCTCGCCGCGATCCTGGGCATGGTGCTGGTGGAGACCGCCCGCCTGACGGGCTGAGCAGCCGGTCCGCCCGAGTGGCCGGTCCGCAGGCGGAGCCGGTCCGCACAGTTGTCCACAGTTCGCAGTGGGTCGCACACCACTTGTGCCAAACTCGTCTACGCGTGTCCAGCTGTACTGTCAGGAGTCAAGCCGAGAGTTATCCACAGACCGGGTCGACTTTTCCCCACTGTGGATAACCGTGTGGATAAGCGGCTCGTAGGATCACGGCTGGTCCGGGCGCGCACAGCACGACGCACCGCCCCACCACCGGTCGGTGAGGCGGTACGAGACGGACCGTCAGCGGGTGGCCGTTACTTCCACTGGGTGGACACGCCGAAGCCCGCGGCGATGAAGCCGAAGCCCACCAGGATGTTCCAGTTGCCCCAGTCCTGCACCGGCCAGCTGCCGCTCGTCACGTAGTAGGTGACGATCCAGACCAGGCCGATCAGGAACAGTCCGAGCATCACCGGTGCCACCCAGCTGCGGCCGGAACTGATCTTGACGGCGGTCGCCGTGGCCGGCGGGGTGTAGTCGGACTTCTTGCGGAGTCGAGACTTCGGCACGAGGGGTTCTCCTGTCGATGCGCTGTGAAGACCGCGCAGGGTGCAGCGGGGCGGGGCGGCTGTGGGAACCGGGTCCGTACGGGAGACCTGGAAGGGTACTCCGCACATGCCACCGGCGTCCGTTAGCGTAGTGGCTCGCCGGGTCTTAAGGAGATAAGGGTACGGTGCCGAATTCCGAGATTTCCGGGGATCCCGCCCCGAACCCCCCTCCCGGGCCCCGCGGCTCCACCCGAATTGTCGGGCGTGCCCTGACCTGCGGCGTCTTCGCCCTGGCCGGAGTGCTCTTCTACGTCAGCGCGCACGCCGCCCGCGGCATCGACCTGCGCTCGGACAACTCGCTGCTGCGGCTGAGCGACGTGATACAGCAGCGCAGCGACCAGAACCAGCAGGCCCAGTCCGCGCTCTCCGACCTGCAGCAGCGGGTCGACCAGCTGGCCAAGCAGCAGGGCCGCAGCCCGGCCGACGCCGATCTGCTGGCCAAGCTGCGCCAGCAGGCCGGCCTGGACCCGCTGCAGGGCCCCGGGCTGACCGTCACGCTGAACGACGCGCCGCCCGGCGCCACCGCCCGGATCCCCGGCGTGCCGGAGCCGGGCGTCAACGACCTGGTGATCCACCAGCAGGACATCCAGGCCGTGGTCAACGCGCTGTGGCGGGGCGGCGCGGCCGGCGTCCAGGTGATGGACCAGCGGCTGATCTCCACCAGCGCGGTCCGCTGCGTGGGCAACACGCTGCTGCTGCAGGGCCGGGTCTACTCGCCGCCGTACGTGATCAGGGCCGTCGGCAGGACCGCCGACCTGCGCGCGGCCGTGGACGCCGACCCGTCGATCCGCAACTACCTGCAGTACGTCGCCGCCTACGGCCTGGGCTGGAAGCTGCAGGAGAGCGGCGAGCTGAACCTGCCCGGCTACACCGGCACCACCGACCTGCACGCCGCCGTTGGGCAGTAGCCAGGGTTTCCCCAGGGTTCGAGGTCTACTCTGGTGCCCCACGGCCATCACCAAGGGAGGACCATGTACAGCTGGATCTGGCGCCATCTGCCGGGGAACACCCTGGTGCGCGCCGTCATCTCGCTGCTGCTGGTCCTCGGCGTGGTCTACCTGCTCTTCCAGTACGTCTTCCCCTGGGCGGAACCGCTGCTCCCCTTCAGCGACGTCACGGTGGACAACGGCGGTGGCACCGGCTGACCGGCCGACGCCGGTCCCCGCCGATCCCCCCGCACCCTTCGCACCTTCCGGAGACAGCACGCATGGCCTCGCCCGTCACCGCCCCGCGGATCCTCGTGGTCGACAACTACGACAGCTTCGTCTTCAACCTGGTCCAGTACCTCTACCAGCTGGGCGCCACCTGCGAGGTGGTCCGCAACGACGAGCTGACGGTGGCTCGGGCGACGCCTCGGGACGGCGACCGCGGCTACGACGGCGTGCTGCTCTCCCCCGGCCCCGGCACGCCCGAGGAGGCCGGGGTCTGCATCGAGATGGTCCGGCACTGCGCGGCCACCGGCCTGCCGCTGTTCGGCGTCTGCCTGGGCCTGCAGTCCATCGCGGTGGCCTACGGAGCGGTGGTCGACCGGGCGCCCGAGCTGCTGCACGGCAAGACCTCACTGGTCACCCACGAGGACGGCGGCGTGTTCGCCGGCCTGCCCTCGCCGCTGACCGCCACCCGCTACCACTCGCTGGCCGTCGAGCCGGCCACCGTGCCGGCCGAGCTGGTGGTCACCTCGCGGACCGAGAGCGGTGTCATCATGGGCCTGCGGCACCGGGAACTGCTCATCGAGGGCGTGCAGTTCCACCCCGAATCGGTGCTCACCGAGGGGGGACACCGGATGCTCGCCAACTGGCTGGCCGAGTGCGGCGACGAGCAGGCCGTCTCCCGTTCGGCCGGGCTCGCCCCGGTGATCGGCCGGGGCTGAGGTGACGGCGGTGCGTCCGGAGGGGCGCCAGGACGAGTGGTACCGGCCCGAGCCGGAGCCCGAGCCCGACGGCTGGGGGGTGTACCAGGAGCCCGGGTCGGGATCCGAGTACCCCTGGCTGGCCGACCAGACGCTGCAGCTGCGGACCATAACGCAGCCCGGCACCGAGCCGGACGACGGCTCGGCGCCGCCGGTCGGCCGGGCCGAGCGGCGGCGCGCGGCCCAGGGGCGGATGTCGGTCCGCTCGGGCAGCGGGCGCCGGCGGGCCGCCGGGCGGCCGCAGCCCGGGGTGCGGCCCAAGGAGTCCAAGCGGGTGATCGCCGCCCGTGTGGTCGGCGAGCTGTGCATCACGCTCGGTCTGGTGATGCTGCTCTTCGTCACGTACCAGCTGTGGTGGACCAATGTGCAGGCCGACGCCTCGGCCGACGGCACCCGCAACCAGCTGGAGCAGCAGTGGACCAACCCCAGCGGCGGCCCCGCCACGCCCGCCCCGGGCCAGTCCGCGCCGCCGGCCGGCGTCTTCGCGCCCGGTCAGGGCTTCGCGATCCTGCACGTGCCCAAGATCGGCATCACCTACCCGATCGCCGAGGGCACCGACAAGGAGAAGGTGCTGGACCACGGCCTGGTCGGCCACTACACCGGCACCGCGATGCCCACCGACGCGGCCGGCAACTTCGCCGTCGCCGCCCACCGCACCACCCACGGCCAGCCGTTCCGCAAGCTCGCCCAGCTCTCCCCCGGTGACAAGATCGTGGTGGAGACGGCGACCACCTACTACACCTACGAGGTGGCCGGCGGCATCCCGGAGACCCCGCCGACCAATGTGACGGTGCTTCAGGCGGTCCCCAAGGGCTCGCCGTTCACCCAACCGGGTCGTTACATCACGATGACCACCTGTACGCCGGAGTTCAGTGCCCGGGGTCGGCTGATTGTCTTTGGCAAGATGGTGGATGAACGACCCAGGAGCCAGGGCCAGCCGCCCGCGCTGACCGGCACCTGACCCTCCAACAGGGCGGAGTCGGCGTGAACCACCAGCAGGCTGGACAGTCCCGGGCCGGACGGTGCCGCTGGCGGCTCGCGCTCGGCCTGCTGGGGGACCTGCTGCTCACGGCCGGCCTGGTGGTGGCGCTCTTCGTCGGCTACTCGCTCTGGTGGACCGACCTGCTGGCGAACCGTCAGGTCGGGCAGGACGCGGGCCGGCTGCGCCAGTCCTGGACGGCTTCGGCCGCCCCCGGCGGGCCGGCCGCCCCGCCCGCCTCGGCCGCGCCCACCGCGCCCGCCGGGGAGGCGGCGCCGGCCTACCAGGCGGGCGACGGGATCGGCTTCCTGCACGTGCCCGCGATGGGCCGCGACTACCAGGTGCTGATCAAGCTCGGCACCTCCCCCGAGGTGCTCAACGAGGGCGTGGCCGGCGTCTACCAGGAGCCCTACGCCGCCGCGATGCCCTGGGACCCGAGCGGCAACTTCGCGCTGGCCGCGCACCGGGACGGCCACGGCGCCAAGTTCCACGACCTGGACGCGGTCGGCAAGGGCGACGCGGTGGTGGTGGAGACCCGGGACCGCTGGTACGTCTACCGCGTCGACGCCGTCCTCGACCAGACCACCAAGGAGGACGTGGGCGTCGTCGCCCCGGTCCCCGAGAAGGCCGGCTACACCCAGCCGGGCCACTACATCACCCTGACCACCTGCACGCCCGTCTACACCTCGCGCTACCGGATGGCCGTCTGGGGCAGCCTGGTCCGGGTCGACCAGGTGGACGCACGACGAACCCCGCCGCCCGAGCTGCGTGCCGGGTGACGGGGTTCGTGGGCTCAGCTGCCGCGGCTACCTAGGGCGTCGGGTTGGTGGCGCCCCCGAAGGGGGGAAAGCCGACGGTGCCACCGTTCCCTTTGGGATCTGCGGCCTTGGTGGTGATCTGGATGTTGGTGCCCGGGTCGACCAGCTGGTTGGGGCCGGGGTTGGTGAAGACCACCACGGCCTTGTCGTCGCTGGGGCCGGAGAAGGTCCAGGCGGTGAAGCCGGCGGCCTTGAGGGCCGCGGTGGCCTCCTTGACCGTCTTGTTGGTGACGTCGGGGACCTGGGCCTTGGCCGGCGGCGCGTAGACGGTCAGGGTGATCTTGGCGCCCTTGGCCGCCTTGGCGTTGGCCGGCGGGTTCTGCGCCGCGACCGTGCCGACCACCTGGCTGGGGTTGGTGCTCGGGGTGGTCTTGCTGGAGTCCACCGCGAAACCGGCCTCGGTCAGCGTCCCGGTGGCGACGTCGGTGGTCTGGCCGACCACGCCGGGCACGTTCTGCTTGGCCGGGCCCTGCGAGATGGTCAGGGTGACCGGGCTGCCCGGGTCAGCCTTGGTACCGCCCGGCGGGTTCTGCGAGATCACCGAGTCCAGCGGGACGGTGTCGTCGCTGGCGTACTGCGGGCTGCCGACGGTGAAGCCGGCGTCGGTCAGCGCCTTGGTCGCGGCGTCCTTGCCCTGGCCGGTCACCGAGGGGACCGGGCTCTGGCCGGGGCCGCTGGACAGCTGGACGGTGATGGTGCCGTTCTCGGCGACCTTGGTGCCGGCCGCCGGGCTCTGCTGGCAGACCAGGTCCTTGGCCACATTGGCGCAGGTGGTCGCCTCGCCCTTGACCACGGTGAGCTTGGTGCTCACGTTGTGCGCGGCCGCGGTGGCGTCGTCCAGGCTCTTGCCGGTCAGCGTCGGCACGTTCACCTGGCTGGTCGAGTTGCCGCCGCCGCCCTTGAACATCGCCGAGGCGACGAAGAAGGAGCCGACCAGGACCAGCACCGCCGCGACGGCGAGGATGATCCAGGAGGTGTTGCTCTTCTTCGGCGGCTCCTCGCGGCGGCGCCCGGAGCGCGGGCCGTCCTCGTAGCCGTCGTTGCCGCCGCCGGCCCGGGGGTCGTCGTAGCCGTTCTGGCCGTAGCCCTGCTGGCCGACCTGGGGGAGCATCGCGGTGGGCGCGCCACCGGCCTGCGGCAGCAGGTTGGTCTGGCCGTACGGGTCGTGCTGGGCCGGGTAGCCGTTCTGGTCGTAGCCGTAGCCGCCCATGCCGTAGGCGGCCGCCTGCTGGGCGGCGGCGACCGGCAGGCCGTCCAGGAAGCGCTCGATGTCGTCGCGCATCTCGTCGGCGCTCTGGTAGCGGTAGTCGCGCTCCTTGGCCAGCGCCTTCAGCACGATCGCGTCGACCTCGGGGCGCACCTCGGGGTCGTAGCTGGACGGCGGCTGGGCGTCCTCGCGGACGTGCTGGTAGGCCACCGCGACCGGCGAGTCGCCGACGAACGGCGGGCGCAGGGTGAGCAGCTCGTACAGCAGGCAGCCGGTGGAGTACAGGTCGGAGCGGGCGTCCACGGTCTCGCCCTTGGCCTGCTCGGGCGAGAGGTACTGGGCGGTGCCGATCACGGCCGAGGTCTGGGTCATCGTCATCCCGGCGTCGCCCATGGCGCGCGCGATGCCGAAGTCCATCACCTTGACGTTGCCCTGCCGGGTCAGCATCACGTTGGCGGGCTTGATGTCGCGGTGCACGATGCCGGCCCGGTGCGAGTACTCCAGCGCCTGCAGGATGCCGATGGTCATCTCGAGCGCGCGCTCGGGCAGCAGCCGGCGCCCGGAGTGCAGCAGCTCGCGCAGGGTGGACCCCTCGACGTACTCCATCACGATGTACGGGATCGAGATGCCGTCGATGTAGTCCTCGCCGGTGTCGTACACGGCGACGATCGCGGGGTGGTTCAGGGACGCCGCGGACTGCGCCTCGCGGCGGAAGCGGGCCTGGAACGACGGGTCACGGGCCATGTCCGCCCGGAGCGTCTTCACTGCGACGGAACGGCCGAGCCGGGTGTCATGGGCGAGGTAGACCTCGGCCATGCCGCCGCGCCCGAGGACGCCGCCCAGCTCGTACCTGCCGCCGAGGCGACGAGGCTCTTCCATAGTTCCGACCCTCTCCCTCACCGGGCGGTGAGGATATGACGTAGGTGTCCCCGCACGTTCCTGTAGTGACGCTTGCGCTCGCCACGGTGGTTCTGTGACGCCGATCCCAGTCCCGCCCCGGGGGGCAGGACCGAGCGGCGGGTACACCCGCTGCTCGCGGATACGCTACCGGTCGGCGTGGCGACAACTCGACACGCCCGGCAGCTGAGACCAGACCGGTATCCGTCAGCCAGTATCCGCCAAAGCCGCTCGGACCGGCCCTACCGGCCGATCGCCGCCTGCATGATCAGCTTGGCGACCGGTGCGGCCAGGCCGCCGCCGGAGATCTCGCCGCGCTGCGCGGAGCCGTCCTCGACCACCACGGCCACCGCGACCGGGGTGTCGGCGCCGACCTTGGCGTAGGAGACGAACCAGGCGAACGGCAGGCCCTTGTTGTCGGTGCCGTGCTGGGCGGTGCCGGTCTTGCCGCCGACCTCCACGCCGTCGATCCGCGCGTTGCGGCCGGTGCCGTTCTGCACCACGTCGACCATCATCTGCTGCAGCTTCTGCGCGGTGGCCGGGCTGACCGCCTGGCCCAGCTGCTTCTCGGCGTGCTTGGACAGCGTGGTCCCGCCGGCCGAGCGCTCCTCGTCCACCAGGTAGGGCTGCATCAGCTTGCCGTTGTCGGCGATCGCGGCGGCGACCATGGCCATCTGCAGCGGGGTGGCGGCGGTGTTGTGCTGGCCGATCGCGTCCATCGCGGTGCCGTCGGGCGTGGAGTCGGTCGGGTAGACGCTCTTGGCCGAGCGGATCGGGATGTCCACGGTGCTGTTGAAGCCGAACTTCTCGGCCTGTGCCTGCAGCTTCTCCTTGCCGAGGTCGGCGCCGAGCTTGCCGTAGACGGTGTTGCAGGAGATGGTCAGCGCGTGCTTGAGGGTGGCCTGGCCGCAGTCCTCGTCGTCGCTGTCGTTGTGCAGCTGGGTGCTGGTGCCGGGCAGGATGTACTGGTCCGGGGTGTCGGTCTGGTCGTCCGGGTTCTGGTACTTGCCGGTCTCGAAGGCGGTGGCGGCGGTGACCAGCTTGAAGGTGGAGCCGGGCGGATAGGTCTGGCGCAGCGCCCGGTCCAGCATCGGCTGGTTCTGGTCGGCGTTGAGGGCCTTCCAGGCGTCACCGTCGGCGCCGGAGGTGCCGGCGATGGTGTTCGGGTCGTACGAGGGGGTGCTGACCAGGGCGAGGATCGCGCCGGTGCGCGGGTCCAGGGCGACGGCGGCGCCCTTCTTGCCGCTCAGCGCGTCGAAGGCGGCCTTCTGCACCTTGGGGTTGATCGTGGTGACCACGTCGCCGCCCTTGCGCTGCTTGCCGGTCAGCGCGTCCAGGCTGTTGCGGAAGAAGAGCCGGTCGTCGGTGCCGGCCAGCACGCCGTTCTCGAGGTTCTCCAGGCCGTTGGAGCCGAACGCGGACTGCGAGGTGAAGCCGGTGACCGGGGCGTACATGGCGCCGTCGGTGTAGCCGCGCTTGTACTTGTACAGGTAGCCGTTGGTGAAGTCGGACCGGGTGATCGGCTGTCCGCCGGCGATGATGTTGCCGCGCGGGTACGAGTACTGGTCGTAGACGGTACGGCGGTTGTTCGGGTTCTCGGCGTAGCTGTCGGCCACCACGCCCTGCACCCAGTTGGTGCGCAGCAGCAGCGCGAAGATCAGGACCATGCAGAAGACGGAGACCCGTCGGATGGGCTTGTTCATGAAGACGGATCCCCTCCCCTTTCGTTCCCGGTTCACTCGCGGCCGAGAGCCATTCAACCGCACTAGCCCTTACGTCCCGACCGCCCGGGTCGGTTCCGGGCCCGGCCGGCGGGCGCTGTCGCTGATCTTGAGCAGGATGGCGACCAGGGCCCAGTTGGCGACCACCGAGGAGCCGCCCTGGGCCAGGAAGGGCATCGTCATCCCGGTCAGCGGGATGAGTCCGGTGACCCCGCCGGCCACCACGAAGACCTGCAGGGCCAGCGCCGAGGCCAGTCCGGTGGCGAGCAGCTTGCCGAAGGCGTCGCGGGCGGCCAGCGCGGTGCGCAGGCCGCGCTGCACCAGCAGGCCGTAGAGCAGGAAGAGCGCCATCAGGCCGGTCAGGCCGAGCTCCTCGCCGAAGGAGCCGAGGATGAAGTCGCTCTTGGCCGCGAAGCCGATCAGCCAGGAGCGGCCCTGGCCCAGACCGGCGCCGGTGATCCCGCCGGAGCCGAAGGCGAACAGTGCCTGGCCGATCTGTTCGCTGCCGACCGGCGGGCCGGGCGTCGTGGCGGACCGCGCGGCGAACGCGGCCAGCGGGTCCAGCCAGGCCTGGATCCGGACCCGGACGTGCGGCTCGGCGGCGCCCACCACGGTGGCGCCGCCGACCGCGAGCAGCAGGCCGACCACGATCCAGCTGGTCCGCTCGGTGGCGACGTAGAGCATCACCACGAACAGGCCGAAGAAGAGCAGCGAGCTGCCCAGGTCGGTCTCGAAGACCAGGATCAGCATGCTCAGGCCCCAGACCACCAGGATCGGTCCGAGGTCGCGTCCACGCGGCAGGTACAGGCCCAGCACCCGGTGGCTGGCCAGTGCGAGGGCGTCGCGCTTGACCATCAGGAAGCCGGCGAAGAAGACCGCCAGGATGATCTTGGCGAACTCGCCGGGCTGGATCGAGAAGCCGCCCAGGTGCAGCCAGATCCGGGCGCCGAAGTCACTGGCCCGGGCCGGGAAGAAGGCCGGGGCGGCGAGCAGCACCAGGGCCAGCGCCATCGAGGTGTAGGTGTAGCGCTGCAGCCGCCGGTGGTCCTTGAGCAGCACCACCACGGCCAGGAAGAGGCCGACCCCGAGCGCCGACCAGACCAGTTGGTGGCCGGCCGCCGGGCTGTTGCCGCGCAGCGCCGGGCCCGCCCTGTCGAGTCGCCAGACCATCACCAGGCCCAAGCCGTTGAGCAGGGTGGCCAGTGGCAGCAGCAGTGGGTCCGCGTACGGCGCGAACCGACGCACCGTCAGATGCGCGGTCAGCGCCAGGGCAGCCGTGCCCAGGGCGTACAGCGGCAGCCCGGCCGGCAGCGCGTGGTCGATCGCCAGGCCCACGTTGGCGTAGGCCAGCAGCGGCAGCAGCACCGCGAAGGCCAGCAGCCCCAGCTCCGCGCCCCGGCGGCTCGTGGCGCCCGCCCAGACCGGCCCGACCGTACGGCCGAGCCGGCTGCTGAGCTGGGCGCCACTCACGTCATCGCTCGGTCAGGAGGGCGGCGGGCAGTTGGCGGCCAGCTTCTGCTCGTCCTCGCTGAGCGGGGGCGGAGCGGGGCTGCTCGGGCTGCTCGGGCTCGCCGAGGGGGACGGACTCGCCGCCGGCGGCTGGCTGGGCGACGGGCTGGCCGAGGGGCTCGGTACCGCGGGGGAGGCGCCGACCTTGGGCGCCGTGCGGAAGGCCGCGGCGGTCGCCGGCAGCGGTTCGGTGGCGCCGGCCGGCTGGGTCTTCTTGGCGCAGACCGCGGCCTGGGTGGCGAAGTCCTTCACCCGCTGGTTGGCGGCGTCCAGGCTGTTCACCGTGATGGTGCTCTTCAGCTGGTCCTGCTGGGAGACCGGCAGCAGCTTGGTCTCCACCTCGGTGCGGTTCTTCACCGAGGACAGGCTCAGACCCGCGAGGTTCTGGTTGACGCCCTGGTAGACCGCGACATGGCCGTCGCTGATGCCCAGGTAGTACTGGTCCTGCGTCCACGAGTACCCCGCGTAGGCGGCGCCGCCGACCAGGCCGATCGCCACCACGCCCATCGCCGAGCGGCGGAACCAGCGGCGCTTGCGCGGCGGCGCGGGCGGCTCCTCGGCGGCCGGCCCGCTCTCGTAGGGCGCGGCCGGTGCGCCGTAGCCCTCCGGCGGGTAGCCGGGCTGGCCGTAGGCCTCGCCGTAGCCGTCGTGCTGGGTCTCGCCGCCGTAGCCGGGGTGCTGGGCGTTGTGCTGGGCTTCGCCGTAGGCCTCGGCGGGGCCGAAGCCGCCCGGCTGCCCCGGGTAGCCGGGCTGGGCCGGGTCGTACCCGGCGGCCGGGCCGAAGGCGCCCGGGACGTGCTGCTGCGGCTGCTGGGGCTGGCGGCCCAGGCCCGCGGCGCGGCCGGCCGGGGTGTCGATGATCTGGTTGTCCACGGCGGTGCCGTGCGGGCCCTCGGCCACCGCGCCGACCACCACGGGGGCGGTGGCGAACTGGCCGCTCAGGGTGTCGCTGGGGCCGACGTCGAGCACATCGGCAACGATGCAGGTGATGTTGTCGGGGCCGCCGCCGCGCAGCGCGAGCTGGATCAGCTCCTGGATGGTCGGCTCGGGGGCGTAGAAGCTCCCCAGCGTCTCCTCCAGGGTCTGGTGGCTGACCGGACCTGACAGACCGTCGGAGCAGATCAGGTAGCGGTCACCGGCCCGGACCTCACGGATCGACAGGTCCGGCTCGACCTGGCCGCGCCCGTCCAGCGCCCGCATCAGCAGTGAGCGCTGGGGGTGGGTCTCGGCCTCCTCCGAGGTGATCCGGCCCTCGTCCACCAGCCGCTGCACCCAGGTGTGGTCCTGGGTGATCTGGGTCAGCGAACCGTCCCGCAGCAGGTAGGCGCGCGAGTCGCCGACGTGCACCAGGCCCATCCGCTCGCCGGTCCACAGCAGCGCGGTCAGGGTGCAGCCCATGCCCTCCAGCTGCGGGTCCTGCTCCACCATCAGGCGCAGCCGCTCGTTGGCGCCCTGGACGGCGTCGTTGAGCAGGGTCAGCAGGTCGGCCTGGGGGTCCGAGTCGTCCAGCGCGATGATCGAGCTGAGGACCTCGGAGGAGGCGACCTCACCGGCCGCCGCGCCGCCCATGCCGTCGGCCACGGCCAGCAGCCGGGGACCGGCGTAGCCGGAGTCCTCGTTCCCCTCCCGGATCAGTCCCTTGTGGGATCCGGCGGCGAACCGCAGCACGAGGCTCATACGGTGCTGCCCTCCCGGCTGCTCATGGACGGGGTGCTGTCCCTCATGCGCTACTACTTCCGCAGTTCGATGACGGTCCTACCGATACGAATCGGCACGCCGACCTGCAGCGGCGTCGGCTGTGTCAGCCGCTGCCGTTCCAGATAGGTGCCGTTGGTGGAGCCTAGATCCTCCACGGTCCACTGCCCAGTCTGATCGGGGTAGATCCTGGCATGGCGCGAGGAGGCGTAGTCGTCATCGAGCACGATGGTCGAGTCGTGCGCGCGGCCCAGCGTGATCACCTGACCCTGCAGCGCGACCGTGGTGCCGGCCAGTGCGCCCTCGACCACCACCAGCTGGGTCGGACCCAGCCGGCGGCCTCGGGAGGGCTGCTGCTGGCCGCCGTGGTTGGTGGCCTCGCGGGGCCCGGCTGCGGGCGGGCCGGTGCGCCGGCGGGCGCCGCGGGCGCGGCCGCGGCGGCGGCTCGCCGACCGGTGCGGGGGGAGCCCTTGGCGCCGAACAGATCGCTGCGGATCACCTGCACCGCGACGATCACGAACAGCCACAGCACGGCCAGGAAGCCCAGCCGCATGACTGTCAGAGTCAGTTCGGACACCGCTGCTCGCCCTACCCTTCGACCTGTCGGTAGATGATCGTCGTGGAGCCCACGACGATCCGCGAGCCGTCGCGGAGCGTAGCGCGCTGGGTGTGCTGTCCGTCCACCACGATGCCGTTGGTGGACCCCAGGTCGAGCACCATGGCGGGGGTGCCGGGGCGGATCTCGGCGTGCTTGCGGGAGACCCCGGGGTCGTCGATCCGCACGTCCGCCTCGGTGGAGCGGCCCAACACGCAGGCGTTGCCGGTGATCTGGTGGCGGGTGCCGTTGACCTCGATCCAGCGGCGGGTGCCGGCACCGGTGCCCGCGCCGGGGAACGGGCGGACATTGCCGCCCAGGCCGGGGACGGGGCCGGCGGCCGGCGCGGCCGGGGGCGCGCTCGGGGCCGCGGGTGCACCGGCGTACGTCGGCTGGGCGCCCTGCGACCACGGTGCGCCGGGAGCCGGCTCCGCCGGGCCGCGGCCGAAGCCCTGCTGCGGGGCGGCGGCGGGCGGGTAGCCGGGCTGCTGCTCGGGGGACTCGCTGGCCAGGGTGCGGCTGCGCACCCGGTACAGGCCGGTGTCCAGGTCGTCGGCCCGCTCCAGGTTCACCTGCAGCGGCCCGAGGAAGCTGTAGCGCTGCGCCTCGGCGTACTCCAGCACCATGCCGGCCAGCTCCTGGCCGAGCTGCCCGGCGTACGGGCTGAGCCGCTCGTGGTCGTGCGGGCTGAGCTCGACGATGAAGTCGTTGGGCACCACGGTGCGCTCGCGGTTCCAGATGGTGGCGTTGTTGTCGCACTCGCGCTGCAGCGCGCCGGCGATCTCCACGGGCTGGACCTCGGACTTGAACACCTTGGCGAAGGTGCCGTTCACGAGACCCTCCAGCCGCTGTTCGAACTTCTTCAGGACTCCCACGGGGCAACCCCCTTCCAAGGGTTCACAGCTCTACCTGGCCGGGCCGCCGGGCCCGATTGCGGTACTTCCGTACTGATCGTATCCACGCCGCGGCCATCTGTACGGTTCCCCGGCCATGTGGTGGACGGGCGTGGGCTTGCGCACACCCCTTGGCACGCCCGGCGCCCGGCGCAACGAGAGGTACCCGCGCCGCCCCCGGCTCACCCCTGCGCCGACCGCCGTCTCACCCGTTCGTCCCCGGCCGCCGCCGCCCGTCCGAGTGGCGGCCCCGGGACAGCTGTGCAGGCCGGGGCCGGGGATGGATTCGTAGGTACCCCGTGGGGCGTGCTAATGTTTTCCATGTCGGAAGGGGCGCCCGAGAGGGAGCCGAAACCGCCGAGCGAGAAGGACCCGGGTCCAAACCGGTTAGCTCTCACCCGGACGATCGGCTAGCATCTTCTTCAACACCCAGATGCGCGGGTGGCGGAATAGGCAGACGCGCTGGATTCAGGTTCCAGTGCCCGAAAGGGCGTGGGGGTTCAACTCCCCCCTCGCGCACAAACCGGAAGCCCCGGTTCGGAGAAATCCGAACCGGGGCTTCTTTGTTGTCCCAGGAGTGTCCCGGGCCCCGCAGTTGTCTCAAGCCTCGCCGCCGTTGTCTCAGGCCTCGCCGCGTTCCTCCTCCGGGGTGTGCGGGAGGGTGATGCCGTGGGTGATGGCCAGCCGGATCAGGCCGGAGATCCGGCCCTGACTGGCCTGGACTCCGTCGAGGTCCCCGTCGGCGCGGGCCTCGGCCAGGTCCTTGCGGGCCTGCGCCAGCTGTGCGCGCAGCTCATCTTCGAACATCGCCGTCACCTGACCAGCATGTGCTGGGGTGGGGGATTCCTCAACCGTGCTGATCCGGATGCCGAGGCTGGGCCCGCCGGCTGATCCGGCCGCGCAGGCGGTTGCTGATCGCGCTGTAGCCGGCGGCCAGGAAGACCAGGGTGTAGCCGATCTGCAGCATCACCACCACGCGCGAGACCTGGCCGGTGGGGACGATGTCGCCGTAGCCGACCGTCGCCACGGTGACCACGGTGAAGTAGAGCGCGTCGACCCGGGTCTGCAGGCCGCTGAACTGGCCGGGCTGGCGGGCCAGTGAGACGTAGGTGCCGGCGAAGATCACCAGGGCCAGGCTGGAGGCGGCCAGGATGACCAGGCCGGGCACGCCCCGCTCGGACTCCAGCGTGATCAGCCTGATCTGACTGAGCACCAGCACCGCCAGTGCGGCCAGCGCCAGGACGAAGACGGTCCAGCTGAGCTCCGGGTGTTCGGGGCCGAAGACCCCGAGCGGGACCGAGAAGTAGGCGGCCAGCAGCAGGGCCGGAAAGCCCGGCAGGATCAGCCAGGACCAGAGCGGGGAGCGGCGGCGGGCCGGCGGCGAGTCCATGGCCTCCAGCCTGGGCCGCGCCGGGTGCGGCGGCCCGGTCGGCTGAGCCATCGGGGGGAAGCGGGCGGCGGTAGGTTGAGGGTATGGAACCGCGTGCGTCTGTCCGCTCCGTCAACCTCGGAGCGGCCACCCCGAGCGAGTACTCCGACCCGGGCGTCACCGGGATCGACGAGCGCCCGGTGGCGGGGCCGGTCGAGGTCACCGCGTTCCGGGCGCTGACCACCGAGCCCGAGCTGCTGCCGCTGCTGGTCGGGGTGGCCGAGCTGCCGGCCGAGACCCGGGAACTGGCGCGCCGTCGCACCGCCGGTTCGGAGAGCTGAGATGAGGAACGCAGACACCGTGGCCGCGGTCGCGGTCGGCGGCGTGCTCGGGGCCGAGGCGCGGTACGGGCTGGGCACGTTGTGGCACACCCCGGCAGGGGCGTTCCCCTGGACCACGCTGCTGATCAACGCGGTGGGCTGCCTGGTGATCGGGGTGTTCCTGGTGGCGATCACCGAGGGGCGGCCGGCCCACCGGCTGGTCCGGCCGTTCTTCGGAACCGGGGTGCTGGGCGGCTTCACCACCTTCTCCACCTACTGCCTGGACGCGTACCGGCTGCTGGACGCGCACCGGCCGGGCCCGGCCCTCGGCTACCTGGCGGGGACGCTCGTGGCCGCGCTGGGCGCGGTGGCGGCCGGGGCCGGTGGGATGCGCTGGGTGCTGGCCCGGCGCGGCGTGGCACCGGCCCGGCAGAAGGAGGCGTGATGAGCGCGCGACGGTTGAGCGGTCCGGCGCTGCGGCTGACCGTGCTGGTCGGCGACACCGACACCTGGCACCACCGGCCGCTGGCCACCGAGATCGTGCACCGGGCGCACGCCGCGGGGCTGGCCGGGGCCTCGGTCTTCCACGGGGTGGAGGGCTTCGGGGCCGGCTCGGCGGTGCACTCGGCGCGGCTGCTGTCGATGAGCGAGGACCTGCCGGTGGCGGTGGTGATCGTGGACGAGGCGGACCGGGTGCGGGCGTTCCTGGCCGGGCTGACGGACCTGCTGACGGGCGGTCTGGTGATGCTGGACGAGGTGGAGGTCGTCGACCTCGCAGGAGCGGGCCTCGGCGACCAGGGGAGCGGAGCGGCCGGGTGAACGGGGCGGTACTGGTGGCGCTCGGCGCCGTGGTGGGCGCGCCACTGCGCTATCTGACGGACCGCGCGGTGCAGGCGCGGCACGACTCGGTCTTCCCGTGGGGGACCTTCGCGGTGAACGTGGTCGGTTCGCTGGCGCTCGGTCTGGTGGCCGGCGCGGTGCTGGCGGGGGCCGCCTCGGCGCAGCTGCAGCTGCTGGTCGGCACCGGTTTCTGCGGGGCGCTGACCACCTATTCGACGTTCAGCTACGAGACCCTGCGGCTGGCCGAGAGCGGGGCGCGCTGGTACGCGGCGGCCAATGTGGGCGCCTCGCTGCTGGCCGGGCTCGGGGCGGTGTACGCGGGGACGGGGCTGGCCGGGCTGCTGTTCTGAAGCGGGTCGGCTGAGGCACGGTCAGATGGTCAGCTCGCTCTCGATCCGACGGGTGTGGTGGCGGGCCATCGCCAGGTTGGAGCGGGCCCGGTCCAACACCAGGTAGAGGAAGAGCCCTTGGCCGCCGGCCCCGGTGAGCGGTCGGATCAGGTGGTACTGGTGGGTGAGCGTGGTCAGGATGTCCTCCATCACCTCGGCCCGCCCCTGCAGCTCGACGGCCCGCACGGTGGCCCGCACCACATCGGTGCTGCCGGCCGCCGCCAGGGTCAGGTCGAGGTCGGCGGCGTGCCCCAGGCTGCCCAGCGCCATCCCGCTGCCGATGTCCACCAGCGCCGCCCCGAGCGCCCCCTCGATGGTCAGCGCCTCCTGCAGCGCGTTCTCCACACCTGCCATACCGGACCTCCTGACTGATCGTTCGGATGGTCACGAGAGTAGGGAGGTGACGGGTACAGGCCGAATGCGTGACCGGTATTGATCGGCTATTGCTCAAATGTCCTGCTTTTCTGCACGTTTACCGAGGGGATGGCTGATCCGAACTGATAGGGGGCGCCGTTGTCTTGGGATTTGATGAAGATATGGTGAGCGGCGCCGACGAGAGAGTCATCCGTCGGACCGATGCGGCAGCAGGTGCCGCAGGGGGAAACAGGAGCACACGTGAAACTCGCCCGCTCGGCCGCGATCGGTGTCGCGGCCCTTGGCATGGCCTCGCTGCAGGTGGCCTTCGGCGCGGCCGCTCAGGCCGACGACTTCGGCAAGCTGACGCTGCAGCCCTGGGCGACCGACGCGGCCCGGCCGACCGTCGTGGTCGCTCCCGGCAACCAGGAGGTGCTCGCGGTCTGGGTCAACGGCCCGGCCGGCGCCAAGGTCGACTCCAACGTCCTGGTGACCGCGCAGAAGGTGGGCGGCGGTTCGCTCGCCGGGGTCACCCTGAGCTCGCCGGACGGCTGCACCCCGGCGGTGCCGGGCACCCCCGCCGCCGAGGTGACCGCGCTGATCTGCGACATGACGAAGACCGCCGGGGCGACCATGCCGCCGGCGCCGCCCGGCAGCCCCGTCGCGGCCCGCCACGACGTGGCGATCGCGTTCGCCGCCGGTGCGCCGGACGCCGAGCAGGTCAAGGTCACCCAGACCCTGGTGCCGTCGACCGACACCACGCTCGCCCAGGTCGAGGCCGACCAGAAGGCCGGCAAGTCCTTCCAGAGCAGCAGCCTCTCCTACGAGCTGGAGACCGCGGCCCGGGCCGCCCAGGGCAAGGAGACGCTCTCGCTGAGCGACTTCGCCGCGGGCCAGAGCGCCGTGCAGACCATCATGGTGCACGCGGCCGACAATCCGGACCTGATGATCCGCTCCGACGACGCCGTCCCCGGCGAGACCTGGGGCGCCTCGTCGAAGGAGCAGATCTCGCTGCCGGCCGGCCTGGACATGACCGGCATCACCGCGGACAACGGCGCGAAGTGCCAGGCCGTCGAGCCGTCCGGCCAGCACGTGCCGCCGAACGACGAGCGCTTCCTGGCGCTGTGCCAGCTGGCTCCCGGTGACACCACCCTGAAGCTGACCTTCAAGGCCGACGCGGCGCTGAAGACCACCAAGGTGAAGTTGTCGGCGGAGTACAACGTCTACTCGGCCGACGGCTTCCACAAGCCGGTCAGCACCGGCACCGGCACCTTCACCGTGCAGGCCGCCGCTGCCTCGGCCGCCCCGCAGAGCGCCGCCCCGGTGGCGAGCGCCTCGGCCTCGGCGGTGGCTGCGGCCACCCCGTCGGCGAGCGCCGGCCACACCGCCACCGGTGGTGCCGAGCTGGCCTCGACCGGTGCCGGCAACACCATGGGCTACGCCGCCGGCGGTGCTGCGGTGCTGGCCGTGGGTGTGGGCGTGCTGGTCGCGCTGCGCCGCAAGGGCGCGCGCGCCTGACGGTCCGTTCGCGGGTGAGGGCCGGTCGCGGGTGCCGCGGCCGGCCTTCGCCGTTCCCGGCGGGCGGGCAGGATGGGGTGACACGGAGCTACGGCGGGAAGGCGGGGACGGGTGACGGAGCTGCTGCGGTGGCGGGAGCGGCCGCGCGGGGCCCGGGGGGTGGTGCTGGTGCTGTACGGGGGACGGGTGGCCAGTACCGCCCCGGCGCGGCCGTGGCAGTTGGCGGCGGTGCGGATGAACGGGTTCGTGCGGCCGGTGGCGCGGGCCACGGCGGGTGGGACGGTGGCGGTCGGGCTGGTGCGGTACCGCTACCGGGGGTGGAACGGCGAGCGGGCGGACCCCGCCCGGGACGTGCTGGCGGCGCTGGACGAGGTGGCGGCCGAGTTGGGGCCGGTGCCGGTGGTGCTGCTCGGCCACTCGATGGGCGGCCGGGCCGCGCTGCGGGCCGCCGGGCACCCCTCGGTGACCGGGGTGGTCGCGCTGGCGCCCTGGTGCCCGCCCGAGGACCCGTGCGAGCAGTTGGCGGGCCGGCGGCTGGTCACCCTGCACGGGGACCGCGACAAGGTGACCGATCCCGCCGAGACGGTGCGCTTCGACGCCAGGGCCAGGGCGGCCGGGGCGGCGGTGGCCGGGATCACGGTGGCCGGCGCCGACCACGGGATGCTGCGCCGCTCCCGGGACTGGCACCTCGGAGCCGCCCGACTGGTCGCGGCCCTGCTCGGGCTGCGGCCGATGCCGGGCGAGGTCGCCGCGGCCCTCGCGCTGGGTGCGGAGAGCGAAGCCGGCCTGGACCTCCGGCTGCCGGTCGCGGGCGGTGCCGGCCGGCGGAGCTGACGGGAACGACGCGGCCGGCCGGCCCCGCCCAGGAGGCGGGGTCGGCCGGCGCTGGGTGGCTCAGGCGACGGTCAGGAGTTGATGCAGACGTTGCCGACCGCCGGGTTGAGCAGCCCGACCACGTTGACGGAGTTGCCGCAGATGTTGATCGGGATGTGGATCGGGACCTGGACGACGTTGCCGGACAGCACGCCGGGCGAGCCGATCGCCGCACCCTCGGCGGTGGCGTCGGCCGCGGCCGCGCCGGCGCCGCCCAGCACGAGCGCACCGGCGGCGCATGCCAGCACCAGAGCCCTGCGGAAGTCCTTCATGGGTGTTCTCCATTCCTTGACGGGATCGCTTCTCGCGGAGCGATCGAGATCACGCAAGAACACCTTCGATCAGTGATGGCCGAAAGTGTTCCCTTGGTCACTCTTCGTCCTCGATCCCCGCCAGGATGGTTGCGCCGCCGCACGTCGCCCCCAAGTCACCCGCACGGCGGAGCTGCTGTGGCTACTGCTGGGTCGGTCGGACCAGTCCGGCGCGGTGCGCGATCACGGCGGCCTGGACCCGGTTGCTGGCGCCGAGTTTGCCCAGGATCGCGCTGATGTGGTCCTTGACCGTGCCGGTGCCCAGGAAGAGCCGGTCGGCGATCTCCGCGTTGGCCAGCCCCTCGCCGAGCAGCGCCAGCACGTCCAGTTCGCGCCCGGTCAGGGTGCGCACCAGGGCCAGCGCGCCGGCGTCCGGTCCGCCGCCCTCCACATAGCCGCCGATCACGGTGCGGGTGACGGCGGGCGAGAGCATGCTGCCGCCGGCGGCCAGGATCCGCACCGCGTGCACCAGCTGGTCGGGGGCGGTGTCCTTGAGCAGGAACCCGGCCGCGCCGGACCGCAGCGCGGTGCCGATGTACTCGTCGGTGTCGAAGGTGGTGAGCATCGAGACGGCCGGCGGGTCGGGCAGTTCGCGCAGCCGGCGCAGCACCGAGATCCCGTCCAGGTCGGGCATCCGCACGTCCAGCAGCACCACGTGCGGCTTCAGCCGCTGCACGTACGCCTCGGCCTCGCCGCCGGAACAGCTGCCGACCAGCTCCAGGTCGGGAGCCGAGCCGACGATCAGCCCCAGGCCGGACCGGACGAGCAGCTCGTCGTCCACGATCAGCACGCGGATGGGTTCCATGCCGTCTCCTCAGTCTCTCTACCGGCACGAGCCTAGGGGCTCGCGGCGCCGTCACCCCCGCCGAACGGCGGGGTCGGAATCGGCGTTCCGGTTCACGCGAATCTCATCCGGGCTGAGCCACGATTGATGACGTTCCACCAGGTGCGGATGCGCCCCTGGACCTGATCGTCTGGAATTGAGTCCATGTCCACCACCAAGCAGTCGCCGTCGGCTGCCGCCGCCGGTCCCCGGCCCGCGCCGGCCCGGATCCGGTCCGTCGCGGCGACCGGCACGGTCTGGTACCTGCGGTTGATCGCGCTGCTCAACCTGGTCGCGGTGGTGGCCGCTCCGTTTCGCAACACCGTCCGGCACCACTCCGAGGGCGAGTACTTCACTCCGTACCTGATGACGGCGGGTCTGGCCACGGCGGTTCTCTCGCTCTTCCTCGCGGTGGCGATGCGCAAGCGCAAGCGGGCCGCCTGGATCTTCAACTTCGGCCTGGGCGGGCTGACCTTCCTGACCTATGTGCTGTGGATGACCGTGCCGGGCGGCCACTTCACCGAGCACGGGTTCAACTACTTCTCCATCGTGCTGACCGGCCTGTTCATGGTCCTCCTGGTGGTCGGCCGCAAGGAGTTCACCTCCAAGGGAGACCGCTCCAACCCGAAGACGGCGATCGCCACCTTCTTCGGCGGCCTGGTGGTGGGTGGCCTGGTCGGCTCGGTGCTGGTCGAGATCTTCAACACGCTCTCCGGCGCGAGCTTCGGGGACCGGTTCCGGTACGCGATCTTCCGCATGATCACCGTCACACCCTCGGACCGGGTGCTGGACGTGATCAACGTGCCGAACTGGGTCAACGCCTTCATCAACGCGATGGGCGCGGTGCTCTTCCTGCTGGTCCTCTACGTCGCCTTCCGCAGTCCGCGCGGCAAGGAGCTGCTCACCGGCGAGGACGAGCAGAAGCTGCGCGAGCTGCTGGACCGGCAGGGCGAGCGGGACTCGCTGGGCTACTTCGCGACCCGCCGGGACAAGGCGGTGATCTTCTCGCCGACCGGCAAGGCCGCGGTCACCTACCGGGTGGTCGGCGGGGTCTCGCTGGCCTCCGGCGACCCGATCGGCGACCCGGAGGCCTGGCCGGGCGCGATCGAGCTGTGGCTGGCCGAGGCCCGGGAGCACGCCTGGGCGCCGGCCGTCACCGGCGCCTCCGAGGAGGCCGGGGTGATCTACGCCCGGCACGGCCTGGACGCGCTGGAGATGGGCGACGAGGCGATCGTCGAGCTGGACGAGTTCTCGCTGGACGGCCGCGCCATGCGGGTGGTCCGGCAGGCGTACAACCGGGTCAAGCGGGCCGGGTACACGGTGCGGCTGCGCCGGCACGAGGACATCCCCGAGGAGGAGATGGCCGAGCTGCTGGAGAAGGCCGACCGCTGGCGCGACGGGCAGACCGAGCGCGGTTTCTCGATGGCGCTGGGCCGGCTCGGCGATCCGGCCGACGGGCGTTGCGTGATGCTGGAGTGCACCGATGCGGACGGTGAGCTGCGCGCCCTGCTGAGCTTCGTGCCCTGGGGGGCGAAGGGCCTTTCGCTGGACCTGATGCGCCGGGACCGGGAGTCCGAGAACGGGCTGGTCGAGTTCATGGTGATCGAACTCCTGGAGAAGGGCGCCAAGGAACTGCAGCTGGAGCGGGTCTCGCTGAACTTCGCGATGTTCCGCTCGGTCTTCGAGCGCGGTTCGCGGCTCGGCGCCGGTCCGGTGCTGCGACTGTGGCGGGCCTCGCTGAGCTTCTTCTCCCGCTGGTGGCAGATCGAGTCGCTCTACCGGGCGAACGCGAAGTACCGGCCGATCTGGGAACCGCGTTATCTGCTCTTCGAGAAGACCAGCGAAATCCCCCGGATCGGTATCGCCAATGCGCTCGCCGAGGGTTTCATCACCGCACCGAGTCTCCCCACGCTCTTCCGTCGTCGGCACCGACGGCCGCCTGCCGCACCGGCCGGCCCGTCGCTGCCCGCGGCGGAAGGCGGCGGGAAGGGGTAGCCCTCCGCCGGGGGGCGGAGGGGGGCCTGTGGAGGGGGGCCTGTGGGAGGGGTCCTGCGGGATATACCGAATAGTGCGCCGTCCCACTTGGGGATGACTCGCATATCGGCAGGAAGAGCGAGTCGCGAAGTGCCGGAAGTGCCTAGGCTGGAAGGTGGACCACAGCTGGGTCCGGCGGACTTCTGCCGGGGCGGAGAAACAACGGAAGCAGACGGACGAGAGAGGCTGTCGTGAACCAGAGGACCCACACGGGGGGCGAGCGACGAGGGCGGGTGGCGTTGGTTCAGCGCGCCGTCGTCGCCGAGTGGGGAACATTGTTCGGGACCGTTCGGGATCATGTGGCGCGTCGCAAGTTCGCGTCCATCCCGTTGGCCACCGCGGCGACGTTCCTGATCCTCCTTTTCAGCATTGTCCAGCACCTGCCGCACGGGGAGCGGTTCGTCAACCAGATCGGCGTCGTCAAGGCCGCGTTGCCGCTCGACGTCTCGCTGCTGCGCACTCCCCTGTCGCTGTACGTGCCGGCGCTCGACCTGCCGGTCTGGGGCGCGCTCGCCCAGGTCCTGCTGGTCTTCGGGGTGGCGGAGATCGTGCTGGGCCGCAAGGTGACGCTCTTCGTCGCCTACGCCTGCACGCTGGCCGGCACCGTCTTCGCCCGGATCGGGGTGTCGATCGGCCCGGACCACCTGTTCGGCTTCCCCTCCTATGTGGCGCACTACCGGGACACCGGTCCGTCGGCGGCCGTGGTGGCGCTGGCGGTCTGCATCGCCTGGCGGACCAGGGCCTGGTTCACCGGTGCCATTGTGGTCGGGGCGATGATCACCGAGGCCGTGGTGCTGCCCAACCTGGCCGGGCTGGAGCACGTGGTGGCGATCGTCACCGCGCTGCTGATCGCCGCCACCGGCGAGGTCTTCGGCAGCTACTGGCCGCGGGTGCTCAGCGGGGTCGGCGCGGCCACCCTGGTCGCGTCCGAGGGACGTCAGCGCACCGCCTGATCAGTTCTTCCGCGGCAGCGGCTGCTCGAACCAGACCACCTTGCCGACCGCCTTGCGGGCGGTGCCCCAGCGTTCGGCCAGCTTGCTGACCAGGTTGAGGCCCCGCCCGTTCTCGTCCATCGACTCGGCGGGCTCCAGCGAGGGCAGGTTGTGGTTGTCGTCGCTGACCTCCACCAGCAGCTTGTCCACCCGGATCAGCTGCAGCTGGACGTAGTCCCTGGCCACCCGCACCGCGTTCGTCACCAGCTCGCTGACCAGCAGTTCGGTGGTGTCGCTGAGCGCGGTGAGCTGCCAGGCCGCCAGCTGGTCGCGGACCAGTCGGCGGGCCCGGCGGACCTCGGCGGTGTCCACCGCCAGGGTCCAGGTGGCCACCTCGGTCTCGGCCACGCCGTCGAAGCGGGCGACCAGCAGGGCGACGTCGTCCTTGCGGTCGTCCGAGTGCAGCCGGTCCAGCACCGTGTCGCAGGCCTCGTCCGGGGTCCGCTTGGGGTCGATCAGGTTGCCGCACAGGGCCGCCAGGCCTGCTCCTATGTCGCCACCTCGCACCTCGACCAGGCCGTCGGTGCACATCACCAGCATCGAGCCGTCCGAGACCTCGATCTTCTTGGCCACGAACGGCACCCCGCCGACCCCGATCGGAGCGCCGGCCGGGATCTCCAACAGCTCGCCGGTGCCGTCCGGGTGGACCAGGACCGGCGGCACATGGCCGGCGCTGGCCAGCTCGCAGGTGCGGTTGATCGGGTCGTAGACCGCGTACAGGCAGGTGGCCAGGTGGTCGTCGCCGATCTTCTGGGCGAGGTTGTCCAGGTGGCGCAGCAACTGGCCGGGCGGCAGGTCGAGGGCGGCCAGGGTCTGCATCGCGGTGCGGTAGCGGCCCATCGCGGCGGCCGAGTGCAGGCCGTGGCCCATCACGTCGCCGACCACCAGGGCGACCCGGCTGCCGGGCAGTTGGATCGCGTCGAACCAGTCGCCGCCCACCTCGGCCCGGCGGTCACCGGGCATGTAGCGGTGGGCGATCTGCACCCCGGGGATCCGCGGCGGGCGGGTCGGGATCATCGAGCGCTGCAGGGTGGTGGCGACCTTGGACTCGGCCCGGTGCAGCCGGGCGTTGTCCAGCGAGAGCGCGGCCCGGGCGGCCAGCTCCAGCAGGGTGGCGGCGTCCGACTCGTCGAACGGGGCCCGGTCCGGCAGCCGCAGCAGCTTGAGGATGCCCAGCACGGTGCCCCGGGCGGAGAGCGGCAGCACCAGCATCGAGCGGCCGGAGACCACCGGGACCAGGCCCGGTCCGCCCCCGAGCGCGGCCGCGTAGTCCACCGCGATGTCCTCGGTCACGGCCGGGACCAGCACCGCCTGGTTGCGCTGCAGCGCCATGCCCGGCGGGGTGCTGCGCGGCATCGCGAGCAGCGCGCCCTCCTCCAGCACGTGTCCCCACTCGCTGGAGGATTCGCCGGACTCGTGGAAGCTGCGGGCGACCCGGCGCAGCATGGTGTCGTCGTCGGGCTGCTCGTCGGGCAGTTCGGCGTCCGAGATCAGCCGGTCCAGCAGGTCCACGCAGGCGAAGTCGGCGACCCGGGGGACCAGCACCTGGCAGAGCTCGCGCGCGGTGGTGTCCAGGTCGAGGGTGGTGCCGACCTTGCCGCCGACCTCGTTCAACAGGGCCAGCTGCTCGCCGGCCTGGCCGTTGGTCAGCAGCGGGGTCAGCTGGTCGGGCACCGGGCGGAGCGGGCCGTGCGGGGCCGGGACGGGGCCGAGCGGACGGGGCCGGCGGGCTGCTCGGTGGTCAGGGGGGCTCCCGGGGTCGGCGCGGGGCCCGGGCCAGCCGTTCGCGGGCCCGGCAGGGTGGGGGTGGCGTCCTCGGCCGTGGCGGGTGTGGGTGTCGGTGTGGGTCCGGCTGTCGGTGCGGCGGGTGCGGCTGCGGGTGCGGTCGGCGTGGCGGCGGGCCTGGGCTCGGGGACGACCCGCAGGCCCGAGCCGCCGCCGGCCGCGGTGGCCCGCTGCTGGGCGGTCGGGTAGCGGCGGCCGATCCCGGCGGCCAGCGCGGCCACGCCGGCGGCGGTCGGCTCGTACGGGACGACCGGCAGCCGGGTGCCGGCGTCCACCCAGAGCGCGGGGCCCCCGGCGGCGGCGACCTGCCGCAGCAGCCCCCGCTGCCGGGCGGCGCCGATCCTGGGCAGCAGCGGGGCCAGCGCGCCGGCCGCCCCGGCCGGACCGCCGTGCCCCAGCGCGGCGGAGATCCAGTGGAAGCCGCCCTGCCCGGCCTCGGCGGCCGCGTACGGCAGCAACCGGCGGCCGATCGCGATCCGCGGGCCGCGGGTGCGCAGCGGGCGGGCGTCGGCGGCCAGCGCGAGCAGGCTGCGGCCGTCCGGCTCGAGCAGCGGGTAGGCCCACCAGAGCACCGAGCGGGACCGGTCCTCGCGGTCGGTGACCGGCATCAGACCGGCCCAGGCGCCGCCGGCCGTCAGGTCGTCCAGGGTGTCGAAGGCGTCGCAGCGGCGGCCGGCCGAGATCGGCGAGTCGGCGAGCGAGCGCGGCTCCACCGCGGGCAGCAGGCCGCCGGCCGGCCGGCCCTGGACCGCCTCGGTGCGGTGACCGAAGAGCTCCTCGGCCCCGCGGCTCCACCACGCGATCCGGCCGTCCGGGTCGATCAGCACGGCCGCCAGCCGCACCATGGCGACCACTCCGGTGGCCTGGTCGCCTGGTTCGAGGGGCTCGATCTGCTCGGCCGAGGTGACCGCGCCCAGCGATCGGGGCAGTTGGGCCGGGGTGTCCGATGTTGAGTTCGGGTCGTCCGCCATGGGATCCGTGTCGCTCCCGCCTGTCCGGCCGCCGATCCGGCCACCTGTGCGGCTGTCAGGTATGTGGTCTCGCTGTGCCGCTCCCAGCGAAGCACGGTCGTGGCGGTGACCGGTACCGAAACCGCCAGATTGCTCAGTATCAGTTGCGTGTCACCCAGCGTGCGCCGTCTCGCACGCCCTGTCCATCATCAGCTGGCCTGAAATCGCTGTACTTCCTCCCCACAGAGTGACCGCGCTACACCGGTAGGCTCGGGGCGGCGTGTGCCGGTGCGTGCGTGGTGGCGAGTGACGAGTGGATGAGCGAGGCGACCAGTGACCGCAATGAGCCCCGTCCGGTGGACGGACCCGGAGCGGCAGCGGCTTGAGGAGCAGGTCGCGGCGACCGAGCTGGCCTGGCTGACGCTGGACGTCGACGTGGCCACCCTGCGGGTGGAGATCGACAACTTCGCACTGATCCACCATCAGCGGCTCGGCCCGCTCTACGCCCGCCTCGACGAGCTGGAGGCGCTGGTCGCCGAGGCCCGGGCGGCCCGCACCGGCGACCCGGAGGACCGGCGGATCGCCGCCGAGGCCCGCCGGGTGGTGGACGAGCTGCCGGACCTGGACGCGCTCTTCGACAGCGTCCGTCAGGCCGAGGCGGGCTCGGGCGCCGAGTCGCCGGAGCCGGCCCAGCCCGAGGCCCCGCAGCGGGTCCGCCCGGGCAAGGAGGCGCAGCGGCTCTACCGGGAGCTGGCCCGCCAGGCCCACCCCGACCTGTCCACCGACCCCGCCGAGCAGCAGCGCCGCTCCGCCTTCATCGCCCGGGCCAACGAGGCGTACGGGCGCGGCGACGCCGAGGCGCTGCGGGCCCTGGCCGAGGAGTGGTCCACCGCCCCGGAGGCGGCGCCGGCCCCGGACGCGCCGGACCGCGAGCAGTGGCTGCTGCAGCGGCTGGACTGGCTGACCGCCCGGATCGGCGAGCTGGCCGCGGAGCGGGTCCGGTTGGAGTCGACCGCGATGGGCTCGCTGCTCTCGCTCGGCCCCGGCGACCCGGACGAACTGCTGGCCGAGCTGGCCGATCAGCTGCTGGCCAAGGCCGCCGCGCAGCAGGCCGAGCTGGCCGAGCTGCTGGGCGGCCCCCCGCCCGGCGGTCCGGCGGGGGACAATGGGCCCTTCCACGACGGTTGCCACGAACAGGAGACTCCAGGCATGTCCCAGCAGATTCCCACCGCCCAGGTCGACAAGCTGCCCGCCGACGCGCTGCTGCTCGACGTGCGGGAGCAGGACGAGTGGGACGCAGGCCACGCCGAGGGCGCGCTGCACATCCCGATGAGCCAGTTCGTCGCCCGGCTCGGCGAGGTGCCGGACTCGCCGCTGTACGTGCTCTGCCGGGTCGGCGGCCGGTCCGCGCAGGTGGTGCAGTACCTGGTCGGCCAGGGCCGGGAGGCGTTCAACGTGGACGGCGGGATGTTCGCCTGGGAGCAGGCAGGGCGCCCGCTGGTGAGCAGCTCGGGCGTCGAGGCGTATGTGCTCTGAACCGTCTGGGAACCGCTGACCGAGGGGGGAAACGCGGATGACCGGTGATGACGAGGCGCCGGGGCCGGCACGGGTCTGGTCGCTGCCCGCCCTGGTGGTGCTCGCGGCCGCCGGGGTGCTGCTGCTCACCGGCACGGTGGTCTTCCTCGGCGCGGTGTTCCTGCAGTCGGCGCCGCCGAACGCCGTCTCGCAGCGCTACCAGGAGCAGCTGAACGGGGTGGTCTACCCGGAGTTCGAGCAGAACTGGAAGCTCTTCGCGCCGGACCCGCTGCAGTACAACATCAGCGTCCAGGCGCGGGTGCGGACGGTGGCCGGGCAGGGCGACTGGATCGATCTGACGGCCCGTGACATCGCCGCGATCCGGCACAACCCGATTCCCAGCCACGCCGACCAGAACCTGCTGCGCCGGGCCTGGGACTTCTACGACGGCACCCACGACGACCAGCACGCCGGCACCGCCGGCACCCGCAGCGAGCTGGCCGAGCAGTACCTCAAGCGGATCGCGCTGCAGCGGCTCGGCCGCGCGGTGGGCGGCTCGCCGATCGTGGCGGTCGAGCTGCGCTCGGCCACCGCGCACATCGCGCCGCCGCCGTGGAGCAAGGACACGGTGGCGACCCAGCCGCAGTACCAGGAGCTGGGCTGGTGGCCGGTGACCGACGCGGACTACCAGGGGTTGCGATGACCGGCGGGCCGGAGACCGGGACAGCGGCCGGGACAGCGGCCGGGACAGGCCCGGAGGCCGGGGCCCGGGTCGGGACCGGGGCTGGGACCGGGGTCGGGGTCGGGGCCGAGGTCGGGGCCGGGGCCGGGGCCGAGGGGTTGCTGCCCGGCATCCCGCAGCAGGCCGGACCGGTGGACGGGCCGCCCGTCGCGCCGCCGGCCTGGCCGCAGCCGGCCCGCCGGACCCTCGCCGACCGGATCGGCGACGCCCTGGTGACCGGCTTCACCGCCTTCACCGGACGCCCGCTGGCCCGCTACCAGGCCGCCGTGGTGCGGATCGGCTTCGCGCTGGTGGTCACCGTGCAGCTGCTGCGCGAGTGGCCGCACCGGCGCCTGCTGTACGGCGACCGGTCACCGTGGAGCCTCGACCTGTCCCGCGAGCTGCTGGCGCAGACCCACGGCTTCACGGTGCTCGACTGGCAGAACGGGCGCTGGTGGTTCGAGGGGGGCTACGCGCTGGCGCTGCTGGCGGCGGTGCTGATGCTGCTCGGCTGGCGGACCAGGTTCAGCTCGGTGCTGTTCCTGGTGACCGTGATCTCGCTGCAGAACCGCAGCATCCTGGTCGGCGACGGCGGGGACAACCTGGTCCACTTGATGGCGATCTACCTGGCCTTCACCCGGTGCGCCGAGGTCTGGTCGCTGGACGCCCGGCGCCGGGCCCGCCGTCGGGAGCCGGGATCGGCCTCCGGGGTGCTGCTCTGGGCGCTCTCGGCCGGCCTGCTGACGGCGGCTCAGCTGACCGGCCGGATCAGCTGGACGGTGGCGGACTGGCCGTACCTGGGCTGGGCGGCGTTCTTCTGGGCGGCGTGGGCCTGCGCCGGGCTCTGGTACGCCGTCAACCGCTGGTGGCCGCGGGGCGAACCGCGGGCCGTGCTGGACGCGCTGGGCAGCATGCTGCACCACTGCGCGATGCTGGTGATCGCCGCCCAGGTGGTGCTGGTCTACGCGACGGCCGGCCTGTACAAGGTGCAGGGCTCGCGCTGGCAGGACGGCAGCGCCCTCTACTACCCGCTGCACCTGGACTACTTCACGCCCTGGCCGGCCCTGTCCGGACTGCTCGGCCACAGCATGCTGGTGGTCTTCGCGCTGTCCTACGGGACCGTGCTGATGCAGGTGGCCTTCCCCTTCACGCTCTGGAACCGGCGGTTGAAGAACGCGCTGCTGGCCCTGATGATCACCGAGCACCTGGCCATCGCGGTGCTGCTCGGGCTGCCGGTCTTCTCCCTGGCGATGATCGCGGCGGACTCGGTCTTCCTGCCGACCGGCGCCCTGCTCTGGGTGGCTCGCAAGCTCCGGCGCTCCTAGGAGGTCCGGGCGCTCCTAGACTGTCCGGTATGCCCTGGCTCGCTGCGCTTCGCCACACCGGTCGGGCCGGGCTGCACCTGGAGCGGGCGGTGGGGGATCCGGTGCGGGCGGCGCGCGGGGCCGGTGCGGTGGCGCTGGTGGTCTTCCCGGTGTTGGCGCTGCTCGGTCCGGTGCAGGCCACTTCGGCGGCGATGGGCGCGTTCATCGCCGGCACCGCGACCTTTCAGCGCAGCTTCCGGCCGCGCCGCTCGCTGGCGGTGGCGGCGGGCATCGGACTGGGCGTCAGCACCTTCCTCGGCTACCTGGCGGTCGGCGTGCCCGGGCTGTTCCCGGTGCTGCTGGCCGCCTGGTGCTTCGCGGCGGGGCTGGCCTGGGCGCTCGGCCCGACCGCCGGGGTGGTGGCCGCCAACACGGTGACCGTGATGCTGGTGGTCGTCCAACTGCCCGTCAGCGTGCCGACCGCGCTGGGTCACGCGCTGCTCTGCACGCTCGGCGGGGTGGTGCAGGCACTGGTGATCACCGTCTTCCCGGTGAAGGCCTGGGGCGCCCAGCGGGACGCGCTGGCGGACGCCTACGCCGAGCTGGCCGACTACGCCCGCCGGCTGCGGCACGATCCGTACGCCATCATCGACCCGGCGCCGCTGATGACCGCCCGGCACGCGGCCGCCCTGACGCCCTGGCAGGAGCGGCGCCGCCCGCCGGAGCTGCACGGGCTGCGCGGCATCGCCGAACGGATCCGGCCCACCCTGGCGGCGATCGCCGACCCCGAACTCGGCGCGGCCGCCGAGGGACCGGAGCGGGACCGGGCCCGGGAGCTGCTGGCGGGGGCCGCGCAGCTGCTGGACGCGCTGGCCCGGGCGATCCGGGGCGGTGACCCGGTGGCCTACCCGAAGTCGGCGCCCGCCGCGCTGGCCGGTCCGGTCGGGACGGTGCTGCACGGTCCGGCGCTGCGCGCCGCCCGCCGGCTCACCACCCTGCTGAGCCGGGCCGCCGACAGCCTGGACCAGTCCGGCGAGGACACCCTGTCCACCCCGATCCCGGGTTCCGGCGGCGCCCTGGTCCGTCCCGGCCTGGCCCGGATGGTCCCGGTGGCGCTGCGCACCGCCCGCCGCCAACTGCACGGCGGCTCGCCGGTCCTGCACCATGCCGTGCGGCTGTCGGGGGTGGTCACCGCGGCCTATCTGCTGGCCCGGCTGACCGGCCTGCACCACAGCTACTGGGCGGCGATGACCGCCGCGATGGTGATCCGGCCCGACTTCGGCCAGACCTTCAGCCGGGGTGTCGCCCGGGTGGCCGGAACGGTGGTCGGGGTGGTGCTGGCCACCGTGGTGGTGGAGTTGGCGCACCCGGGGACCTGGGCGTCCTGCGTGCTGGCCGTGGTCTGCATCGGCGGCGCCTACCTGACCCTGCGCACCGGCTACGCGCTGGCCACCACCTGCATCTCGGCCTATGTGGTCTTCCTGCTCGGCATCGACCAGGGCCACGCGGTGCAGACCGCCTACGAGCGGATCCTGATGACCCTGCTGGGCGGCGCGGTGGCGCTGGTCGGGTACGCGCTCTTCCCGACCTGGGAGACCGCCCGGCTGCCCGAGCGCACCGCCGAGTGGATCACCGCGGTGGGCCGGTACGCGGCCGCCGTGCTGGCCGGCTACGGCGATCCGGCCGGGCGCGACCCGCGGGCGGTGCGGCGGGCGCTGCTGGACCTGCGGGAGACCCGCTCGGCCTTCCTGCAGGCCCGGGAGCGGGCCGAGGCGGAGCCGGTGAGCCATGCCGTGCATTCCCCGCAGCTGAGCCGCAAGCAGCTGAACCGGGCCCGCGAGGCGGTCGGCCACCTGTCCCGGGTGTCGCTGCTGATGGAGGCGCACCTGCCGGGCCGGGAGGCCGAGCCGGTGCCGGGCGCGGCCGAGTTCGGCGAGCTGCTGGCCGAGGCGACGGCGGCGGCCGGGGCCGCCGTGCTGGCCGGCACACCGGTGGACTTCCGGCGGGTGCGGGCCGCGCAGCAGGCCTGGGAGGAGGCCGAGGCGCTGGCCACCGACCAGGAGCTGGTGCTCAGTCACCACCGCCCGGGGGCCCAGCAGGAGGTGGTCCGGGGCGGGATGCGGCTGCTGGTGACGGCGCTCGGCGAGCTGGAGCGGGCGTTGCGGAAGCCGAAGGGCCCGGTGCCGGCCGGTTCGGCACCGAACAGCTCGGCACCGGCCGGCTCGGCGCCGAGGAGCTCAGCCCGGCAGGCCTGAGGAGGTGTGGGACATCCAGTGGAACAGGCCCATGCCCACCGAGGTGGCCAGGTTGAAGCTGGACACCTGCGGGCGCATCGGGATCGCCAGCAGCGCGTCGGCCCTGGCCCGCAGTTCGGCGCTGACGCCGTGCCGCTCGGAGCCGAAGACCAGCAGCGCCTCGTCGGGCAGGGTGACCGAGCGGATGTCGGCGCCCTCGGGGTCGAGCACGTAGAGCGGGCCGGGCGGCAGTTCGTCGGGGGTCAGCCGGGCCACCGCGGTGGCGTAGTGCAGACCGGCGCCGGCCCGGACCACGCCCGGGTGCCAGGGGTCGACATCGCCGGTGGTGACCACGCCGGTGGCGCCGAAGCCGGCCGCGAGGCGGACCACCGCGCCGATGTTGCCGAGGTTGCGGGGGTTGTCCAGCACCACCACCGGGGCGCTGCGCGGCAGCGCGCGCAGCCGCTCCAACAGCGCGGCGCCGTCCGGCCGGACGGCCAGCGCGGCGACCCCGGTGGGGTGCGGGCGGGGGACCAGCTCGCGCAGCGCGGCGGCCGGCACCTGGACGGCGGCCGCGGCGATCGCCGCCGCCACGTCCGGGGCCAGCCGGTCGGCCAGCTCGGCCAGGCCCGCCGGGTCGGTGGTGAGAACCTGGCGGACCTCGCCGCCGAACCGCAGGGTGTGCTTGAGCGCGTGGAAGCCGTCGATCAGCAGGCTGTCCGGCTGCGCCGCCGTCTCGCGCCAGCGGCGCAGCGCGAGTCCAGTGGCTTGGTTGGTGGTCATTGCTTCTCGGCTTCTCCAGGACGGCCTGACGGCAGGTCAGTAGTACGCGCGCATCAGCTCGGTGGCCCACTGCGGCTGCTCGGTGGCGCCGAGCGGGCCGAACTCGGCCATCCAGGGCTTGAGATCGAGCACCGGGGTGCCGTCCACCGCGTCCAGGCCGAGGACGTGCAGGTCCAGGCCGTCCAGTCGGACCAGCCGGCAGCGGGAGACGCCGATCCGGTTGGGGCGGTTCTTGCCGCGCTGGGCGAAGATGCCGACCTCGGGCCAGTCGGGGTTGCCGCGCGGGCGGCGGGCGGTGGTCTCGATCTTCTCGGGAGCGACCTGGTGGAAGTGGAAGACCACCTCGAGGTGCGAGAAGGCGTCGAGTCCGCGCAGTGCCTCGGCGCTGTACCGGGCGGCGTCCAGCCGGATCACGGCGGCGACCTGTCCCCAGTCGTCGTCGAACACCTCGGTGCGGCCGCCGACCACCTGGCCGATCGGGTCCAGCTCAACCTGGTTGCTCATGGGGCTGATCCTGCCACCCGCTACCAGCTGAGCGGGTACCGCACCGGACTCTGGCCGAGCCGGCCGGGCAGCATGCCGATCGCCACCAGCAGCGCGGTGGCCAGCGCCAGCAGCGGCAGGAACGGCACCGGGTGCGGGCCCTGCAGCACCACGATCACCGCGGTGGCGGCGGCCGGGGAGTGCGAGAGGTGGGTGAGCATCATCGCGCCCAGGGCCAGCCCGCCGGCCACCGCCGCGCCCCAGGCAGTGCGACCGGTCACCGTGAGGGTGGCGAAGCCGGTGAGCGCCGAGAGTAGCTGCCCGCCGACCAGGTTGCGCGGCTGGGCGAGCGGCAGCCCGGGTGCGCCGTGCACCAGGGCGGCGCTGGCCGCCAACGGCGGGATCAGCAGCGGCTGGTGCAGCAGCACTCCGACGGCGACCAGCAGGAGCAGCGCGCCGATCGCGAAGGCGGCGGCGCGCACGGCGTGCAGCGGGTGGGGGCGGGGCGTGGACATGGGCGGCTCCGGCGGTCACGGGGTGCGGTGACTGGAGCGTAGGCAGGCCGGTTCTGCCGGGTGGAAGCGTTTTGCCCCCCGGGCAAGCGGACTGGACAGGGCGGACCGGACAGGGCGCGCGGCCCCGGACAGCCCCCTAGTCCCACTCCCAGCGGATGCCGGTCTGGCCGGGCTGCTGGTCGGTGGCGATGGCGTGGACGCTGGCGGAGGCGCCGATCCAGAGGCGTTCGCGCAGCTTGTCCTGCTCCTCGCCGCCGAGGCGTTCGTAGCGTTCGCAGTGGACCGGCAGGCTGGCCGGGTCGAAGTGCACCTGGAGGACGAACTCGCGCACGGGAACCGCGAAGCGGCGGGCGTAGACGGTGGACGGCCCGGCCGGCGGCAGCTCGACCTCGTACTCGAAGACGGCCGAGTCGCCGACCCCCAGCGGCCGGTCCAGCAGCAGTTCGGAGACCAGCAGTCCGATCTCCGGCTTGCGCCGCACCCGGCCCAGCCGGGCGTGCCGGACCGAGGTGATCTCGGGGCAGCTCGTCGAGTCCTCGTCGGCCTTCTGCACCACCAGGCAGCGGGTCACCCCGCTGACGGTGGCGCGGACCACCTGTCGGGTGCGCAGGGTCTGGCCCTGCCGGTCGGCGTTGACGTAGTAGGCGTCGTGGATGCTGAGCCGCTCCAGCTCGCCGATCGGCGGCGCGTCGAGTTCCTCGAAGACCTCGGCCACCCGCTGTTCCTCGGGCCAGAGTTCGGAGACCGGCATGCTGTCGGGCATCGCCTGGGTGACCCAGCGGCCGCGCGGGCGCGGCGGCCCGAGCAGGCTGGACAGGGTGGTGGAGGGCAGCCCGAGCAGCTCCTCCAGCAGGGCCACGGCCCGTACCGAGGAGGCCCGTTCGGGCTGGCTGCGACCGCGCCGCCAGTAACTCAGGGTGGTGACGCTGATCCTGACGCCGTGTTGGGCGAGCTCGGTGCGAATCCGGTCCAGGCTGAGGCCGCTTGCCTCGATGGCGCTGTGCAGGGTCTGCGCGAAGTTCCCCGTGGTGGTTACTGCGGTAGCGGGACAGGCGGCGGGAATAACAGGACTGAGGGTGGCCGGTTCCACCAAACGGAGGTGACCGGCGTTCTGCTGGTATGGCGTGCCCATGCGAATAACCTTCCCCACCAGCCGCCCCGTGGCCTGAAGAGATACGCGGCGGGACTGGCTCGGTGACGTTGTGGGGACGTCACCGAGCTGCAGGAACCTTACGCAGGCACCAGAGGCTACGTCATCAACCGCGCGCTATGACAGTGGTCACGACAAATTAACTTCACGTAACTGGTGGGGATCTCCAAACCGGTGAAACGAGAATGCAACAATCCCGCCGGTATCGGACGGTGGTCCGAAACCGGCGGGATGTCTCACTACCTGGGATTTCCCGCCAATTGGTGTCAGCGAGCTACCGGATAATGACGCGCAGTTGTCACCGCGCTCAGCTGCTCTCAGCCGACGTTCAGGGTCGCGTCGTCGATGACGAAGCTGGTCTGGAGGGAGGAGTCCTCGACGCCGGTGAACTTGAGGGTGACGCTCTGGCCGGCGTAGGCGGACAGGTCGAAGGTGCGCTGGGTGTAACCGGCGGCCGCGTCCACGTTGGAGTAGGTCTTCAGCGTGGTGCCGTTGGCGGTGACGGTCAGCTTGTCGAACGCGGTGCTGCCGGTCTCGGCGGTGTCGACGTGCAGCCAGAAGCTGAAGGTCGCCTTGCAGCCGGCCGGGATGGTGACGGTCTGCGAGACGGTGTCGGTGTGGCTGCTGCCGTAGCCGTCCATCCAGGCCTTCCAGCTACCGCCGTGCGCGGCCTCGGAGGAGGAGTTGTCGACCACGCCGCTGGAGGTGGTCCACGGGGCGGCGGAGCCGGTCTCGAAGCCGGAGTTGCCGAGCAGCTGGGCCGGGGTGCAGCCGGTGGAGCCGCCCGCGACGGTGAAGGTGAAGCTGGTGGAGCCGGTGGCGCCGGTGGTGTCGGTCGCGGTGACCGTCACGGTGGCGGTGCCGGCGGTGGTCGGGGTGCCGCTGATCAGGCCCGAGGTGCTGATCGACAGGCCGGCCGGCAGGCCGCTGGCCGAGTAGCTCAGGGTCTGGCCGGCAGCCGAGTCGGTGCCGCTGACCTGCAGCGAGACCGCGGTGCCCACGGTGCCGTTCTGGTTGCCCGGGTTGGCGACGGTCACGGTGTTGCCGGTCGAGCTGGAGCCGCCGAGCAGGGCGGTGGTCAGCGCGTCGGCGACCGGGGTGCCCCAGCCGGTGACCTGGTCGTAGCCGGTCTTGGTGGAGAAGTCCTGGTTGGCGCCGGTCTTCACGTCGTGGAAGGTGGTGCCGTACGAGGTGCCGTTGGCGACCTTGTAGATGGCCGGGTTGGCCTCGCCGAGGTTCGGCTTGGCGGCCGCCTTGGCCTTCTGGTTGAACAGCGCGATGTAGCCGGACCAGAGCGGGGCGGCGGCGCTGGTGCCGCCGTAGACCTGCCAGCCCGGGGCGCTGGTGCCCTGGGTGTAGATCGCGAAGCCGCTCTGCGGGTCGGCGTTCGACGACACGTCGGGCACGGTGCGCATGGTGCCGGTCACGCCGGTGCCGGTCTGCCAGGCGGGCTTGGAGAACTGGGTGGAGACGCCGCCACCGGCGGTGCTCCAGGCGCTCTCCGAGGAGTAGGTGGTGCCGGAGACCTTGAGGTTGGTGCCGCCGACACCGGTGACGTACGGGTCCGAGGCGGGGTAGTCGACCGCCTTGACGGTGGAGCCGCTGGTCGAGCGGGTGCAGTCGCGCGAGCCGTCGTCACCGGAGGCGGAGAAGACCGAGATGCCCTGGGCGGCGGCCTGCTTGAAGGAGTTGGAGACGGTGGTCATCACCGAGGCGACGGTGTCCGGCTCGCAGGAGCCCCACGAGATGGAGATGACCGAGACCTGGTTGTCCGCCACGATCTTGGCGGCCATGTCGATCTCGCCCTGGTCGCTGTTGGGGGCCTCGTAGACCAGCTGGGTGGCCTTGGGCGCGACACCGCGGACGATCTCGCTGTCCAGCTCGACCTCGCCCTGGCCCTGGCCCGGGGCGCTGTCGTAGTTGGCGCCGTCCACCGAGACGGTGCTGACGGCCGGGCCGCTCAGGCCGAACTGGGTGTCGTAGGTGCTGAGGTTGGACGACTTGTAGCCGTCGAACTCCCAGAGCGCGACCTTGACGCCGGTGCCGTCCGCGCCGACCTTGTTCAGGTTGTAGGCGCCGTCGTACTGGCTCGGGCCGAAGCCGCTCGGGGTGGCGTTGGGGGTCGCGTTGTTGGGCTTCGCCAGGCGGGTGGTGCGGACCGTGTGGTTGCTCAGGCCGCTGACGCCCTCGACCAGGTTGGCCACGTCGCTCGGCAGCGAGGCGGCGGCGTCGTTGGCGAAGAAGTTGCGCTGTGCGTCGGCGTCGAAGTACGCGCTCTCGTGCGTCGCGAAGGCGGCCTGGATCTGGTCGACGGAGCCCTTGACGTCGACCACCTGGCGGTTGGCGCTGACCGTGGCGGTCAGGCCGTGCGAGGTGAGGTAGCGGACCACGTGGTCGATGTCGGCCTGGGTCGGGGCGTAGCGCGCGGCGAACTGCTCCGGGGTCAGGTACTGGCCGTAGACCGAGGAGCCCGGGTTGGCGACGTCGGCCAGGAACTTGTCCAGGTCGGCGGTGTTGCGCAGCTTGAGGCCGACGGCCACCGAGAGCTGCTCGGCGGCGGCGACGTCGCCCTTCTTCTGCGAGTGCGCCACCGCCGGGGTCACGGTGTTGGGCAGCGCGACGCGCGGGGCCGCGGCGTTCGGCGTGGTGGCGGCCTGGGCGCTGCTGAGGCCCAGGGAGGCGGCCGTCAGCGGCAGCAGGGCTATCGACGCTGCGAGGGCGAGGCTACGGGGACGCACGGGCTCCTCCTCCGGCCGGCATGGGGACCGGCAAGGGGTCATAGCGTTCCGGGGTCGTGAACGCTTGGAAGAACATCCCAGAAATTCCCTGTGAGTTGACCCAAAGGCAGGTAATGAAATGCCAAAGAACAGTCAAGTGTGGAAAAGTGGAATCTGAACTGAATAGCGGCGTTTTTATACAGTTAATGCGCCGATCCGGACCTTTACGACTAACTGGTCTGGTCCTCTGCGCGGTAACCGGTCACCGGGCAGCCGCCGCCGGCGGCCGGCGGGAATGTGCCGAGATCGGCGATCCGGAAGCCGTAGCGGTAGCCCTTGACCTCGGGGTTCTGCCGGGCGAAGTGCGGGGCCCGCCGGGGCGGCAGCGCGCGCACCACCCGGGCCCGCAGCCGCAGCGCCCTGGTCACCACGGCGGTGGTGGCCGGCGACGGGTCCGGATAGCGGAAGGCCCGGCGCAGCGGCTCGTCCAGCAGCGCCATGCTCGCCTTGCGGACCAGCGGGCGCAGTCGGCTCGGGTACCAGGAGGCCATCAGGTCCAAGGTGGCGTCGGAGACCCGGCGGGCGCCCTCGTCCCAGCCGAAGTGCGCGGCCTCGTAGGCGTCCAGGCAGTCCTCGAAGTCCTGGAAGCGCTGCGGGATCTCCTTGATCCCCATCAGCTTGCCCAACTGGCGGTAGTAGGCGGCGGTGGCGCGCAGTTCGTGCTCGCTGAGCCGGCGCCAGCCGTAGGCGTCGATCCACCGCTTGGGCATCACCACGAAGGTGCACAGGACGTACCGCATGTCCTCGTTGCTGATCTCGTAGCGCTGGTGCATCTGGTTGATCCGACGGATCGCGGTGCGCCCGCGCTCGGTGTCGAAGCCGTGCTCGGTGACCGCGCCGAGCAGCAGCGAGGTGTCGTCGTAGCGCTTCTGCGAGCGGTCGGTCAGCTCGGCGGTCTCGTCCAGCAGGCGGCCGATGCTGGGCACCGCGTAGGTGCGGTACAGGGCGAGCTCCAGGGCCCGGGTGTGGTCCCAGGGGAACTCGTAGGTCGCGGTGAGGCGGTAGATCTCCAGGAAGTCCCGCTCGGGGTCGAGCCGGCGGATCTGACGCAGACGGTCGAAGCGCTTCATAGCGCCGTATGGTCGCACAGCGGGACGGGACCTGAGCAGGGCTCAGATCCCGTCCGTCCGGTCTCAGTCGGCGGGTGCGCCCAGCCAGCGGGTGAGCGCCGCGCGCAGCTCGGCGCGGCTCGGGTCGGCGGCCGCCCAGGCCGCGTAGCCGTCCGGGCGGACCAGCAGCACGGTGGAGCGCAGCTTGCCGTGCGGGTCTGCGGGCGCGGCGCGCACCAGCCGGTCGGCCCAGGGGGCGCTGGCCTCCTGCTCCAGCCCGCTGAACGGTGCGCCCGGGGCCCGCTCGTCCGCGCTGACCAGCACGAACCGGCCCTCGCGCAGCGCCTCGTAGAGCCGGGCGGGCCGCCCGGGGGCGTCCACCGCGAGCCGCAGGTCCGGCACCCGGCGCCCGGCCAGCGGGTGCGCGCCGCGCTCGGCCGGGTAGCTGATCCCGATCCCGGAGACCATCCGGGCCCCCCGGGAGATCAACGGGCTGACCGTGTCGGCCAGCGCGGTGACCACCGAGCGGACCGCCCGGGTGGCCGTGCTCTGCGCCAGCGCCAGCCGGATCAGCCCGCCGGAGGTGCGCAGCACCATCTTCCCGACCGGGTGCCGCTCCTCCTGGTAGCTGTCCAACAGGCTGTCGGGCGCCGAGCCCTTCAGCACCGCGGCCAGCTTCCAGCTCAGGTTGGCGGCGTCCTGCAGCCCGGTGTTCATGCCCTGGCCGCCGGCCGGGGAGTGGCAGTGCGCGGCGTCGCCGGCCAGCAGCACCCGGCCGTCCCGGTAGTTCGGCACCTGGCGCTCGTCGCTGTGGAACCGGGACATCCAGCGGGCGTCGTGCAGGCCGTAGTCGGCGCCCAGGGTGCGGCGGGTGATGTCGGCGATCTCGGCCAGCTCCACCGGTGCGTCGTCGGGCAGTTGGCGGGTCCGGTCCCAGGCGATCACCCGGTACCAGCCGTCGCCGAACGGGGCCAGGAAGCCGAAGCCGTCCTCGGTCGCGCCGACCGTGAGCACGCCGCTGGGCGCCCGCTCCAGCCGGACGTCGGCCAGCAGCACCGAGCTGACCACCGACTCGCCCGGGTACGGGATGCCGACCAGCTCCCGGACCGTGCTGCGTACCCCGTCGGTGCCGACCACGTACTTGGCGCGCAGCTGCCGGCTGCCCTCCTCGGTGGCCACCTCCAGGGTCACGCCCTCGGCGTCCTGCCGCAGCGCGGTCAGCTCGTGGTCCCGCAGCAGTGTCGCGCCCGCCTTCAACGCCCGCTCCTGCAGCAGACGTTCGGTCTGCGACTGAGGGGTGATCAGGACGAACGGGAACCGGCTGGGCAGCTTGCCCAGGTCCAGGTGGAGCCGGCCGAACAGGCGCAGCTCGCCCAGCGTGGAGCCGGTGGCGATCAGGTCCTCGGCCAGGCCGCGGGCGTCCAGCAGCTCCAGGGTCCTGGCGTGCACGGTGAAGGCACGGGTCAGGTTGGACTCCTTGCCGCGCTTCTCCAGCAGGGTCACCCGGATCCCGGCCGCCGCCAGGTCGCCGGCGAGCAGCAGGCCGGTCGGGCCGGCCCCGACCACCACGACATCGGACTCGGTCAGCTGGTCGGTCATGCACATCTCCCCGTACTCGCTCCGGCGCTCCTGCGAAGGGTTTTCAGTCCCCTCTCAGCTTCCCATCATCGCGGGCCCATCCGGCACTGTGAATCTCCTTCGCATGACAGTGACAGAGTCAGCCGTCGTCACGCGCACCATGCTGGTCGAGGTGGTGGTCCCGGTCTACAACGAGGAGCACGTGCTGGAGCGCTGTGTGCGCCGGTTGCACGGCTACCTGGACGAGACCTTCCCCTACCCCTTCCGGATCACCGTCGCCGACAACGCGAGCACCGATGGGACCTGGGCGGTGGCCACCGCGCTCGCCTCGGAGTTCGCGCAGGTCCGGGCCGTCCACCTGGACCTCAAGGGCCGGGGCCGGGCGCTGCGCCAGGTCTGGGGTGCGAGCGAGGCGGACGTGGTCGCCTACATGGACGTCGACCTCTCGACCGGCCTCGAGGCCTTCCTGCCGCTGGTCGCCCCGCTGCTCTCCGGGCACAGCGACCTGGCGATCGGCAGCCGCCTGCACCGTGGCTCGGCGGTGGTGCGCGGACCGAAGCGCGAGTTCATCTCGCGCACCTACAACGTGCTGCTGCGCGCCACCATGGCGGCCAAGTTCTCCGACGCCCAGTGCGGTTTCAAGGCCGCTCGCGGTGATGTGATCAAGCGCTTGCTCACCGAGGTGGAGGACAACGCCTGGTTCTTCGACACCGAGCTGCTGCTGCTCGCCGAGCGCAGCGGCCTGCGGATCCACGAAGTCCCGGTGGACTGGGTGGACGACCCCGACAGCCGGGTGGACATCGTCCGGACCGTCCTCGACGACCTGCGCGGCATGGCCCGGGTGGCCCGCCGCTCACTGGCCGGTCGGGGCCGGGTGGACCTGCCGGTGCGGGTCCGGCAGGCCAAGCTGCCGCCCGGGCTGGGCTGGCAGTTGGCGAGCTTCGCGGTGGTCGGCGCGCTGTCCACGGCGGCCTATGTGCTGCTCTACCTGGCGCTGCGTCAGCTGATGCCCGCGCTGGCGGCGAACTTCCTGGCCCAGGCGCTGACCGCGGTGGCCAACACGGCCGCGAACCGGCGCTTCACCTTCGGCGTGACGGGCGCTCAGGACGCGCTGAAGCACCAGGTGGAGGGCGGCATCGCGTTCCTGATCGGGCTCGCGCTGAGCAGCGGGGCGATCGCCCTGCTGGGCACGGCCGCACCGGGCGCCTCGCACACCACGGAGCTGCTGACGCTGGTGCTGGCGAACGCCGTGGCCACCCTGGTGCGGTTCGGGCTGCTGCGGGTCTGGGTGTTCAACCCGAAGCGGGCCGGTCGGGGGCGCGAATAGATCACCGGCATAAATTCGGAGGTGCGCCGGTGGTCGGTACCCCTAGCATTCCGGGCACGTTGGCGACGGATCGTCCGTGCCCGCCGGAGAGGTAGTCCAGTGACCGAGGTACTTGCCGTGATGAGCCTTGCGGAGGAGACCGTGGCGGCCGCCATGGCCCGCGTCCTGCCGCCGGAGCTGTCCGAGCGAGACCCGCTGGTCCGACCCTCCGAGCACGCCGACTTCCAGTCCAACGTGGCGCTCTCACTGGCCAAGCAGGCCGGTCGGCCGCCACGCGAGCTGGCCCGGGCACTGCACGCCGAGCTGGCCGACGGCGCCGTCAGCGCCACCCTGTCCGGGCCCGGGTTCCTGAACCTGCGGGTCAGCGACGCGCAGCTGTGGACGCAGGTCGGGGCCCGGCTCGCGGACCACCGGCTGGGCGTCGGCGAGCCGCTGAGCGGCACCCGGACGGTGGTCGACTACTCGGCGCCGGGCATCGCCAAGGAGCTGCACGTCGGCCACCTGCGGTCCACCGTGATCGGGGACGCCCTGGTCCGGGTGCTGGGCTTCCTGGGCACCGAGGTGGTCCGGCAGAACCACCTGGGCGACTGGGGCACCCAGTTCGGCATGCTGATCCAGTACCTCGAGGAGCACCCCGAGGCCGGCTGGCAGCAGGGCGGTCCGGGCGAGCGGGTCAGCGCCCTGGACGGGCTGTACCGGGCGGCGCGGCAGAAGTTCGACGCCGACCCGGAGTTCGTCGAGCGGGCCCGGCTGCGGGTGGTCGCGCTGCAGGCCGGCGACGAGGCGACGCTGGCGGTCTGGCGGGAGCTGGTCGCCGTCTCCACCCACGCGTTCCAGCAGGTGTACGACCGGCTCGGAGTGCTGCTCACGCCCGAGGACGTGGTCGGCGAGTCGGCCTTCAACCCGTTCCTGGACGAGGTCGTGGCGGAGCTGGTCGAGGCCGGTGTCGCGGTGGAGAGCGACGGCGCGCTGTGCGTCTTCTTCGAGGACGTCACCGGGCCCGACGGCGCTCCGGTGCCGCTGATCGTCCGGAAGAAGGACGGCGGCTACGGCTACCCGGCCACCGACCTGGCCGCGCTGCGGTACCGGCTGCAGAAGCTGCGGGTCGACCGGATCCTCTACGTGGTCGACGCCCGGCAGTCGCTGCACTTCCAGATGGTCTTCGCCACCGCTCGGCGGGCCGGCTGGCTGACGGACCCGGTCGAGGTGGTGCACGTGCCGTTCGGGATGGTGATGGGCCCGGGCGGGACGCCGTTCAAGACGCGGTCCGGCACCACCGTGCGGCTCGCCGACCTGCTGGACGCGGCGGTGGAGGGTGCCCGCCGGGCGGTGGCGGACAAGCCGCACGAGCTGGGCGGCGAGGCGCTGGAGACGGTGATCCGGGCGGCGGGCATCGGCGCGGTCAAGTACGCGGACCTGTCGAGCTCCCGGGCGAAGAACTACGTCTTCGACATCGAGCAGATGGTCTCGCTGCAGGGCAACACCGGTGTCTACCTGCAGTACGCGCACGCCCGGGTCCGGCGGATCCTGGACAAGGCGCCGGCGCAGGCGTCGGCCTCGCCGCTCGACCCGACCGCGCCACTGCACCCGGCGGAGCGCGCGCTGATCCTGCTGCTCGACGGCTTCGACGCGGTGCTGCGCGAGGTGGCGGCCGAACTGGAACCGCACCGGCTCTGCGGCTACCTGTTCTCCCTCGCGAAGGCGCTCACCGACTTCTACGGCGCCTGCCCCGTCCTCAAGGCGGAGACGGCGGGCCTGCGGACCAACCGGCTGGCGCTGTGCCGGCTGACGGCGCAGACCCTGGCCAAGGGGCTGGACCTGCTCGGCCTGCAGTCGCCGGAACGGATGTAGCGGGGCCGCTGCCCCGGACGGCGGCGCGAGGAGATTCCCCCGGACGGCCGGTGGGCCCCTGCCCGGTGACGGGAGGGGCCCACCGCTGACCGTGTGACCTGGTGTCAGGCCGGGCGGCGGACCTCGACCACGCGGAAGCGGTTCGCCACGAAGGCGGCGTCCGTGTAGGCGGCGTTGGCGGCCGGGTTGGCGCCGGTGCCGTGCAGGTCGGAGAAGGCGGCGGTCTGGTTGGGGTAGACGCCGCCGGTGAGGTTGAGCGACAGGCAGACGCCGCTGTCCAGGCAGGCCCGGACGAGCTGCTGGTCCACCTCGGGGGAGGTGGTGTAGCCGGTGGCGGTCATCGCGCCGTTCTCCGTGACGCTCTGGCGCAGCAGCTCGACGGCGTCGGCGGTGGAGTCGACGGCGACCGCGAAGTAGACGGGGCCGAAGCACTCGGTGAGGAAGTGCGCACGGTCGTCCGGCTTGTGCGCCTCGACCTTGACCAGGGCGGGGGTGCGGATGGTGGCGCCGGGGAACTCGGCGGACTCCACCACGCGCGGGGCGAGCGCGAGGTCGCCGTACTCGCCGCCGGCGGCGGCCGCGCTGCGCTGCAGCACCGCCGGGTTGACCACGGCGCCCAGGATCGCGGCGGCGCGGGCGTCGTCGCCGAGCAGGCCCTCGATCGCGCGGCCGAGGTCGGCGACCACCTCGTCGTAGGACTTGGTGCCCTGGTCGGTGTCGACGCCGGTGCGCGGGATCAGGATGTTCTGCGGGGTGGTGCACATCTGGCCGGTGTAGAGCGAGAGGGCGAAGGCCAGGTTGTTGAGCATGCCCTTGTAGTCGTCGGTGGAGTCGATGACGACGATGTTGACGCCGGCCTTCTCGGTGTAGACCAGCGCCTGCTTGGCGTTCTGCTCCAGCCAGTCGCCGAACTCCGTGGAGCCGGTGTAGTCGATGATCCGCACGTCCGGGTGGAGCGCGAGCGTCTTCGCGACGCCCTCGCGGTCGCGCTCGGCGGCCAGCGTGACCAGGTTCGGGTCGAAGCCGGCCTCGCCCAGCACGTCGCGGGCGATCCGCACGGTCAGCGCCAGCGGCAGCACCGCGCGCGGGTGCGGCTTGACCACGACCGGGTTGCCGGTGGCCAGCGAGGCGAACAGGCCCGGGTAGCCGTTCCAGGTGGGGAAGGTGTTGCAGCCGATCACCAGCGCGGTGCCGCGCGGGACGGTGATGAACTCCTTGGACAGCACCAGCGGATCCCGCTTGCCCTGCGGCTTGGTCCAGCCGGCCTTGGCGGGCAGCTTGGCCTGCTCGGCGTAGGCGTAGGCCACCGCCTCCAGGCCGCGGTCCTGGGCGTGCGGGCCGCCGGCCTGGAAGGCCATCCCGTAGGCCTGGCCGGTGGTGTGCATGACGGCCTGGGCCATCTCGTGCGAGCGGGCGTTGATCCGGGCCAGGATCTCCAGGCAGACGGCGGCGCGCGCGGCCGGGCTCGCGGCGGCCCAGCCGGGGGCGGCCGTGGCGGCGGCGGCGAGCAGCGCGTCCACCTCGGCGCGCGGGTAGCTGATGTCCAGCTCGATCCCGTACGGCGAGACCTCGGTGCCGACCAGGTCGCCGGCCGCCGGGTGGCCGGGCAGCGCGAACGGGCTGCCGAGCAGCGAGTCGAAGGCGGCCTGTCCGTCGGCCTGGCCGGTCTCACCGTAGGCCTTGGGGAACTCGGGGTACGGCGACCAGTAGTCCCGCTCGGCGAGCGCGGTCAGCGCCCGGGAGAGGGTGTCCTTGTGACGCTCGATCAGTTCGTCGACGGGGGCCATCTGGCGCTCCTCAGGAAAATGACAGTCCGGTGCTGACGCTCCTCAGCGTAACCGAACGATCGGTCGGGTCAAGAGTGCCGCCCGGGTGAGGAGCCGGGAACGCGCCGGGGATACTCAGGTGTATGGCCGAGAACCCGAACCGCACCACGTACACCGTCGACTCGTTGCTCGCGGTCACGGTGCAGGTCTTCAACACGCGTGGTTACGACGGCACCTCGATGGAGGACCTGTCGCGGGCGGCCGGGATCTCCAAGTCCTCGATCTACCACCATGTGCGCGGCAAGGAGGAGCTGCTGCGACTGGCGGTCGGCCGGGCGCTGGACGGGCTGTTCGGCATCCTGGACGAGCCGGCGGCGGTCGAGGGGCGCCCGGTGGACCGGCTGGAGCACGTGGTGCGGCGCACCACCGAGGTGCTGATGGCCGAGCTGCCGTACGTCACCCTGCTGCTGCGGGTGCGTGGCAACACCGGCACCGAGCAGTGGGCGCTGGAGCGGCGACGGGACTTCGACCACCGGGTGGCGGAGCTGGTCCGGGAGGCGGTGGCGGCCGGTGAGCTGCGCGCCGACGTGGAGCCCCGACTGGCGACCCGGCTGCTCTTCGGGATGATCAACTCGATCGTGGAGTGGTACCGCCCGGGCACCTCGCACACGGACGGGGTGGCGGACGCGGTGGTCCACCTGGCCTTCGACGGCCTGCGGGCGTAGCCGCCCCGGTCGACCAGGGCCGGACAGGCCCTAGGTCGGCGGCACCCGGTCGGTCTCCTCGAAGACCAGCAGGGTCTGGGTGGAGAGCACCCCCGGGATCGACTGCACGCTGCCCAGCACCAGCTCGCGCAGCGCCCGGTTGTCGGCGGTGTGCACCAGCATCAGCACGTCGAACTCGCCGCCGACCAGCGCGATGTGCGCCACCCCCGGCAGCTCCAGCAGCTGGTCGCGGACGCTCCGCCAGGAGTTCTGGACGATCTTCAGGGTGACGTAGGCGCTGGCGCTCTGCCCGGCCCGTTCGTGGTCGACCCGGGCGGTGAAGCCGCGGATCACCCCGTCCTCCATCATCCGGGCGATCCGCGCGTAGGCGTTGGCCCGCGAGACGTGCACCCGCTCGGCGACCGAGCGCACCGAGGCCCGGCCGTCCTGCTGCAGCAGGCGCAGGATCGACCGGTCCACCCGGTCCAGGCCCCGTTCGGCCTGCGCCGGCTGCACTGCCTGGGCCGGTAGCGGGGGTCTGCCACCCGGTCCGGCCATTTGTTCAGCGCCCATGTCCCCCAGCCCTCCGATGATGGACGTGCTGCTTTCAGCAGACTGCTGTGACGGCCGATTGTCCAGCACCTTCCACGCGCTGTGGCCACAATGAAAAGACAACCGAACAATCGGTTGGGAGGCAATCCCCCGCTCAGTCACCCGGCTCCCCACTTGCCCTCCCCCACCCCTTGGAGGTGCCCAGATGACCGTCCTCGACCACCGGCCCACGATGCCGGTGCCCGGCTGGCTGCCCGGTGCGACCGGCCCCCGGACCGATCCCGCACCCCTGCTGCCCGACGACTCCCCGGTCCGGGTGCTCGGCACCACCGGCCTGGACAAGTACGACCCCGACCTGCTGCGCGAGCTGTACCGCCGCCTGGTGGTCGGCCGCCGCTACAACCAGCAGGCCACCACCCTCACCAAGCAGGGCCGGCTGGCCGTCTACCCGTCCTCCACCGGCCAGGAGGCCTGTGAGGTGGCGGCCGCGATGGTCCTGCAGGAGCAGGACTGGCTCTTCCCGAGCTACCGCGACACCCTCGCGGTGGTCGGCCGCGGCGTCGACCCGCTGCAGGCCCTCACCCTGCTGCGCGGCAACGCGCACACCGGCTACGACCCCCGGGCCACCCGCACCGCCCCGCTCTGCACCCCGCTGGCCACCCAGGCCCCGCACGCGGTCGGCCTGGCGCACGCCGCCCGGCTGCGCGGCGAGTCGGTGGTGGCGCTGGCCATGCTCGGCGACGGCGGCACCAGCGAGGGCGACTTCCACGAGGCGCTGAACTTCGCCGCCGTGCTGAACGCCCCCGTGGTCTTCCTGGTGCAGAACAACGGCTACGCCATCTCCGTCCCGCTCACCAAGCAGTCCGCCGCCCCGAGCCTGGCCCACAAGGCCGTCGGCTACGGCATGCCGGGCCGACTGGTCGACGGCAACGACGTGGTGGCCGTGCACGAGGTGCTCGCTGAGGCGATGGAGCGCGCCCGCAGCGGCGGTGGCCCGACCCTGGTCGAGGCGCTGACCTACCGGCTGGAGGCGCACACCAACGCCGACGACGCCACCCGCTACCGCCAGTCGGAGGAGGTGACGGCCTGGCAGGAGCACGACCCGGTGCTGCTGATGGAGCGTCAGCTCAAGGCCCTCGGACTGCTGGACGAGGCCGCCGTGAGCAGCGCGAGCGAGCAGGCGGAGGCACTGGCGGCCCGGATGCGGGCCGAGTTCCACGCCGAGCCGCAGCTCGACCCGGCGAGCCTGTTCGCCCATGTGTACGCCGAGCCGACCACCCAACTGCGCGAGCAGGCCGAGCAGCTGGCGGCCGAGCTGGCAGCGGAGGGCGACCGGTGACCACTGTGACCGCTGCCCGTACGGCCACCATGGCGCAGGCGCTCAACGCCGCGCTGCGCGACGAGATGCGCGCCGATCCGACCGTGCACCTGCTGGGCGAGGACGTCGGCCAGCTCGGCGGCGTCTTCCGGATCACCGACGGCCTGGCCGCCGAGTTCGGCGCCGACCGCTGCCTGGACACCCCGCTGGCCGAGGCGGGCATCCTGGGCACCGCCATCGGCATGGCGATGTACGGGCTGCGCCCGGTGGTGGAGATGCAGTTCGACGCCTTCGCCTACCCGGCGATGGAGCAGCTCGTCTCGCACGTCGCCAAGATGCGCAACCGCACGGCCGGCAAGCTGGCGCTGCCGATCACCGTCCGGGTGCCGTACGGCGGCGGCATCGGCGGGGTCGAGCACCACAGCGACTCCTCCGAGGCGTACTACGCGGGCACCCCCGGCCTGCACGTGGTCACCCCGGCCACCGTCGGCGACGCCTACGGGCTGCTGCGCGCCTCGATCGCCTCCGACGACCCGGTGATCTTCCTGGAGCCCAAGCGGCTCTACTGGTCCAAGGCGGAGCTGGACACCGCCGCCGAGGTCGCGCCGGTGGGCCGCGCGGTGCTGCGCCGCACCGGGCGCTCGGCGGTGCTGATCACCTACGGCCCCTCGCTGCCGGTCTGCCTGGAGGCGGCCGAGGCGGCCAAGGCCGAGGGCTGGGACCTCGCGGTGCTGGACCTGCGCTCGCTGGTGCCGTTCGACGACCAGACGGTCTGCGAGGTGGTCCGCTCGGTCGGCCGCGCGGTGATCGTGCACGAGTCGACCGGCTTCGGCGGCGTCGGCGCCGAGATCGCCGCCCGGGTCACCGAGCGGTGCTTCCACCACCTGGCCGCCCCCGTGCTGCGGGTCACCGGCTTCGACATCCCGTACCCGCCGCCGATGCTCGAGCACCACCACCTCCCCGGGGTGGACCGGATCCTGGACGCGGTCGCCAAACTGCAGTGGGAGGAGTGACCGTGATGCCGATCGTGCGCGAGTTCACCCTGCCCGACCTGGGCGAGGGGCTGACCGGTGCGGAGGTGGTGCGCTGGCTGGTGGAGGTCGGCGAGGTGATCGCCGTGGACCAGCCGGTGGTGGAGGTGGAGACCGCCAAGGCCGTGGTGGAGGTGCCCTGCCCGTACGGCGGGGTGGTCACCGCGCTCTTCGGCGAGGTGGGGGAGGAGCGCGAGGTCGGGCAGCCGCTGGTGACGGTGGCGGTCTCGCCGGAACCGGGGGCCGAGGTGCCCATGCCGGAGGCGGAGAACGAGCGCCCCCTGGTGGGCTACGGCGTGGCCGAGGGCGGCAAGGGCTCGCGCCGGCGGCGGGTGGGCGGTGCGCCTGTCGCCGCGCCGGTGGCCGCGCCGGTTGCTGTCGCACCCGCTCCCGCTCCCGCCGTGGTCGCCGTCATCTCGCCGCTGGTGCGCAAGCTGGCCCGGGAGAACGGCGTCGAGCTCACCGCGCTCACCGGCAGCGGCCCCGACGGTCTGATCATGCGGGCCGACGTGGAGCGGGCGATCAGGGCCGCGACTGCTCCGGTGGCTGTGGCGGCCCCGGTGGCCGCAACCGCCGGTGAGTCGGTGCCGCTGCGCGGCCTGCGCCGCACGGTGGCGGAGAAGCTCACCCGCAGCCACCACGAGATTCCGGCGGTCACCGTCTGGGTGGACGCGGACGCGACCGAACTGCTGGCCGTGCGCGCGCAGATGAACCAGGCACCGGACGCCCCGAAGGTCAGCCTGCTCGCGTTGTTCGCCCGGATCTGCGTGGCCGCACTGGCCCGCCACCCGGAGCTCAACACCAGCGTGGACCTGGACCCGACCGGCCACCCGGTGGCGATCCGCCGCCACCAGGCGGTCCATCTGGGCTTCGCCGCGCAGAGCGAGCGCGGCCTGGTGGTCCCGGTGGTGCGCGACGCCCAGCAGCTGACCACCGAGCAACTCGGCGCCGAGCTGGGCCGGTTGACGGCTTCCGCGCGGGCCGGTTCGCTCACTCCGGCCGAGCTGACCGGTGGCACCTTCACGCTCAACAACTACGGCGTCTTCGGCGTGGACGGCTCCACCCCGATCCTCAACCACCCGGAGGCGGCGATGCTCGGGGTCGGCCGGATCACGCCCAAGCCCTGGGTGTTCGAGGGGCAGTTGGCGGTCCGTCAGGTCACCCAGCTGTCGTTCACCTTCGACCACCGGGTCTGCGACGGCGGTACGGCGGGCGGCTTCCTGCGGTTCGTCGCGGACTGCGTGGAGCGACCGGGGATGCTGCTGCGGCAGGTCTGAACAGCAGGGGAACACGGAAGCCAAGGCTGCGGCGGTCATCATGAAGACCGCCGCAGCAAAGCCGGGCCCGAATCCGCCCCATCTACAGTGGTTCGAGTGGGCCTCCTCATCTACAACAAATGGCGTTGTAGATCTACAACACCTCTTGCACCTTTCTCTTGTGGATGTAGAAGAGGTGGCCACAGTGCTCGCCGACACTCTCGTCCATCGGAAAATCCAGGCGGCCTGTGCGGTCTCACGGTCGACCGCCTCGTAAAGAGCGGTTTTTCTTCAGCACGCAACGGCTACATGCTTCGCATTTGTGGGCCGCTTCCCGCGTACGGATGTCCCGCAGACCCGGGCTGAACAGGTTGTCGTCAAGCGGGTACCTGTTGGGGCAGGTCGTCACACCGCCCCTCACCCGGAGGCGGCGGAGGCGGACAGCAGACCGGAGAACCTTGATCGTTCTCAGGGTGGTGGCCACCACCCTGCCCCGGAACTCACCTGGCATCAGGCTACCGAGCCCGCCACGCATCTTGCCGTTCTTGAGAATCGGCAGCCTGGCGGTGTCTGGGAGGATTGCCAGGCTGCCGAGATGGGTGATGCTCAGTGGTAAACGCTGGCGCCCGTCAGGTAGAGGGCGCAGACGGTGCCGGTGGCGCTGCCGCCGATCAGGACAGCTTTGGCGGGGTGAGTACCCCCGCGCCAGGCGGTGAAGGCGGCTGCGCAGCCGATGTGCAGGGCCACGGACAGCGCGAGAAGCAGCGTTAGTACCTGAAGTGTGGACATTGCCAGCTCCCTGAGATGTGTGGTGCCTCGAGTGAGGACCGGTCGGGAGGAGACGCTGCCTGTCCTGTGGTGTGTCCTGCTGCTGTCTGATGCGGAGTTGGACAGATTCGCTGTCGAGGTGCTGGTGGCGGGCCTAACCTTGCGGTGTCGGCCGGTGTCCGTTGCGGACACAGCGAAGCATGGGGTGGGGAATGGGCAAGGCGCCCGACATCTTTGAGGACCTGCGGCGGGTGGGGACCTTCAAGCGGGACCTTCTGGGCACACGACCGTCGGACAATGCTTTGTCCAAGGCTGCGGAGGTGAGGTCCCGCGACACGGTCGGGAGGTGGCTGCGCGGGGAGAGCCTCCCGCAGCAGCTGGAGCAACTGCTGACGGTCTTGGCAAAGATCCGGGCCGAGGCTCACAAGCAGGGCGTCCTGAACGCCCCGGCCGGCGCGGGGGAGACCATTGCGGACCTGCTGGCCGAGGAACGCTGGCGCGGGACATGGGCTGCCGAGCAGGGACGCCGGGCGCAGGTGACGCGTGAGGGCGTCGAACGGCAGAAGGCCCGCAAGGCCTTGGAAGATGAGGCCGATCCAAGCACCCGGCCTGCCAGGCTGAACGGCACCGCAACACCCTCGCCTCTCGCCTCGGACTTGGACACCCACTCTGATGACAGGTCCCAGGAGCGATCCGATAGAGGGCGCCCTAGGGGGCATGCCTGGAAACCTTCCCGCAGCCCTCGGGCCAAGTGGGCGAGGATCACGACCGCGGTCAGCCTCCTCTCCGTTGTCGGGCTCGTATGGTTTGTCGCAGACGGATCGTCCCCAATGCATCAGCCAGCCCCGCTGCTCAAGGCAGTCGGCCCGGCGGCGGCTCCCGATTGGCTGCCCAAAAGCCCGGACCACAACGGCGAGAAGGTCCGGGACGACTGCCTTCACGGTAGTAAGGGGATTACCTCGGTGTCCGTGACGGCCGGCGGCAAAACCCTGGGCGCCCTGTATCTGATGGCAAACCACACAATTGGCTCGTGCGACCTGGTCTGGGCGGAGTTCGACCTGGACACCGAATACGCGACCATGAACGGCCGGCTCGGGGCTGGCATCGCGCGAGTCGAGGTGACCCTCATCGACGGGCCCAACGAACTCACCTTCTGCTGGGGCGATACCTCGGACGAGTGCGCCCCGATGCCGGCCGGCAAAAGCAGCTCCGATCCTTCCGAACGGAGAGTCGTAACCGCGGGGGCCAGCGCCTACCTCACCGACGCCTTCTCCGCCCGGGTCGCCGTCACGATGCTCCCGACCTCTTGATGGGTTTCGCTGGCGGGTGGTGAGTTCCGGGTTCCGCGGCGCTACGAAGGGGTCGCCGGGCAGACCTCGGCTGGCGCGCCTACCGCCGCCTTCGCGCCCGCCTCAGGCTCCCGCCTCCCCCACTGAGCGCCGGCCTGGCGGCTGATCAGCGGCCCCGCGCACCTTCCCAGTGCACGGGGCCGCTGTGTGTCTACCGCCAGGTTCAGGCGCAGTGGGGCACGCCGGGCACGTTGTGGAACGCGGCCGCGTAGTCCACATACGGCGCGAAGGTATAGGCAGCCCCCACGTAGAGGTCCCCGCCGCCGTTGAAGTCCACCTGCGTAGTGCGGTACCACACGTCGCCGGCATTGCCGACGTATCCCCCGGCCACCCAGCAGATCGCCACGATGTAATCGCCCGGCGAGAGGGTGAGATTGCCGCCGACCTTGCTGGATCCCGCATCGGGGGCCGTGTACACGCCCACGTGGTCGCTGGTGTCCAGCTGGATCAACAGCGGACGGTCGCCGTAGTGGTTCGGGTTCGGGTCGGCAGACGCCTGCGAGGTCGCGCACAGGACGGACGCCCCAGCCAGGGCGAGCGCAGCAAGAGTCTTGATCGCACGAGTCATCGTATGTTTCCCCCGTTTCCTCCCAGCCCTCCAGTTGGGCCGGGCGGTACACGAGCACATCGCAGCCCGGCCATGCAGTCCAGTCGAGAATCGGCCAGGATGCGCTCGAACCGATCGGCCCGGCCGATCAGCGTATTGATCCGTGCCAGCGTCCACCGCTGGTCCGCCCAGCCGTGAACCAGCGAACCACGCTCCAACTCCCGCTCCAGCCTGACGATCTGGACCTCACTGAGCCGAGGTCTGCCCGGCGACCCCTTCGACAGGACGCCGGCCTCGCCGCCCTCGCGCCAGGACCGGCGCCACCGTTCGACCGACCGCACGCTGGTCCCCAGGACAGCGGCAACCTCTGCGGTCTTCTGCCCGCCCTTGAAACGAAACGCTCCACGGCCTGAAGCCGTAACCGCTCCCGCGTGGTTCTCTGGTCGCGGACTGCCTGGAACGGCAAGGGATGCTGCTGCGGCAGGTCTGATCGGAGTGGGTGGTCGGGCCCGGCGGGGGCGTGGTGTCCTGATCGGACCTGGTCAGCCGGATGGTGGTGACGACCCCGAGGGCGACGCCGGCGAGCGCGAGCGTGAAGACGATCGCCAGGACCACGATGATCAGGGCGTCCTCGGTGCCGGGCCTTACCGGCGGATGCCGATGAGGCGGTAACCGAGCCGAGCGCCGAGGCCCTGCACCAAGTCGTCGGCCTGCTGGTGGGTGAGGGCGAGCAGGAGCTGTTCGCCGGGTCCGAGCTGGATGTCGAGATCCACGGCGGCTCGGAGCTGGACGGCCGCGTCGGGCGCGGACTCGACGTCGAGGTGGGCGACGGTGGTCCGCTCGGTGTGGATCAGCTGGGTGACCAGCGGGATCACGACTCCCATGCGCCGCTCACCTCAGCTCGCTTGACGAGGTCGAGGAGGTTGAGCAAGGTACTGACAGGGGCGTTGCCGAACTTCACCAGGACGTGGCCATCGACCGTGCCGTTGGTCCGGGCGGAGCCCCAACGCAGGCCCAACTTCGCACCACGCTGCTGGAGTTCGCGGATCAGCTCGGTGACCTGGGCGTCGGTGTACTCGCGCATCGCGGGGTCGGTCGGCGCGATCGGCCGGTGGTGGGGGCCGGTCATGCGGCGGAGTCCAACTCGAACCAGACGCGCTTGCCCCCGCGCCGGTGCGGGGCGGCGCCGAACCGGTGGGTGAGCGAGCGGACCAGGTGCAGGCCCCGGCCGGACAGCTCGTAGGGGTCGGCGGAGCGGGTGCGCTGCTCGGGCAGGGCTGGGCTGTCGTCGGCGACGGACACCCGGAGCGTGCGCAGCGCCCGGTCGGCGAGGAGCGCGACCACCACGACGGGCGCGGGACTGCCGCCGTGCTTCCAGGCATTGACGAAGAGCTCGTGCAGGGCGAGCTCGGCGTCCGCGATGAGCTCGGCGGACCAGCCGGCGGCGGTAAGGAGGTCGCGCAGCTCCTGCCGGGCGGCGGACCAGTCGGGCGGCTCGGGGGAGATGGGCAGGGTGCAGGAAGGCATGGGGGAACTCCGTGGTGAGGAGGGTGAATTTCGCCGACCGGCGGATTCGTCGCCGTGAGCCAGGCCGGGGCGCGGCTGCTCTGCGGTGCGAGGGCAGCAGGCGCCTACTGCCCTGGGAAAGAGCGTTACTGACGATCCGTCGGATCGGTACAGCAGCGACCATAGCGCAGGTCGCGTAAAAATTTACGCGACTAGGCGGAACTTCCCTCTTTCGTGGCTGCGACCACGCTGCACGCTGCGGCAGACTGGTCTCAGCAGCCGCAGAGAGGACACCATGGCCCTTCGACCGCCCCCGACCCTTCGTCAGCGTCGCGTGGGTGCCGAGCTGCGCAGGATGCGGGAGCAGGCCGGCCTCGGAGGTAGCGAACTCGCCCGGCTGCTCGGCGTCGCTCCGGCTCAGATCACGCAGATGGAGACGGCGAGGACCGGGATCAGCGTGGAACGCCTGTATGCCATCGCCGATCTGTGCATGTGCACCAACGAGCCCCTCGTGCATGCCCTGGCTGACATGATCACCGATCGAAGCAAGGGCGGATGGTGGGAGGAGTACCAGGGAGTGCTCTCAAGCAACTTCCTCGATGTCGCGGAACTGGAAGGGCACGCGACGGAGCTCACCAGCTTCAATTTGGCTTACATCCCCGGGATGCTTCAAACCCGCTCCTACGCCAACTCCCTGTTTACAAGAGGGCTTCTCCCCCTTCCGAAGCAGGAGATCGACATCAGGACCACCTTCCGCCTCCGCAGGCAGCAGGTGGTTCGGTCCGGCAAGACGCCGTACTCGGCGCTCCTGCACGAAGCCGCCCTGCGCGGCCAGTTTGGCGGGCGTGCAGTGCTCTGCGACCAGCTGTCCTCGCGCATCGAGGACTCCGAGCTTCCTGGGATCTCCATCAGAGTCGTGCCGTTCGATGCGGCAGTCCTTCCGATCCCCAGCGAGGACATCGGCCACATGGCAGGGCCAGTACCGGAGTTGGACACTGTCCAGGTGGATGCCTTCTACGGATCTCACCTCGTGGAGTCGCCCGCTCAGCTGGGACGTTATCGTGCAGCACTTGAGCGCGTCGGGTCTATGGCGCTCTCAGAACACCAATCACGAGATTTCATCCGCTCGATCATGGAAGAGATGCAGACCAGGCATGACTAGTTCGGCGTGGCAGAAGTCCAGCTACAGCACCAACAGCAATGAGTGCGTCGAGGTCCGCACCGCCGATGGTCTGATCGAACTCCGCGAGTCCGACGAGGGCGACATCATCGTCCGCACCACCCCGACCAAGTTCGCCAAGTTCCTCCAGGGCGTCAAGGCCGGCGAGTTCGACCACTTCGCCGACTGACGCACGGACGGACGGCCGCCCGCACACACTCGCGGGCGGCCGTCAGTCAGTGCCTCAGCCGATCACAACCCCTGGCTCGTCCAGCCAGGCCCGGTGCTCGCCAGCCACCGTTATGGTCAGGCCGAGCCGCGACAGGTGTGGCCGGTCATGGCGCTGCCACCAGGCGTCTGAGTCGTAGACGGCCGCGCCAGCCATCGCCTCCCAGACACGCAGGTACAACGCCACGCTGTCCGGTTGGTCCAACCAGAGCTCGGAGTGCCAGTCCTCCACGATGACAAGTCGCTCGTCATAGATCCAGAACCCGTTGGCCGGAGGGAGTGCAAGCTCGGCGCCGAACGGCACGATGCCCAGGCGAACAGTGTCCAGTCCGATCACCCCGGCCAGCCGGTCGAGCTGCGCGGCCAACACGACCGGAGGGCAGACCCGGGCGCGGAGGGCGGCCTCCCACATGACGATCTGGTAGCGCTTGCCGGGCTGGTACAGGCTTTCCTGGCGTCGGACCCGGGCTCGTACGGCGTCCTCGACATCACGCGGTGACTGGTGGAGGTCGACATACGCACTGAATACGTGCCGGGCGTAGTCGGCGGTTTGCAGCATGCCGACGATCATCGAGCCCTCCCATGCACGCAGGACGGCCGAACGCTCGTACTCGACCGTCAGCCTGTCCTGCACCGGCCTGTGCCCGGCAGCCAACTGCCGTCGCCAAGAGCGCGACTGCGACTCGAACACCCGCAACCTGGCCGACAGTTCAGCTGCCGCCTGGGGCTGACAAACACTTTCCGCCCAGGCCCTGAGGTCATCGTGAGTGGCGGTCTGCCGACCGGTTTCCAGCTTGCTGACCTTCGACTGCGTCCAACCCAGTCGGTCAGCAAGCTGCCGCCCCGTGAGACCGCCCTCGGTGCGCAGCTCGCGGAGCCGCAGACCGAGGGCGATTCGAGCCTGTTGGAAGTCGGTGCTCACATGCCGGACGGTACCTCAGCGCTGAACGCCTGGTACGGGGTGGCGAAGTGCCAGGTGGCATCGCGGACCTGGCAGGCGCGGGCCACCTGGACCGGATCGGTGATCAGCTCCACGGTGGTCAGGTCGTCGTCGGTGTCGAAGTGCAGCAGCGCGATCACGCGCGAGTCGAACAGCCAGGCGTCCTCACTCGGCAGGCCCAGACGGTCGGCGTCGGCGCGCCAGAGGTAGCGGATGTCCTCTCCGACGGCGCAGTTCCGCTCGGCGTTGTCGAGCAGGTACCGCTGCCCCAGGGCCGGCGGGTTGTCCATGATCCTGACTCGCTCGAATGTTCCCCGAGTTGCTTCCGATGTACCGCAGTCGTCGGCTCACAGCCGCTCCCCTCGCCGTCGGACAGGCTGAATCAGGATGCCCCGGCATCTCCCTGCGGGGAGCAGCGATTCTCGAATATTCTCCCGGGCCGACGACCCACTGGAGCCACGGACGGGCCTCCCTGCGCTGAGGCGGCGACTTCACGTACTGTCTGCCACCTTGATCACGGACGGCCGCATATCCGCCGTGATCCCGGGCAGGTCGGGAGCGCGCCCTACGGCGTGCCGGTCCGCCACGGGGGATCGGGTTTCCGATGTGTTCCGCTCACCTGCCGAAGGGTTCCCCATGCTCCGGATGTCCCGTACCAGCCGCCTGGCCGCTCGCCCGGTGGCCGTCGCCGCCATGACCTGCGCGGTGCTCGCCACCGGCGCGGGCAGTGCGTTCGCCGAGACCTACGTGCTGCGCGACTCGAGTCCCAACCTGGTGACCGACCAGGCTGGGCTCTGCTCGATGAACCGCTACGAGATCGAGGGGTACAACGGCGCCTCGCACGAGTACGCGCAGGGCCAGGCGACGATATCCGGTGGCACCAGCTGCTGGGTCTTCATCCGCCAGTCGAAGGACGGCGGGGCGACGTACACCCAGAGCGACCTGGTCTGGGTGCCCGCCAACGGCTCCGCCTCGACGCCGGTCTACTACGACGGGCCGGGCTACTGGGACCAGGTCTGCGTCAAGACCCTGCGCAACACCTGGTGCGACGGCTGGTACTGACGGATCGCGCCGACCGGCGGGTCGCTGCGGGCGAAGGCGGGAGCCTAGCGCGCCGAGTGGCCCGCCGTCCGGCGTTCTCTGCATTTGTCGGATCAGCTGTTCGGCCGTGCCACGCTACCCAAGGCGTTGCTGGGACGACCGGAGGCGAAACGATTCTCTTGAGTACGCGTCAGGTAGCAGTGAAGTCGCTCTCCGCGCTGCTGGTCCGCTCCGGTCAAGGGTCGGCTGCGGCGACAGCGGTGCCGGGAATGCCGGGGACGGCGGGAACGCCGGGAGTTCCCGGGACCGGCACTCCCGGGGAGACGAGGCGGGCGATCCCGCCGATGCCCAGCGAGCCGCCGAGCATCCCGGAGACCTTCGCCGCGGAGCCGTCCGCCGCTGAGCCCTCGGCGCTGCCCGAGCCCGCCCCGAGGCGCTCCCTCGAGCCCGCACCGCCGGACGAACGCCCCGCCATCGAGCCGCTGTTCAGCTGGGCGCCCGGCCTCAACTGGGCCGGTCCCGGCGACCACTGGAGTCAGGCCTGGGCGGTGGAGACCCTCGGCCAGCAGCCGCCCGCGCCCGCTGCGGCGCCACCGCCCGGCAACGGGGCTGCCGACCAGCCGCCCACCGCCCGCGACCTGGAGCTGATCCGGACCACGCTGGCGATCGTCGAGCCGGTGGCCGACCGGGCCACCGCGCACTTCTACGCGCTGATCTTCGTCCACCATCCCGAGGTCCGCTCGCTCTTCCCGGCGGCCATGGACGTCCAGCGGGACCGGCTCTTCCGTGCCCTCTTAATGGCCGCCCGCAGCGCCGACGACCCGGCCGGGCTCAGCGCGTACCTGGGCAACCTGGGCCGCGGTCACCGCAAGTACGGCACCCTGACCGCGCACTACGGCCCGGTCGGCGAGTGCCTGGTGGCCTCGCTGGCCAAGTACTGCGGCAGCCGCTGGGACCAGGAGACCGAGCTGGCCTGGCGCCGGGTCTACGGGCTGGTCTCCAGGATCATGATCGAGGCGGCCGAAGGCGCGGCCGCCACCGCGCCGCCCTGGTGGCAGGCCGAGGTGGTCTCGCACCAGCCGCTCGCCCGGGACATCGCGGTGATCACACTCCGCACCGCCCAGCCGTACCCGTACCGGGCCGGCCAGTACACCACCCTGGAGACGCCCTGGTGGCCGCGGGTCTGGCGGCCGTTCTCGTTCGCCACCGCACCGCGCCCGGACGGCCTGTTGACCCTGCACGTCAAGGCGGTGCAGACCGGCTGGGTGAGCAGCGCGCTGGTCCGCCGGGCCCAGCCCGGGGACGTGCTGCGGCTCGGCCCGCCGGCCGGGACCATGCTGGCCGAGCGCGGCACCGGGGCCGACCTGCTCTGCCTGGGCGGCGGCACCGGGATCGCGCCGATCTGCGCGCTGGTCGAGGAGGTGGCCGAGCACGGTGCGGGCGGCCGGGCGGTGGAGGTGTTCTACGGCGCCCGGCAGTCGGCGGACCTCTACCAGCTGGACGCGCTGCGCGAGTTCGAGCGCCGGCACGCCTGGCTGACGGTGCGCCCGGTGGTCTCGGAGGAGCGAGTGCAGCCGGGCACCGTACTGCCCGGCCTGCTCAGCGACGTGGTGGCCCAGCTCGGGCCCTGGGACGGCCACCACGCCTTCCTCAGCGGCCCGGCGGCGATGATCCGGCGCTCGGCCAGCATGCTGGTCCGCTCCGGGGTGCGGCTGGAGGACATCCACCACGACCTGGAGCTCTGAGAGTCCTAGAGGTCGGGCGCCAGCAGCGCGCGGATCCCCTCGATGTTCGCGGCCAGGTAGCGACGGAGCGAGGGGGGGACCAGGTTGACCGCGGTCACCCCCTCCCGGGTGAAGGGCAGCCGGACGATCTCGTACTCGCCGCGCGGCGCCTCCACCTCGGGCCCGTGCCGGCGCTCGGGGTCCATGCTGGCCAGCCGGCAGGCGAAGAAGTGCTGCACCTTGACCCCGTGCGGGTGGAGCAGGGTGCCGTCCTCGTGGTGCGAGTGGGCGACGGTGTCCACGAAGGCCGGGACCACGTCGACCACCTTGCCGCCGAGCTCCTCGTCCACCTCGCGGTGCAGCGCCTCGGTCACCGTGCGGTCCTCGGGCTCGACGCCGCCGCCGGGCGTGATCCAGTACGGGTTGCTGCCGGGCCGGGTGCGCTTGATCACGACCAGGGCGGCCGGCCCGTGGCGTGGATCATCGGTGTCCAGCTCCAGCAGGATCGCCCGGGCGGTGCGTTTGACCACCGGCCGCGGGTGTGGGGTCACTTCAGCAGGCACAGGAGTCACCACTGCCACCTCCACTGGCGTTGTGCTGGAGCATCCCGCACCCCGGGAGCCGCGAAACCCGCACAGGCGGACGAACAGGAGTGCCGCATTCCGACCCGCCCGGGCGTGAAGCCCCGAGGCAGCCGGTCGCCGGACCGGTCGCCGGGTCAGTCCTTGTCGTCGATGGCCAGGTGCAGGCCCCAGGCGACCAGGCTGATGATCAGCGAGCCGAACAGGGCCGGCAGGAAGCCCTCGACGTGGAATTCCAGCTTCAGCTTGTCCGAGGCGAAGGAGGTCAGCCAGAGCATCAGCGCGTTGATCACGAAGGTGATCAGGCCGAGGGTGAGGATGAAGAGCGGGAACGAGAAGAACTTCACCAGCGGCTTGATCAACCAGTTCACCACCCCGAAGATCAGTGCGACGAGGACCACGGTCAGCGTCTGGTGCTGCCAGCTTCCGCTCGACAGGGTGATCCCCTTGACGAGCCAGGCGGCGACCCAGATGGCGGCCGCGTTGATCAGGGTCTTGAGAACGAAGTGCTTCATGGCTCCGCATCGTGACAGGCTCGGGCGGCTGGTGGAAGCATCTGGAGAGGAGCGGACCGATGAAGGTTTTCCGACTGGACGAGCTGGACGCGGAGCGGGCCGCCCAGGACGGGGCCTATCTGCGCTTCCTGAAGGAGCGCAGCATGTCGGCCGGGCTGTACGCGCTGGCGCCCGGCGAGGAGGACACCCAGTCCGCGCACCAGCAGGACGAGCTCTACCAGGTGGTCAGCGGCCGGGCCTATCTGACGGTGGGCGAGGAGACCACCACGGTGGGGCGCGGCAGCGTGGTCTTCGTGCCGGCCGGGGTGCCGCACCGGTTCCACCACATCACCGAGCCGCTGCGGGTCCTGGTGGTCTTCTCGCCGCCCGAGACGTGACCAGGCTCACCTGAGCCGGCCGCATAGGGTCGGGGCATGACCCAGACCCTGACCGAGGAGCTGTGGGCCGCCGTCGAGCCGGTCTACGCGAAGATCCTCGACCACCCGTTCCTGGCCGGCCTGACCGACGGGACGCTGCCGCGCGCCGCCTTCCGCCACTTCGTCATCCAGGACTCGCACTACCTGCGCGACTACGCCCGTGCGCTGGCCGTCTGCGCCGCCAAGGCGCCCGGCGAGGCCGAGGTACGGGCCTTCGCCGACGACGCGATCGGGGCGCTGGCCGCCGAGCAGGGCATGCACGCCGAGTTCCTCACCGCCTTCGGCGAGAGCGCCGAGCAGGCGGCCGCCGAACCCGTGCTGCCCACCACCCGGGCCTACACCAGCTACCTGCTGGCCACCGTCTACGGCGGCTCCTTCGCCGAGGCGGTCGCCGCGGTGCTGCCCTGCTACTGGGTCTACGCCCGGGTCGGCGAGCAGCTGCTCGCCAAGTCCTCGCCCGACCCGCTCTACGCCCAGTGGATCGCGGTCTACGGGGACGAGGCCTTCCAGTCCGTGGTGCGCCGGGTGCTGGCCCTCACCGACCGGCTCGGCGAGCAGCTCTCGGCCGCCGAACGACGGCGCGTGCACGAGCACTTCGCCACCACCACCCGCTACGAGTGGATGTTCTGGGACGCCGCCTGGCGGGGCGAGAGCTGGCCGGTCTGACGCCCGGCTGGGGGTGAACCCGAGGGGTTCCCCTCAGGGCTTTATCCGGGTTCTCTCGGGGGCCGATTCCCTCGTTTCCGCTGCTGGGCCCTCGTACGATCGAAGTACCGAAAGCGGACGGGATGCGGCGACAGAGGGCCGACCCGAAAGGGAGATGAGGAACGGACATGGCTGAGATCTGGAAGTCGCTGCCCTCCTGGGTGCGGAACATCGTCATCCCGATCATTGCGGTGATCATTGCCTTCAACGTGATCGGCTTCGTCATCGGCGTGGTCAGCTCGCTGATCTGGTTCGCCGTCAAGGCCCTGGTGGTGGTCGGCATCGCCGCCGCGGTGGTGATCCTGGTCAAGAAGGCCGCCAGGAGCTGAGTCAGGCACGTCGCACCCCTCCGCAAAGGCGCCCGCCCCCTGCTTCGAGCAGGGGGCGGGCGCCTCGCGTTCGTTCCCGGTCGCGGGTCAGGCGATCGGGTCCGCCTCGACCGGGATCGGCTGCACCGGGATCGGCTGGACCGGGATCGGCTGGGCGGCGGGCTTGTCCTCGGTTTCGGCCACCTGCGGCTGGTTGTTCATCGTCCCCAGCAGCTGGCGGGCCAGGCCGAGCCCGGTGCCGCCCATGGTGAGCGCCTTGGCGAACATCTCGCCCATCCCCTCGGCGCCGTTGAGCAGCACCATGTGCTCCACGTTGCCGAAGGCCTCGGCACCGGCCCGGACGATCTCCGGCCAGTTCTCGGCGAGCTGCTGGGCGACCACGGCCTCCTGGTTCTCGGCGAGCGCGGCCGCCCGGGCCTTGATCGCCTCGGCCTCGGCCAGACCCAGTGCGCGGGCCGCCTCGGCGGTGGCCAGACCCTTGGCCTCGGCCGCCGCGGCCTCGGCCTGACCGGTGGCCCGGGTGGCCTCGGCGGAGGCCAGACCGCGGGCCTTGGTGGCCTCGGCCTCGGCCAGCGCGGCGATCTTGACCCGGTTCGCCTCGGCGGCGGCCTTCAGCTCGGTCTCCTTGGCCTGCGCCTGGGCGGCCGAGATCCGGGCGTCGCGGTCGGCGTCGGCCTTGGTCCGGGTCTCGTAGGCCCGGGCGTCGGCCGGCTTGCGGACGTCCACCTGCAGCTGCTGCTCCTTGCGGTGCGCCTCCAGCTCGGCGACCTTGGTCTCCTGGACCACGACCTCCTGCCGGGCGGCCGCCTGGGCCAGCGGCCCGGCCTGCAGTGCGCGGGCCGCCGCAGTGTCCATCTCGGCCTGGTAACCGGCCTGCTGGATACCGGAGTTGCGGGTGGCCTCGGCCTTGCGGGCGAAGGCCTCCTGCTCGGCCTCGGTGGCCTCGCGGTCGGCCGCGGCCGCCGCGATGCGCGCGTCGCGCTGGACCCGGGCGGCGTGCGGGGCCGCCAGGTTGGTGATGTAGCCGGTCGGGTCCAGGATCTCCTGGATCTGCAGCGAGTCGATGATCAGACCGAGCTTCTCCATCTCGGTGCCGGAGGCGGCCCGGGTCTCCCCGGTCAGCCGCTCGCGGTCACGGATCATCTCCTCGACGGTCAGCCCGCCGACGATCGAACGCAGGTGTCCGGCGAAGACGTTGTGGACCCGCTGGCTCATGTACTTCTGCTGGTCCAGGAAGCGGCGGGCGGCGTTGGCGATCGACACCGCGTCGTCACCCACCTTGAAGATCACCACGCCCTTGACCTGCACCGGGATCCCCTGCGAGGTCACGCACTCGACGTCCAGCTCGGACTCGTTGAGGTCCAGCGAGAGCTTGCGGACCACCTGGACGCCCGGCGTCACCAGCGTGCCCCGCCCGGTGACCACGCGGAATCCGAGGCCCTCCCCGAGGCCTTCGGTGCGGTGCTTGGAACCAGAGATGATCAGTGCCTCGTTCGGCTCCGCGACCCGCCAGCAGAGCTTGAAGATCACGATGATGACGAGGACTGCTGCCGCGGCGATACCCGCGATGGTGCCGATCAACATCGGCCGTTCCCCCTTCAGGGCACACCGGTCCCGTGGCTGCGCTCGGATGTGCAGGATTGCGCGGAACGCGGTGGCGACAGGGATTCTGCGCCTGTTTGGATCACAAGGGAAGTCCGGCACCCGCGTGTCGCACCCACTGCGACAGGACCGGGACGAGAGCGCGACCTGACGCAGTGTTCAGAGGTTCACCGGCGCCACGTAGACCGTGCGCGGCGGCTGGTACTCGACCACCACGACCTGGGTACCGACCGGCAGGCTCTCGCCCGGCACCGCGAGGTAGGCGAGGAACGCCTCGCTCCCGACCCGCTCCGGCACGTGCACCATCACCTCGCCGACCAGCCCGGCGCCGATCCTCCCGGTCACCCGTCCCGTGTAGCCGACCATCGTGCTCCCCCTTCGCCGGCCACTCGGCCGCGGACTCCTCAACAGTCTGCCCCAGCGCCCGGCCCATGGACCCCTACTGGACCGCGGCGGGAGCTGCGGCTACCGTGTTCACGTCTTTGGGCAGGCACATCCGCCTGCCGAACGGGAGCTCGGAGCACCGGGCTGAGAGGGCGCTGAACAGCACGTCGACGGACGTGCCAACCGCTGCGCCGACCGCAGGAACCTGGACCGGATAATGCCGGCGTAGGGAGTAGAAGGTCAGATGACCACGTTTGATGACGCACGTCCGGGCACGGCCGAGGCCTCCGCCACCACCTCCTCGGCCACCACCGGATATCCGACCCCGGCCTGGCGCAAGGCCTACCGCGAGGGATCCCGCCCCGACCTGCGGGTCCCCTACCGCGAGGTGCAGCTCACCAACGGCAAGACCGTCCCGCTGTACGACACCTCCGGCCCGTACACCGACGCCGCCTACGAGCCCGACGTGCGGCGCGGCCTGCCCGCCCTGCGCGACCCGTGGATCCGCCAGCGCGGCGACGTCGAGGAGTACGACGGCCGCGAGGCCCGCCCCGAGGACGACGGGATCAAGCACACCGCCCCGCGCGGCGGCAACCTGCGCAACCTGGACGCCGTCTTCCCCGGCCGTCCGCGCCGCCCGCTGCGCGCCCGCGACGGTGTCGCGGTGACCCAGCTGGCCTACGCCAAGCAGGGCGTCATCACGCCGGAGATGGAGTTCATCGCCCTGCGCGAGGGCATGGCACCGGAGTTCGTGCGGGACGAGGTCGCGCGTGGCCGCGCCGTCATCCCGCTGAACGTCAACCACCCGGAGGTGGAGCCGGCCATCATCGGCACCAACTTCCTGGTCAAGATCAACGCCAACATCGGCAACAGCGCGGTGACCTCCTCCATCGAGGAGGAGGTGGAGAAGATGACCTGGGCCACCCGCTGGGGCGCCGACACGGTCATGGACCTCTCCACCGGCCGCAACATCCACACCACCCGCGAGTGGATCCTGCGCAACTCCCCCGTCCCGATCGGCACCGTCCCGCTCTACCAGGCGCTGGAGAAGGTCGACGGCAAGGCCGAGGAGCTCAGCTGGGAGGTCTACCGCGACACCGTCATCGAGCAGTGCGAGCAGGGCGTCGACTACATGACCGTGCACGCCGGCGTGCTGCTCCGGTACGTCCCGCTGACGGCCCGTCGCAAGACCGGCATCGTCTCGCGCGGCGGCTCGATCATGGCCGCCTGGTGCCTGGCGCACCACCAGGAGAACTTCCTCTACACCAACTTCGAGGAACTCTGCGACATCCTGCGCGCCTACGACGTCACCTTCTCGCTCGGTGACGGCCTGCGCCCCGGCTCCACCGCCGACGCCAACGACGAGGCCCAGTTCGCCGAACTGCAGACCCTCGGCGAGCTCGGCCGGATCGCCCGCGAGCGCGACGTCCAGGTGATGATCGAGGGCCCCGGCCACGTCGCGATGAACAAGATCAAGGAGAACATGGATCTCCAGAAGGAGATCTGCGACGAGGCCCCCTTCTACACCCTGGGCCCCCTCACCACCGACGTCGCGCCCGGCTACGACCACATCACCTCCGGCATCGGCGCCGCGATGATCGCCTGGTGGGGTACCGCGATGCTCTGCTACGTCACGCCCAAGGAGCACCTGGGCCTGCCCAACCGCGACGACGTCAAGACCGGCGTGATCACCTACAAGATCGCCGCCCACGCCGCCGACCTCGCCAAGGGCCACCCCGGCGCCCGCGACTGGGACGACGCCCTCTCCGACGCCCGCTTCGAGTTCCGCTGGGAGGACCAGTTCAACCTGGCCCTCGACCCGGAGACGGCCCGCGCCTTCCACGACGAGACCCTCCCGGCCGAGCCCGCGAAGACGGCCCACTTCTGCTCGATGTGCGGGCCGAAGTTCTGCTCGATGAAGATTAGTAAAAGCATCACAGAGCTGTACGGCGACAAGGCCGTGAACACCGAGTACGACGCCGATGCCCTGGCGGGCATGCAGGCCAAGTCCGAGGAGTTCGCGGAGCACGGCAACCGGGTCTACCTCCCGCTGGCGGACTGACCTCCGGACGAAGCGCCGCCCCGATCACCCTCGGGGCGGTGCTTCGTCGTCGTCCGGATCCACACCAGCGCGCCAAAGGGTCGTCCTATGCTCGGACGGTGACCCTCTACTTCGACCCCACGGCGGGCCTTGGCAAGGACCGCGACGCGTTCCGAGGCCGTTGGGAGGACCGCCTCTGGCTCAACGTGCCAGGGCCCTTTTACGGTGGCGAGACTGACACGTGCTGGACAGGTCGGCTTTCTGCGCCTCGGCATGTTCTCTACGGTGGTGAGTACTTGTCCGAGTACGTCTACCGCCAGCCCCGGACGCCTGCAGAGACCGCCCAGTTGGTCGAAGCAGCTGAGTGCGACCCGTTCCTCGGCTACGGCTGTGATGGTGATGCGCACTGGACGCCGAGAGCGGTTCGGGAGTGGTGGCGCGACCGTGGGCGGATTGTGCAGTACCTGTCCGACGGAATGAGCGAATGGGATGACAGCGACGCCAGGGCAGGCCAAGGCGTAGCTGCCGCGGTCCAGGACTACGAGTCCTACATGACTGGGAGCCTCGCAACGGACCTGAGGATCTACCTCTACTGGCTGGAGGAGGGAAGGTCCCCCGGGCATGGCGACCGCCTGCCTGAACTGTAGCCGGACGGCATCTGATCGCTGCGCCATCATGGGTGGATGCTGCACACCGACGCGGAGCTGATTTCTCTGCTCCATCGAGTCGACGATCCGGAATCGTTGGAGTGTCCACCTGGCTACAACCACACCGAGACTCGGGCCCTCTTCGATTGCCTGGTGGACAGGTTGGACACCGCCTTCGCCACCCGGTGCATGGCTGACCGGAGTGTGCAGGACGCCAGTCTTCACGCGCGGGTGGAGGTGCCGGCGGCGGCGACCAAGATCGGGGAAGGGATCGTCGTCTCGGTGAGCAACTTCGGGTTGATGGCGGTAGTCGCAGCCGAAAACCCCGGCGTTTACCTCGACACCACCGAGGCGGTTGAGGAAGCCGCGCTGCACGCGGATGACCTGGCGGCGGTGGAGAGAGCACTCATCGAGTTGGGCTACGTGGTGCTCCCGGAGCGGTTGCTCACACGTCCATACAACGGGGTGAGCGCGCCACTGCTCTCGTACTACGGGGAAGGACGCCCCTGCGACTGGTGGATCCGCTACTTCGACTATCTGTAGCACCCAATGTGCTGGCTTCGGGCTTGCAGCCAACGGGCGGCCGTACCGGGTAACTCACGATCCCGGTACGGCCGCCCGTGCGTTCTCAGGCGTCCCAGGCGCTCACGACCGGCGCTGGCCACTCTTCGGCCGTCTCGGCCAGATCCGCCGGCAGTACGGCGAGCAGCTTGGACCGGCCCTCGGCGACAGCCTTCAACGCGGCTTCCTGGGCGTCGTCCTTGGTGTCGAACATGCCCTCGCCCACGGTCTCGTTGTGGGGAGGCTCGCCGACCTCGCCGACCCACTGTGAGGCGGTCGGCCACACCCGTACGTGAGTGAGCCGGGAAGGCTCCGGAAGCCCCGTGACACCCCGGGCGGCGGCTTCCTTGATCACGTCTTCGATCGTCATGTCTGGGCTCTCCTCATCTCGGCCCGCGGTACGCGGGGCCCGCCGCACCTGGCAGACCGAACGGGCCTGTATCCGCGCAGGACACCCGCCCCTCGACCCCGCCACCACCCTCGTTGTCTCCGACTGGCGATACCTCGCCACCGGCTACAGCCCCGGTGAGGAAATCCTCGCCCAAACCGTCCGCGACAACCGCCAAGCCACACAACGCCGTAAGCGAGAGGGGGACTTGAAGTGACACCACTGACCGAAGGCCCCTCCTTCGCGTCCTCCCGGCTCTGCCCCGATGCGGCTGTGGATCGCTGGATCGAGAAGCACTTGGCGACGGCCCCGCGCTTCTCGGACGACCAGCTTCGGGACATGGGCCTCATTCTGGGAGTGCAGCTGACTCGGCGGACTTCCACACAGGGATGAGCTGTTCCACATCGAAGGGCTTGTTCCCCATACCGCCCGGCAGCGCGATGATCGCGTGCAGAGCCTTCTTGATCAGCTCCCGCTTCTGCCGGATGGTCTTGGACTTCCACTCCCTGTCGACGTCGGCCGTCGCCTCCTCGGCGGCGGCCTTCGCCGCGATGTTCTTCGCTTGATCGGCTCGCAGCTCCTTGATGGTCTTCTCGACCGCTGGGAGATTCCGGAAGAACTGCTCGTCATCAATCTCTCCGGCGTTCCACCGTTGTTCGAGAGTGGCCCGACGCCGCAGCGCGGCCTCTAGCTCCTCTTCCCGACCCCAGTCCGGCACGTCCTTCACTGCCGCTGCGGCATCGGCCCTCAACTTCGCCAGGACGAGCTTGGTGATGTGCTTGTCAGTCTCGTCCCCGCGCTTGTAGGTCCCGTTGCAGCCGCCGTCCACGGTCTTCTTGCAGAAGTACCCGTGTTCGTACTTCACCCACTCGTTGGCCTTCTGGCCCTTCATCGAGTGGTTGCACTTGGTGCCGTCCTCCAGGGTGTTGCCACAGCGGAGGATGCCGGTCAGCAGGTACTTGTGAACGAGCTTCCCGCCGGGCTGGCCGCCCCGCCCGCGAGCGCGAATGGCCGCGACCACGCCGAACCACTCCTTCGGCGTGATGATCGCCTCCCACTCGCCGACGATGGGCTGATCGTCGCCATCACGCACCAACTCGCCGCTCACCTCGCGGTATCCGCAGAGCCGGGCGTTCATGAGTACCTGCTTGACGCTCTGGTACTGGAAGAGGTTGCCCCGAGCGGTGAGGTACTCGGCTTCCTTCCACTGCCCGGTGACCTCGGAGATGGACGCGCCAGCGATCACGTCGTGCACAGCCTTGCGAATCGCCTCCGCTTCGACCGGCCGGAGAGTGATCTTGTCGTCCTCCCAACCGAACGGCCGCCAGGCTGAGACGGACTGCCCGCGAATCGCGCGGTTGCGGTGGCTGGCTCGCGCCCGGCGCTGCTTCTTCCTGGTCTCCGCGAGCGACATCGCAACGCCAACAAGGCCCTTGATCTCGAAGCCTTCGGCATAGAGGTCCTGGAGCCCGTTGGAGTCCCAGTACACCCGTCCCTCGTGCGAGGTGAACGCGCGGAGATACCGCTCCCAGTCACCTGGCCGCCGGTACAGCCGGTCGTCGTTCACCGCCATCACGCCATGAACCGGGTAGCCCTCAGGGGTCTTCCCAGCCGCAAGGTCCACGAGCATCCGCTCGAAGTCGTCACGGATGACGTTCTCCTTGCTGGCGCTCTTGTCGTTGTCCGTGTAGCGGTAGACCATCAGCCAACCGAACTCACGGGCCTTGTCGGAGAGTTCGCGGTGCTGGTCCTCGATACCGTGAGCGTCCTTGGCGCGGGCGTCGTCGGAGATGCGCGCGTAGCAGGTCACGCACTTCATGCCGGGGTTGGCTTCGAGCATGGCCAGCACTTCGGTGAGTGGCGGCAGGTCCGCCGGCACACCCCTGAGCTTGCTGATGACCTCTTCACGCGCTGCCATCTGTGGGCCGCCCCCTCCTCGTGAGAACTTCAGCCAGCAGACTAGCTCATTCTGGCTTTGATGAAGTTCTGTTCGATGAAGATCAGTCAGAAGATCCGCGACGAACACGGCGACGGCTCCACCGCCGTCAACACCGAGTTCGACGCCGAGGCACTGGCCGGCATGGCCGAGAAGTCGGCCGAGTTCGCCGAGCGCGGCAACCGGGTCTACCTGCCGCTGGCGGACTGAGCAGTCCACACCGTGCGGTGGAGCCAGGAGCACCGTCCTGCTCCTGGTTCCACCGCGTGACTCGGCCGGTCCGGGAGGCAGGAGGGGGCTTCCCGGCACGGGGGTGTGAGGGATGGATTCGCGCTCCTGCCCTCAGGGCGGGCTGGGAGCGGTTGTGGGTTCCTGGCCGTCGCGTTACCGGACCTGGTTTCCGACCACCGAGCTGATCTGTCCCTAGCCCACGAGATGGCCCGCGGCCGGCTGGGCGACCGGGTCTGCCGCAGGGGCAACTGGCTTGAAGCCCTTGGTGACGAGCCAGATGGCCAGTGCCAGTTCCCAGGCGAACACCGGGATTGCGGTGAGTGAGCCCCAGACGGAGAGCTGCTTGTAGAGGCCGAGCAGGACGGCGGTGGCCGAGGCGAAGATCAGGGTGCCGCCGAGCAGGCCCAGTAGGGGGATGAGCCGGGGGACCAGGCCGGAGCGGTGGAGCAGGTAGGCCAGCACGGTGGTGTTGGCGCCGCAGATGAAGTTGGGGCCGAGCAGGAACGTCCAGTCGTGGACGGCGACCAGGGCCTTGGCGACGGTGGTGAGGGAGGCGGTGTCCGTTCCCGCCGACGGGTGTTGGCGCAGCGTCACCACTGCGAGCAGGCTGACGATGCCGACCGTGATGACGGCGGCCTCCAGTGTGCGAAGGGCGACGTAGCCGATGGCGAGGCCCTCGTTGTGGCGCCTGGTGACGGGGTACAGCGTGACCGCGGTGCCGACGATGCTCAGGGCGAGGAGCACCTCGAACAGGGCGCCCAGCAGCACCCGGGTGTCCGGGCCGGAGCCGAGGACGAAGTCGGGGCTGTTCAGCACCGGGCCGTACAGGACGAGCCCGCCGATCGAGGTGACGTGGGTGACGAGGTAGCACACGCCCGCCGCTGTCGCGAGCCTTCTCGGTGAGGCCACCGGGACTCCTTCGTTGATGTGGGCCCGCAGGTGTACGGCGTACACCTGCGGGCCCAAACGCTAAGGTGTACGGGGTACACCCGTCAAGGGAGGAGCTTCGGATGGGCCAGCAGACAGACGCCGCGCGTCGGACCCCGCTCAGCAGGGACCGGGTGCTGCGGGCCGCCGTCGCGCTCGCCGACCACGCCGGCATCGAGGCGCTGAGCATGCGCAGCCTCGCCCAGGAGCTGCACGTCGTGCCGATGGCGCTCTACAAGCACGTGGCCAACAAGGAAGAACTCCTCGACGGCATGGTGGACGTCATCGTCGGCGAGATCGACCCTCCGGCCGGCGACGCCGAGTGGCGGCGCGCGATCCGCCAACGCATCCTGTCGGCCCGACGGGCGCTGCTGCGCCACCCCTGGGCCTCGCGCGTCATCGAGTCACGCACCAACCCCACGCCCGGCGTGCTGGACTACCTGAACTCGGTGATCGGCATGTTCCGTGCCGGCGGTCTCTCCGCCGACCTCACCCACCACGCGATGCACGCGCTGGGCAGTCGCGTGTGGGGATTCACCCAGGAACTGTTCAACACCGGGCCGAGCGCCGAGTCGAGCGCCGGGCCGAGCGTCGATCCGGAGCTGCGGGCGGGCGAGCTGCGCGCGATGGCCGCCAGGTATCCGCACATCGTCGAGATCGTCCTGGCCCGGTCCCACGACGACGCATCGGTCGTGGGCCAGGGCTGCGACGACCAGTTCGAGTTCGAGTTCGCCCTCGATCTCCTGCTGGACGGGTTCGAACGCCTCCACCGCCAGGGCTGGACGTCCGCCCACCGGTCCTGACTCAGTTCTCGGCGTCCTGCGGGTACCAGCGCAGTTCGATGGTGTTGCCGTCCGGGTCCTGCACGTAGACGGAGGTGGCGGTGCCGCGGGCGCCGTAGCGGGGGACCGGGCCCTCGAGGACGGTGAAGACGTCCGAGTCGATGACCTGCTGCCAGTCCAGGGGGTCGACGACGAGGCAGAGGTGGTCGACGTTGGACTCGCCACGGGGCCGGCCGACCAGGTCGATGATGGTCTCGGGGCTGATCCGCACCGAGGGGAAGGGGGCCTTGCCGGCCCGCCACTCGGTGACCCGGACGGGCTCCAGGCCGAGCGGCCCGGTGTAGAAGTCCAGTGCGCGCTCGACGTCCTGGACGTTGAGCACGAGGTGGTCGAAGGCCTTGACGCGCATGGTGGATTCCGGTTCCTGTGGGGCGAGGGTGACGTCTTCCACGATCCACCGGGCGCGAGCGGCCATCAAGGCGCGAACTGACTACGATCGTTGAGCCAGATTCAACGGTGGGGGCGGGCATGTGGGAACGGCATGAGATCGAGACCTTCCTGGCGCTCGCCGAGGAACTGCACTTCGGCCGTACCGCCGAGCGGCTGCGGGTCAGCACCGGGCGGGTCAGCCAGGTGGTCAAGAAGCTGGAACGTGCCGTCGGCGCCCCGTTGTTCGAACGTACCAGTCGCGTCGTCGAGCTCACCCCGATCGGGCGCCGACTGGCCGAGGACCTGGCACCGCTGGTGGCCCGGTTCGCCGAGGCGATCCACCGGGCGGTCGAGGCCGGGCGTGGTGTCACCGGCGAGTTGCGGGTCGCGTTCCTCGGCGAGTGGACCGCACCGGTCCTGCTCAGGGCCGTCAGCCTGTTCACCGAGCGGCACCCCGACTGCCGGGTCGATGTCCGCGAAGCCCAACTGGCCGACACCCGGACGAGCCTGCTCGACGGCTCCGTGGACGTGCTGATCGCCTCGTACCCCTTCGAGGGCATGGCCACCGGGCCGGCGGTGATGTCGGAGGACCGGGTGCTGGCCGTGGCCGCCGGGCACCCGCTGGCCGGTGCGGACTCGGTCTCCATCGAAGTCCTCGCGGACTACCCGGTGGTGCAGTACCCGGCGGTCACCTCCGAATCGTTCAAGCGCGACCGCACCCCGGACCGGACCCCGTCGGGCCGCCCCGTTCCGCAGGGGCCGGCTGGCAACACCTTCTCCGAGATGCTCTCGCTGGTCGCGCTGGGCCGGGGCGTCCTCCCGGTCGGGGCGCACTGCCGGCGGTACTACCCGCGCCCGGACCTCGCGTACGTGCCGATCCGCGACGTGCCGCCGATCGAGCGGGGACCGATCTGGCTGGAGAGCAACTCCACGGCGCGGGTACGCGAGTTCGTGCGGGCCGTGACGGACGCGGGGGCGCTGCTCGCGGGGCGGTGAAGGTTCGTCAGCGAATCATGGAGACGCCGAGCGGCGTGATCCAGTACTGTGCGCGGTCGGTCCTATCGGATGTTTATGTGAACCTTACGGGTGAGTCTTAGTGAACCTTGACTTCAGTGCCGATCCGCTTCTCGCGTGGTACGTGGTGCTGCTGTTCGTCAGCGGTCTTGCGATGATCGGCATCGCGCTGATCAACTCCAGCGGGCTGAGCGCCGGTTGGCGGGCGTTCAACGGTGTCGCGGGTGTCGGCTTCATCGGGTACGGGTTCTACCTGGCGTTCATCTTCCAGGGCGGCACGGTCATCTTCTTCTTCAAGGCGTTCATCCTGCCCGTGGTGATGATCGTCCAGTTCGTCCGCTCGCTCTCCGCGAAGAAGGCGAAGCAGCAGCCGATCCAGTTCCAGCCGGGCCAGCCGACCCCCTACCAGCAGCAGCCGAACCCGTACCAGCAGCCCGTGCCGCCGCAGGTGCAGGCCCCGCAGGTCCAGCAGGTGCAGGCCCAGCAGGTTCAGGCTCCGCAGGCGCAGCCGGCTCCGGCGGACCAGCCGCAGGCCTGATCAGTAGCTGACCAGCAGTGCCCGCAGGGCTCAGGAGAGTGCGTCCTCGGTCTGCTCGAGGTAGTACTCGATCCGCTGCTGGTTCTCCACCAGGCGCAGGCAGAGGTGGCGCAGCTGGGTCAGGTCCTCGGGGGTGAAGCCCTGGAAGACGGCGGCCATGGCGCGCTGGCTCGGCTGGCGGAAGGTGTCGAGCCGGCTGCGGCCGGCCAGCGTGATGCGGGTGAGGACGGAGCGCCGGTCGTTCGGGTCGGCGACCCGTTCGACCAGGCCCTCCCGTTCTAGGGTGTCCACCAGGCCGGTGATGTTGCGTGAGGTGACGCCGGCCGCGCGGGCCAGGTCGCCGATGCTGAGCGCCTCGCCGGTGGTGGCGTTGAGCCGGATCAGGATGTCGAGGGCGCCGGAGCTGAGTCCGCGCCCCTGGGCGCCGCGGCTGCGCAGGCGTTCGACGGCGTGGTAGGCGGTGCGGACAGCGCTGGCGGCCTCCAGGTCGAGGGTTTCGTCGCCGAGGGTGAACTCGGCCATGACGCTGCGGATGTTGGGGTCGTAGAGGCAGTCATCGGCGTCGTGGGCCAGGCTGCCGGCGGACTGGAGCGGCGACTTGTGTACCTGCTTCATAATGAAGTCGTACTCTAGTCAAGTGATATGACGATCCGTCAATCATGCAGTTCAGGTGCGGTGAAGATATAGGCCGTCTCCCCCTTGCACGCCAGCGCCAGCCTCAGGCGTTCCCGGTTGGACGCGTCCAGCTCCGGCAGTGCGTCCTGGGTGAACCAGGCCACCTCCAGCGACTCGTCGTCGTTCACCCGGGCCTCGCCGCCCACCGCCCGGCAACGGAAGGTGAGTTCGAGGTACTGCGTCCGGTCGCCGTTGGCGTAGGTGATCGGCGGCGAGACGGTGACCGAGGTGAGCAGCTCCGGCAGCACCCGAACCCCGGCCTCCTCGTAGCACTCGCGCACGGCGGTGTCGGCGGGCTGCTCGCCCGGGTCGATGATGCCGCCGATCAGTGCCCAGGCGCCGGTGTCGGCGCGGCGGCCGAGCAGCACCCGGTCCTGCTCGTCCAGCACCACCGCGCAGGCGGCGGAGAGCCAGAGCGGACGGGTGCCGACGAGCGCGCGCAGTTCGGCGATGAACGGTGGAATGGCCATGCGGCCCAGCCTAGGGCCCAACCGGGCTCGGCCCGGAGCCTGACCGGGCTCGGCCCGGATCCCGACCGGGGCTCAGGCCGGCTGGGCCCGCTTTCCGGTGCCGATCCGGGACAGTGCGCGCGGGGACCTCGCACAGTGCGCCGGGCGGGGTCCGACCCTACGGATCAGTCGGCGCGATCGCTGGCGTCAACCCTACGGTCCCGCCATAGGCTGAGGGACCGGCGGCCGCCGAAGTGACCGCGTCCGCGCAGGGGCCTCGGGGGAAGGGGTGGCCAGTGAACGTCGAGGACATGGGATCGGTGCTGCCGTTCAGGCCGGTGGACCGGACCGGCCGCAAGGGGCATCGGACACTGCCCGAGCCGGTGGCCGTGCTGACCAGGATGGACGGCGAGGAGGGCGCGGCGCAGCGGCTGCTCAGCCAGGAGCCGGAGGTGCTGGCCAGCTACCAGGAGGGGCTGCGGGCCATCAACAGCCCGCTGGTGGCCGATCCCGAGGCCTGGGAGCAGTGCGTGGTGCAGGCCCGCCGGATCCTGATGGACTGTGCGGTGAGCCTGGCCGAGGGCAAGGCCACGGTGACCGGTACCGAGATCGCCGAGGTGGTGAACCTGGGTGGCGAGCGGATCCGGCAGGGTCTGCACCTGACCCACTCGATCCGGGCCGGCATGCTGCTGCTGGACATCGTGCTCGCCGCGCTGGCGCGGGCGGTGGCCGGCAACCACGCCGCCAACCATGCCGTCCCCAACCACGCCGCCGCCAACCACGAGGCGCCGCACACGGCGCACGCGGCGCACGCCGCGCAGGCCGACACGCAGGCCCCGCCGCAGCACGACCGGGTGTGCGAGCACTGCAGCGCGCCGGAGCGCTGGGCCGAGGAACTGGCGGCCGCCGCCACCCGCTGCGGGCACTGCGGCGGCAACTACACGGCGGCCGTCCGCTCGCTGCAGGAGGGGGTCAGCCGGCGGCTGGCGATCGGCTCGGTCGGCTACGACACCTTCCTGCTCAGCCGGGTGCAGGAGCTGCACGACCTGGGCCGGCGCAAACTGGCCCGGGAGATCCACGACCAGCTGGGCAACTCGCTGAGCCTGGCGATGCGTCAGCTGGAACTGCACGAGCTGCGGGCCGGCTCGGACCTCTCGCCGCACGTCAAGGCGGCCAAGGCGGCCGTCCTCGAGGCCATGGACACCACCCGGCAACTGGTCACCGAGCTGCGGCAGTCCAATGTCTCCGGCTCGCTGGAGATGGCGCTCAAGGGCTTCGCCGCCTCGATGTCGGAGGTCGGCGGCGCGGTGCAGATCTGGGTCAAGGGCTCCGAGGACTGGGTGCCCAGTCAGATATCCGAGGAGCTGTTCATCATGGTCCGCGAGTGCCTGCGCAATGCGCTGAGCCATGCGCGGGCCGGCAACATCGTGGTGCACATCGACATCGCACCGCACGAGGTGCAGGCCGAAGTGCTGGACGACGGACGGGGGTTCGATCCGGCCGCGGTCCGGGCCGAGGGCACCTCCAACGGGCTGGACGGCATGCGCGAGCGGGTCCAGCTGCTCGGCGGCACGCTGCACATCAACTCGGCGCCCGGGCAGGGAACCCAGGTGCTGATCTGGATTCCGATTGACGGGCAGGCGGGGGCATGACCGAGGAGTGGGAACAGGCCGAGCCGGTGCGGATCCTGGTCGCGGACGACCACACGCTGCTGCGTGGGGCGCTCTGCGACCTGCTGGTGACCGAGCCGGGCTTCGAGGTGGTGGCGCAGGCCGGCACCGGGACCGAGGCGATCCGGATGGCCCAGCAGTACCGCCCCGACGTGGTGCTGCTGGACATCGAGATGCCGGAGAACGATCCGCCGGTGACGGTCAGCCGGATCCTGGAGCGCGACCCGGAGATCCGGATCATCGTGCTGAGCATGGACGACGGCCAGCGCCTGGTGCAGGAGCTGCTGGCCCTCGGGGTGCGCGGCTACCTGCACAAGAGCGTCAGCCGGGAGACCCTGGTCTCCACCATCCGCCAGCGCGAGGAGAACGGGCGCCGCACGGTCACCGTCTCGGTCAGCCCGGAGGCCTTGCAGCGGGCGGCCGCCGCCGAGTCGGGGGAGCAGAACGGCGGGCTCTCCGGCCGCGAGGTGGAGGTGCTGCGCTGGACGGCGCAGGCCCTGAGCAACCGTCAGATCGCCGGTCGGCTGGGCATCACCGAGGGCACCGTGAAGCGCCATCTGCGGAACATCTTCGGCAAGTTGGACGCCGTCTCGCGGATCGACGCGGTGAACAAGGCGGTGGAGCTGGAGCTGATCGACCCGGCCGGCGGGCGCGGCGTGCCGGGGTACGGGCGCCGCTAGCCCTGCTCGCCGTCGGCCCTCTCGCCGCCGGCTTCGTGGCGGTCAGACCGGCCCGCCCGCCACGTGCAGCACCTGCCCGTTGACGAAGTCGGCGCCGTCCGAGGCGAAGAACCAGATGGCCTCGGCGACCTCCTCCGGGGTGCCGGGCCGTCCGGCCGGGATCAGGTCCAGGGCGGCCTTGTGGGCCTCCTCGAAGCCGGTACCGGCCAGGTCGGCGGCGGTGCGGGCCTGTTCGGTGGCGATCAGTCCGGGCAGCACGGCGTTGACCGTGACGCCGTGCGGTCCCAGCTCCACCGCCAGCGCCTTGGTCAGGCCGCGCACCCCGTCCACGGCGGCGACGGCGGCCAGGTCCCGACCCTCGCCGTTGACCAGCGGCCGGGCCACGGTGATGATCCGCCCCCAGCCCTGGGCGGTCAGGTGGCGCCGGGCGGCGTTGCTGAGCAGGTAGGGCGCGCGCAGGTCCGAGCGGAGCTGGCTGTCCCAGTCGGCCGCCGTCCCGGACAGCGAGCTGGGCGCGAACTCCGGCAGCTGGGAGGTGTTGTTGACCAGGACCGAGGGTTCGCCGAGGTCTTCGGCTATCCGGGTGATCACGGCCTCGGCCTCATGGAGCAGCCGGACGTCGGCGGTGAAGGCCTGGGCCTCACCGCCGTCGGCGCTGACCGCCTCCAGGGCGCGGTAACAGAGGGATTCCTTCCGGTCGACCACGGCGATCCGGTAGCCGTGGCGGCTGAGTTTGCGGGCGGTTGCCAGGCCGATGTCGTTGCCGACACCGGCAACTACGGCGATCCGGCCGGGGGGTTGGCTCATCGCGGGCCCTCCTGCGGGGGAGGCGGCTGGGTGGGTGGGCGCTACGAGGGTCCACTCACGGTAGGGCCCGTCACCCCCTCAGACGGCCCCCGCTCTCCTTAGGTGTCCCTGACACGAGCCGAAAGTGGTACCGCGGCGGGTGCGTAGGCTTGGCGGCCATGGAGCTGATCATCTGTGATGTGACGCCGGACCAGATGGAGATGGAGCGCGACGTCGCCCCGCTGATCCGGCACCTGCGCCCGGGGCTCACCCGCGCGCAGTTCACCACCTTCGCGGCCGAGGCGCACGCCCAGGGCCTGGTCTTCACCGCCGCCTACGACCAGCGTTGGCGCTGCCTGGGGGTGGCAGCGCACCGGGTGCTGGCGACCAGCCGGGGACGGCTGCTGCTGGTCGACGACCTGGTGACGGACCCCGAGGCGCGCTCCGCCGGGGTCGGCGAACGCCTGGTGGTGGAGCTGGACCTGCGGGCCCGGCAGGCCGGCTGCGTGCGGATCGAGCTGGACTCGGGGGTCTCCAACCACGGCGCGCACCGCTTCTTCCACGGGCGGCGGATGTCGATCGTGGCCTTCCACTTCGCCCAGGAGCTGCCGGACCTCTCCGGTTCCAGTGCTTGAGCGGACCGGCGCTTGAGCGGACCCGCGCTTGAGCGGTCTAGCGCTCGGGGGAGCCGAGGAAGCTGTGGTTGCGCCCGATCACCTCGAAGCCGCGGCGGGCGTACCAGTCCTTCGGCCAGTCCTCGGCATCGGCGATCAGGAAGAGGTCGGGGCAGCCCGCCCCGGCGGCCAGCGCCAGCGCGGTGGCGAGCAGCGTGTCGCCGTGGCCCTGCCGGGTGTGGGCATCGGCGGTGGCCAGGTCCTCCAGCTGCGCGATCCCCTCGCGGGGCCAGAGGTAGAGGTCGGCCCAGGCGGCGACGCTGCCGTCCCTCGTGCGGACCGCCAGGAAGAGCACCTTGTCGGCGCCCCAACGCCGGACCGCGCGGCGGTCGACGAGCTGGCGCCGCAGCTCGGCCTGCTGCTCGCCGGGCAGCCACACCAGGTTCTGGGCCGCCAGCGCCGGCCGCAGCTCGGGCAGGCCGACGGGCTGCGCGGCCGGTTCGGGCAGCCTGGCGCCCCGGGTGGACCTGGCCATCACGAGTTCGGTGTCCTGCGCGTACCCGGCGGCCAGCAGGGCCGGTGCGCAGGCGCTGCCCACGGCCTCGTCCAGCACCGTGATCCGGTACTGGCGGCGCGGGCCCAGGCCCGATTCCGCGAGGGCGGGCAGCTCGGCGGGAGCCGTCGCCGGTGATTCCACCAGCAGTTGGTTGTGCTCCTGGGAGGCCGGGAAGTCAGGGTTGCCGACCGCCACACCCCCGGTGACCTCCACGGTCCGTGCCGACTGGCGGCGGGCGAAGGAGGAGCGGAGCGCGGTGACCCGGGCGAGGAGGTCTGACATGCCGTCATGGTGCGTGCCCCGCCTGCCGGAGACAAGGGGATTTCCCGTAGGGTGCCGGGCATGCTGCCACGGGGAGTGCGTTACGCGAACGAGGGTCTGGCTTTCCTGATCGAACTCGCCGCGCTGGGGTTCCTGGCCTGGTGGGGGTGGAGCACTGGCGGCGGCCTGCTGGTCCACCTGCTGCTCGGCCTCGGTGCACCGCTGCTGGCCGCCGCGGTCTGGGGCCGCTACGCCGCCCCGCGCGCGAAGGTGAAGCTGCCGCGCGCGGGGGTGTACGGGGTGAAGGCGGCGGTCTTCGGCTGCGGCTCGGCGGCCCTGGCCGTGCTGGCGGGGTGGCCGTGGGGCCTGGCCTTCGCGCTGCTCTGCCTGGCCAACACGGCACTGGCCGCGCGCTACCGGGACTCGCTCTTCGGGTCCCAGGGCGTCGACAACGTTGAGAAGTTCGACAACGTCGACCGGGCGGACCGCCCCTAGTCCACCGGCAGCCGGGCCACCAGCAGTCGGCCCTCCATGGTGACCCCGCCGTCCATCGCCACCGCGAGTTCGTCGGCGTAGATGTACGGGCCCGGCACGTACGGGCGCTCGCCGCTCTCCGATCCGGCCTCGCCGGTCAGGTAGGGGATCGGGCTGTGCCCGTGCACCACCCGGTGGCCGCCGAAGGTGGCGAGCAGCTCGCCGGCCGCCATCGGGCCGCCCGCGCCGCGGAAGGCGAACCGCTTGGTGAAGCGGCGGAACGCGTCCCACCACTCGTCGGCGCCGTCGTCGGCGAGCAGCTTGTGGACGGCGTCGTTGACATCGGCGATCGAGTCGCCGAACTCCAGGTACGCGGTGGTGTCGGAGTGCAGCAGCAGGTGGCCGTCCTCCAGCGCCATCGCGGGCAGCCGGGAGAGCCAGCTGATGTGGTGGCCCTCCAGCCGCTCCAGGTCGTGCTGCTGGCCGCCGTTGAGCAGCCAGGCGGCACGGAACGAGGCGGTGCCCGCGGTGGACTGCACGGGCTCGTCGCCGTACCGGTGGGCACCCAGGAAGAGCAGTTCGTGATTGCCCATCAGGGCCCGGCAGTAGCCGCCGGCGGCGGCCGCCTCGGCGGCCAGCTGCATCACCAGGTTGATCACGCCGATGCCGTCGGGGCCGCGGTCGGTGAAGTCGCCGAGGAACCAGACCCGGGAGCGGCCGGCCGACCAGTGGCCGTCCGCGTCGACCAGGCCCTGTTGGTGCAGCGCGAGCAGCAGCTCGTCCAGGTAGCCGTGTACGTCGCCGACCACGTAGAGCGGGCCGACCGGGCCCGGGTCGCCGACCGGCTGACCGTAGCCGGCGGCGTACGGGTTGTCCTCGGTGATCGGCGGGCCGAGCTCGATGGTCGGCGGGTCGTCGTCGTGCGAGCTGTGCGGGCCGAGGGTGCCGTGCGTGGTCTGGGTGCTCTGGGGGCCGACGGACTCGCCGCCTTCGTGGACCGGCGGGGCCTGCGGGGGGCCAGGAAGAGCGGCTGGGTGCCGCCCGCCGGTGTGGCGTGGCCGGCCACCGGCCAGTGCTGCTCCAGGTACCGGGCGCCGCCGTACCCGCTGTAGGTGGCGTCCCGGCCGCCGGGCAGGCCCTCCGGCTCGCCGGCTGAACCCGGGTACTCCTGAGGGGGGTTGGGCTCGAAGTACGAGCCGTACGGCAGCACGTCGAGGTCCTGCTGCGGGTGGGGGCCTGAGTGGTGCGGTTCAGGCCCGGGGAAGCGGTCCTCGGGTGTCATCCGCCCATCATAGGAAGACCACTCTCCCGTCGTCCTCACCCGGTGGGTATCCAATCTGTCCGAACGGAGGTTTAGACCTCCAGCTCCAGCTCGCTCAGACCTCGCCGGGAGCCCGTGGCGGGCTGACGGTGGTTCGGGGGCTGCGGCGTTGCGAGGAGGCCCGGACGATCAGTTCGGTGGGCATCAGGGTGCCCGGCGGCGGTCCGGTGCCGGCGGTGCGGAAGCGCGGCGGGAAGAGCCGGGCGCCGGTGGTGGGGGTGTCGGCGGTCAGGCCGGTGCCGGAGTCGACCCCCTCGATCGCGTCGATCAACAGGTTGACGACGGTGGTGCCGATCCGGCGCGGCTTGAGCGACAGGGTGGTGATCGGCGGCTCGGTGCCGGCGTACACGTCGCTCTCGCTGCAGCAGACCAGCAGCAGGTCGTCGGGGACCCGCAGGCCGTAGCGGCGGGCGGCGGCGAGCAGGTCGGTGCCGTTCGGGTCGAAGAGGCCGTAGACGGCGTCCGGACGGTCCGGACGGGCCAGCAGCCGGTCGGCGGCGACCGCGCCGGCGGCCGGGTCGTGGGCGGGGTAGGCCTCGTAGACCGGCTCCTGGCCGACCCGGTCGCACCAGCCGAGGTAGGCGTCGGTGGACAGCCGGGTGTAGGTGTCGGTGCTGGTGCCGGTGAGCAGGCCGATCCGGCGGGCGCCGGCCTCGCTGAGGTGGTCCAGGATGCCGAGCACGGCGGCCTCGTGGTCGTTGTCCACCCAGGCGGTGACCGGGCAGTTGCCCGGCTTGCCGTCGCTGACCACCGGGACGCCGGACCGGTAGAGCTCGCTGACCAGCGGGTCCTGGTCGGCCGGGTCGATCACCACGGTGCCGTCCAGCGCGACGTTGCTCCACACGTCGTGCCGGGAGGAGGCCGGCAGCACCACCAGGGCGTAGCCGCGGCCGAGTGCGGCGCTGGTGGCGGCCCGGGCCATCTCGGCGAAGTAGGCGAACTCGGTGAAGGTGAAGGGCTCCTCGCCGTAGGTGGTGACGGTCAGTCCGATCAGTCCTGACCGGCCGGTGCGCAGCGTCCGGGCGGCGGCGGACGGCCGGTAGCCGAGGCGCTCGGCGACCTCGCGCACTCGGCTGCGGGTTTCGTCGGGCAGGCGGCCCTTCCCGTTCAGGGCGTCGGAGACGGTGGTGATCGACACTCCGGCGGCTGCTGCCACATCCCGGATGCCGGCCCGTTCCAGACGTCGTGAAGTGGTGGGTCGCCGACCGCTCTGGTTGGCTGCTGCTGTCATGGCGGACCGATCGTATGGTGCGTCAGCTCGTCGCTGAACCACGCCTGCCGAGGGCTCGGAAGAACCGTTTCTTCACGTTGGCTGCGCGTTCCGGTCCTTGGATCAGGGGTCTGATTTCGGCCGATTACCTCTGACATGTGCCATGGGAACGAGAGACAATGGCTGATCCGCAGTGCCGACCCGGCCGGACATCTCACCCGCACGGGTGAGCGCGCTCGGTATCGTTCTGGGCACCCGACCGGGGACAGGATGCCGCGTACGCGACCAGCGCTCGATCGAGCGCCGGAGCGTGAACGGGGCGCGCAGTGGTCCGAGGGGCGCGCCCTACCGGGCGGGACCCGTTGACAGTAAGGAGAGCACCACCATGAGCGGTACGGCAGCGCAGGGCCCGCGGCTTCGGCCGACCCTGGACGGCATCCCGACCTACAAGCCCGGCAAGCCCGCCGGCGCCGACGCGTTCAAGCTGTCCTCCAACGAGAACCCCTACGAGCCGCTGCCCGGCGTGCTGGAGGCCGCTGTCACCGCCGCCGGCTCGTTCAACCGCTACCCCGACATGGCGGCCACCGAACTGACCGAGGAGCTGGCCCGCCGCTTCGAGGTGCCGGCCGAGCACATCGCGGTGGGCACCGGCTCGGTCTCCGTCGCCCAGTCCCTGGTGCTCTCCACCGCCGGCCCCGGCGACGAGGTGATCTTCGCCTGGCGCTCCTTCGAGGCCTACCCGATCATCACCCAGGTCGCCGGCGCCACCCCGGTCGCGGTCCCGCTCACCGCCGAGGAGGCGCACGACCTGGACGCGATGCTGGCCGCGATCACCCCGCGGACCCGGCTGATCTTCGTCTGCAACCCGAACAACCCGACCGGCGCGGCCATCCGCCGCCCCGAGCTGGAGCGGTTCCTGGACGCCGTGCCCAGCGACATCCTGGTCGTCGTCGACGAGGCCTACCGGGAGTTCCTGCGCGACGAGGCCGTCCCGGACGGCGTCGAGCTCTACCGCTCGCGCCCCAACGTCTGCGTGCTGCGGACCTTCTCCAAGGCCTACGGCCTGGCCGGCCTGCGGGTCGGCTTCGCGATCGCGCACGAGTCGGTCGCCACCGCTCTGCGCAAGACCGCGATCCCGTTCGGCGTCAGCCAGCTCGCCCAGGACGCGGCGGTCGCCTCGCTGCGCGCCGAGGACGCGCTGCTGGTCCGGGTGCAGGCCCTGGTGGAGGAGCGGACCCGGGTGTCCGCCGCGCTGGCCGAGCAGGGCTGGCCGCTGGTCGACTCGCAGGCCAACTTCGTCTGGCTGCGGCTCGGCGAGCGCACCGTGGACTTCGCGGCCGCCTGCGCGGCGGCCGGCGTGATCGTCCGCCCGTTCCCGGGCGAGGGCGTGCGGGTGACGATCGGCGAGGTGGCGGCGAACGACCTGTTCCTCACGGTGGCTGACGGGTTCCGCAAGGAGCTCTGAGGCCGGGGCGGCGGGGTGGGGGTGCCGGCGGTACCGGCACCCCCTGCTGGGCCCGGTGAGGGACGGCCCGACTCCCGGCGGACGACCCGGCAGGCCTAGGGTCGCCTCATGACTGCGATGGCGCATGAGGTGCGGTTCCACCCCTGGGAGCGTGTGCGGGTCACGATGACGCTCACGGCTGACGGTGCCCTGCGGATCAAGGGGCAGGACCTCCGGGGGCTGGAGTACGAGTACGTGATCACCGTGCCGCCGGCCGACCTGCCGACGGTCCGTCAGGCACTGGGCGGCGGACCGGAGAGCGACCTGTTGCAGCTCCTGCGGCAGCACGGTGACGCGATCATCGAGCGGGGCGAGCTGAGCTGGCTGCGCGAGTTGGGGATCAGCCCGGAGTTCTGGGCACACCGGGAGTCCTGAGGCCGGCCGTTCAGCCTCCGGTTGCCGCCCGCTCCACCTCGCTGCGCTCCACGCAGAACTCGTTGCCCTCGGGGTCGCAGAGCAGCGCCCAGCCGGTGCCGTCGGTGCGGCGGTGGTCGGCGAGCAGCTTCGCGCCGAGGCCGAGCAGGCGGTCCACCTCCTCGTCGCGGGTGCGGTCCTCGGGCTGGAGGTCGAGGTGGACCCGGTTCTTGACGCTCTTGCCCTCGGGCACACCGATGAAGAGCAGGTGGGGGAGCTCACTGCCGTCGGGGGCGGCGAGCATGACCTCGGGCGAGTCCTCGGTGCTGTCGTCGTGGATCGGCCGCCCGGTGACGGCGGACCAGAAGCCCGCGATCTCGAACGGGTCGGCGCAGTCGAAGGTGATGCTGCGGACACGGGACGTCATGGTGGCCTCCGGATCGGCGGACGGATCGTCAGTGGGCCTGTCTACTCTACGGACTGGGCCTCGACCGGACCTCGTACGGCAGCAGGCACGTCCCACTGCTGGAGGTGGAGTGATGGACACTCGGGTACGGCTGGAGCGGCTCGCCGGAGCCGGAGCCGGGGCGGGGCGGGCGAGGAGCGGGGGTGGCGATGGTGGCGGACCAGCGCTGGGCGCGGCATGCGGCGGAGCTCACCCGGTTGCGGGCGAGCGGGCAGTGGCTGAGCGGCCCGTCCACGGCGCTCGGGGTGCTGGACCGGGAGGCGCAGGAGGCCGCACACGAGCGCTACCTCGCCTTCCTGCTGGACCCGCAGGCCACGCACGGCCTCGGCCCGGCCGTGCTGGCCGCGCTGCTGCGCCGAGCGGGTCGCGGCGACCTGACGCGGAGCCCCGCCGCGCTGGACCGCTCCCTGGTGGACCGTCAGATCGCCGGGGCGACCAGCCGACCGGACATCGTGGTGGCGGGCCCCGGCTTCACCCTGGTGGTGGAGCTCAAGATCCGGGCCGGTGAGGGGAAGGGCCAGACCGGCCGGCAGGCCGATGACTTCGCCCACTGCCCGGACCCGGTCTTCGTCTACCTGACGCCGAGCGGGGTGGCGCCGGCCGACGGCCGGTTCCGGGCGGTCTCGCTGGTGGATCTGGCGCAGGACCTGGCGGTGGCGCTGCGGGCGCCGCTGCGGTGGGGCGGGGAGCACGAGAAACGGGGTCGCGCGGTGACCCGCGACTACCTCAACGCATTGGAGGAGCTGCTCGGTATGAGTCCGGTGGACGAGGCGGCGGCCCGGTTCTGGCTGACGAACAATCAGGACATGCTGACCGCCCAGAAGGCGGCCAAGCGGCTGCTGGTCGGGCTGCCGGACCGGGCCCACGCCGCGCTGAGCGCGCTGGCGCCGAAGCTCGGGGCGGGGCTGGCGGTGGCGCGGATCGAGTACACGGCGGTCGGCGAGCTGCACGAGTACCAGGAGGTGGCGGTGGTCCTCGGGCACAAGGAGTGGCTCGTGCCGGGCCGGCCGCGCTGCGGGTTCGGGCTGGGCCAGCGGCTGGAGCGGGTCGACCCGGACGATCCCCGGTGGTCCCCCTTCGTGGGCTTCTACTGCGAGGACGCCCGCCTGCGGGACGCGGTGTCCGCCCACTTCGCCCGCGAGCAGTGGGGCCGGCACTGGGCCCGGTGGGCCCACCTCCCACTCACCCCGCCGCCCGGCCTCCCGGTCCTGGACGGCCTCGCGCAGCGGGTGGTGGAGAGCGTGACAGCAGGCTGGCGGGCGGACGCGACGGTGATGGAGAGCCTGCGGACGGCAGAATCTGTCACATGATCAGAATCGAGAAGCTCACCCCCGCCGACCGCCCCGCCTGGGAGGAGCTGTTCCGCGCGTACATCGACTTCTACCAGCGCACCGAGCCCCAGGAGATGTACGACCGGTCCTGGCGCGAGTTCCAGGCGGACTCCCGGACGCACGCGCTCGGGGCGAAGCTGGACGGTCGCCTGGTCGGCATCACGCACTTCCTGGTGCACGCCAACACCTCGGGCCCGGACGTCTGTTACCTGCAGGACCTGTTCACCGCCGCCGACGTGCGTGGCCAGGGCGTGGCCCGCTCACTGATCGAGGCGGTCGCCGAGTTCGCCCGGGAGCGGGGCTGCATGCGGGTGTACTGGATGACCCACGAGACCAACAGCACGGCCCGCCTGCTCTACGACAAGGTCGCCGACAACCGCGGCTTCGTCCGCTACCAGATCGACCTCTAGGGCCTCTGGAGTCACAGGGCCCGCAGCACCCGGGCCGGGTTCCCGACCGCCAGCACACCCGCCGGCAGGTCCTTGGTGACCACCGATCCGGCGCCGACCACGGTGTCGGCGCCGATGGTCACGCCGGGGCAGACGATCACGCCGCCGCCGAGCCAGACGTTGTCGCCGATGGTCACGGGCAGCGCGCGCTCCCAGCCGGCTCGGCGGCGCTCGGGGTCGAGCTCGTGGGTGGGGGTGAGCAGCTGCACGTTGGGGCCGATCTGCACGTCGGCGCCGATCACGATCGGCGCCGCGTCGAGGAAGACCGCGCCGAAGTTCACGAAGGTCCGTGCGCCGATGCTGATCCGGTATCCGTAGTCGCAGCGGAACGGGGCCCGGATCCGGACGTCCTCGCCGAGCGGGCCGAGCAGTTCGGCCAGGATCGCGCGGCGCTCGGCGGGCTCGGCGAGTTCGGCGGCGTTGTACCGGGCGCAGAGCTCGATCCGGCGGCGGGTGTCGGCGGCGAGCTCGGGGTCGTCGGGGAGGTACCAGTCGCCGGCCAGCATCAGCTTCTTGTTCGTTCCCATCCCAGGGCCCTACCCCGGTGGTGACGGGGGTGAACGCGGCGCCCGAGGTGGCTGGGAAGATGCTGGGAGTTGCGCCAACAGTGTTTCCCGGCGCAACGGGTGAACGGCCGATCTGTCCGGATTTGTCGGTGATCGGCGGGAGTGCGCGGCTCAGCGGGCGCTCAGGTGGTGCTCAGGGCATCGCAAGAGCGTCGGGCGACTCTTGTGCGCTATGAAGGTCCTCCCGCGACGGCGTGGCGCCGTCCTCGTCAACTCAGTGCTCGGTGCGGCCCTCCTCGCCGGGGGCGTGCTGGCGTACACCACGGTGAACAGCACCAGCAGCGCCGCGGCCGGCAGGCCGGCGGCCCGGACGGCGACCGTGACCAAGGGGACCGTCCTGGCCACGGTGTCCGGATCCGGCGCCCTGTCCTCGCCCACCGACGCGGCCCAGGACTTCGTGACCGGGGGCAAGCTGACCGCCGTCAAGGTGGCCGTCGGTGACACGGTGACGCAGGGCGAGGTGCTCGCCACCGTCGACACCACGGTCGCCCAGCAGCAGGTGGATGCCGCGAACGGTGCGCTGACGACGGCCCAGGCCGGTCTCGCCACCGCGCAGGCGAACCTGGCCAAGGCACAGGCGGGCACCACCACGACCAGCCAGGTCCCGGTACAGGGCAACGGCGCGGTGCAGGCCTCGCTGACCAGCCCGCGGCCGGCCGGCGGTGGGAACCCGAGCCCGTCGGCGCCCGCGTCGGCCGCCGCGAGCCCGAGCGCCGACCAGAGCCAGCCGTCGGCCCCGTCGACCTCCCGCGGCAGCAACAGCGGCGGCAGCGGCGCCGGCAGTGGCAGCGGCGGCGGGGGAAGCACGAACAGCACCCCCGTGCCGCAGTACACCACCATCACCACCACCAAGGTCGACGACGCCGCCGTCGCCCAGGCGCAGCAGCAGGTGACCCAGGCCCAGCAGCAGGTCAGCACCGCGCAGACCAACCTCGGCAACGCCCAGACCGCCCTGGCCGGCACCACGCTCACGGCCTCGGTCGGCGGCACGGTGGCCTCCATCTCCAACAAGGTGGGGGAGACGGTCTCCGGCAGCGGTAGTGGCAGCAGCACCGGTACCGGGAGCAGCGCCAAGAGCTCGACGAGCACCAGCAGCACCACCCCCGCCGGTTTCATCGTCATCACCAACCCCAGCGGCATGCAGGTCTCCGCCTCCTTCTCCGAGCTCGACTCGCTCAAGCTGAAGAAGGGCGAGGCCGCCACCGTCACGCTCAACGCGCAGTCCGACACGACGCTCAACGCCTCGGTCCTGTCGGTCAGTTCGCTGCCCACCAGTAGCGGCAGCGGCTCCACCGGCGCGGTCCAGTACGGCGCGGTGCTGCAGATCACCGGCGACACCAGCAAGCTGCGCACCGGCCTGAGCGCGACCATCTCGGTGGTCACCGGCGAGGCGGACAACGCGCTCTCGGTGCCGGCGGCGGCGCTGGCGGGCACCGGGTCGACCCGGACCGCGACGGTGGTCAAGCCGGACGGCAGCACCTCGCGGGTCAGCGTCTCGGTCGGCGTGCAGGGCGACTCCACGGTGCAGGTGGTCTCCGGTCTGAGCGAGGGCGACAAGGTGCAGATCGTCGCGACCACGGCCGGCGGCAGCAACGGTTTCCCGAGCGGTTCGTTCCCCGGCGGCTTCGGCGGCGGGGCGGGCGGCCTCGGCGGCGGCACCGGCCGGACCGGCTCCGGCGGCGGAGCGCGGACCACCGGCAGCAAGGGCGGCAACTGATGGCCCGTCGGCCCCGGAAGCCGGGCCCCCCACCGGAGTCGCCGCAGGAGCGGCAGGGCCCGCCGCCGCCCGTCATCCAGGTCCGCCGGCTCACCAAGTCCTACGGCCACGGCGACGCGACCGTGCACGCGCTGCGCGGTCGGTCCGATCCGGCCGACGGTCGGCCGCTCGGCGTCGACCTGGACATCGAGCAGGGCGACTTCGTCGCGGTGATGGGCAGTTCGGGCTCCGGCAAGTCCACCCTGATGAACATCCTGGGCTGCCTGGACGTGCCGACCGCCGGCCGCTACCTGCTGGACGGGATCGACGTCGGCCACCTGGACGAGCGGCAGCTCTCCCTGGTGCGCAACCGGAAGATCGGCTTCATCTTCCAGTCCTTCAACCTGGTGCCGCGCACCACCGCGCTGGCCCAGGTCGAACTGCCGCTCGCCTACGCGGGCGTCCGGGCGGCCGAGCGGCGCCGGCGGGCCGAGGCGGCGCTCTCCCTGGTCGGCCTCGCCGACCGGGCCGACCACAAGCCCAACGAGCTGTCCGGCGGCCAGCAGCAGCGCGTCGCGGTGGCCCGCGCACTGGTCACCGCCCCGGCGATGCTGCTGGCCGACGAGCCCACCGGCAACCTGGACAGCCGCTCCACCGAAGAGGTACTGAACATCATCGACGGACTCAACGCGACCGGACGAACGGTCGTGCTGATCACCCACGAGGACGAGGTGGCCGCGCACGCCAAGCGGGTGCTGCGGCTGGTGGACGGTCAGATCGTCTCGGACGTACGGCAGGGCCCGGTGGCCGGGCCGCCGCCGAAGCACGCCCAGCTGGTGGGAGCACACGGATGATCCTCTGGCAGATGATCCGCTTCGCCTTCGCGGGCCTGGCGGCCAACAAGGTGCGCTCCGCGCTCACCATGCTCGGCGTGCTGATCGGCGTCGCCTCGGTGATCCTGCTGCTGGCGGTCGGCAACGGCTCCTCGGAGGCGGTGAAGAACTCGATCACCTCGCTCGGCACCAACTCGCTCACCGTCTCCTCCGGCGCGGGCGGCGGTGCGCGCACCGCGTCCACCGTCAAGAAGCTCACCGTGGACGACGCCCGCGCGCTGGCCGACCCGAGCGCCGCCCCCGACATCAAGTCGGTGGCACCGGTGGTCACCACCTCCGCGAGCGCCCTCTACGGCAACGTCTCCTACACCCCGGGCTCGGTGATCGGCACCTACCCGGCGTACTTCGAGACCGCCAACGAGAAGATCGCCTCCGGCGACTACTTCAGCAACGACGACGTGCTCAACTCCCGCAAGGTGGCCGTGCTCGGCTCCACCACGGCCAAGCAGGTCTTCGACACCGAGGACCCGGTCGGCAAGAAGATCAGCATCAGCGGCACCCCGTTCACCGTGGTCGGCGTGCTGGCCACCAAGGGCGCGACCGGCTTCAACGACCCGGACGACGTGGTGATCGCCCCGCTGCCGACCGTGCAGAACGCCTTCACCGGCTTCGCCTCGGTCAACCAGATCCTGGTCCAGGCGACTTCGGCCGACACCACCACCCAGGCCCAGTCCGAGATCACCCAGATCCTGATGGGGACCCACTCGCTGACCGACCCGACCAAGCTGGACTTCCGGGTCAGCAACCAGACTTCGCTGCTCACCGCCCGGGAGAGCACCAGCAAGACCTTCACCGTGCTGCTCGGCGCGGTGGCCGCGATCTCGCTGCTGGTCGGCGGGATCGGGATCACCAACATCATGCTGGTCACGGTGACCGAGCGGACCAGGGAGATCGGCATCCGCAAGGCGCTCGGTGCGCCGAAGGCCGTGATCCTGGGTCAGTTCCTCACCGAGTCCACCCTGCTCTCGGTGCTGGGCGCCGGGCTCGGGGTGGCGGTGGGCATCATCGGCTCGCACTTCAGCGTGGTCGGGATCAAGCCGGTGGTGATCCCGTCCTCGGTGCTCGGGGCGTTCGGGATCGCGGTGGCGATCGGCCTCTTCTTCGGCAGCTACCCGGCCAACCGGGCCGCCTCGCTGCGACCCATCGACGCCCTGCGGCACGAGTGAGGAACCCCATGTCTACTGTGGAAAGCACGTCGGCCCGCTCCGCGGAGTCGGCCGCGCACGCCGAACTGCTGGCCACCGCGCCGGACGCCCGTGACATCACGGCCGAGCTGGCCGCCCCGCCGCGCCGCAAGCTGCCCTGGCTCACCCTGGTGCTGGCCGGCGGTGTGATCGCGGCGGTCGCCTTCAGCGGCGGCGCCTGGTACCAGAAGAACAACGGCAGCTCGGGCGGCTCCGGGCGCTCGGTGAGCGCGGCGGCCGGCCAGCGCGGTCAGGCGGGCGGCCAGGGTGGCCAGGGCGGTGCTCAGGCCGGTGGTCAGGGCGGCACGCGCAGCCGCGGCACCGGCGGCGGTGCCAACACCGGCGGCCAGGGCGGCGGCGCCGGCTTCACCCGGGGCACGGTCAAGTTGGTCGACGGCAGCACCGTCTACCTGACCGACGCCAACGGCAACATCGTCAAGGTCACCACCGGCGGCTCCACCAAGGTCTCGGTCACCCAGGACGGCAAGGTCACCGACCTGCAGCCCGGCCAGACCGTGACCGTGGTCGGCACCCCGGACGGCTCCGGCGGCTACACGGCCTCCCAGCTCACCGAAGGCGGCGCCGGCGGCTTCGGCGGCTTCGGCGGGGGGACCACTGGACAGGGCGGCGGCAGTTCGAAGAGCGGCGGCTGACGCTCGCCCACCCGGGAAGGTGACTGTTCGTCGGTTGAGTGGGCTGACGAGCAGTCACCTTCCGTATTTCCCGCAGGTGACCATCCAGACCCTAGGCGGCCCGTTGTCGGATCCGACACAATGACGGGCGGCCCCGGCTACCAGCCGGGAACCGTCCTGCACTTAGTACATCTGTCCGGGGGAAACACGTGTCCACTCCTGCCGCTCCGTCTGCGCCGGCCCGCAAGGGCAAGGCGGCCGCGCTCGGCTGGCTGCTCAGCATCGGCCTCAACATCGTTGCGCCGATCCTCATCTACAACCACTTCCACGGCCACACCAGCGAGTACCTGGCGATCCTGCTCTCCGGCCTCGGCCCGGTGCTGGACATCGTGGTCTACCTGGCCTGGCACCGCCGGGTCGACGAGTTCGCGGTGGTTTCGCTGGTCTTCGTCGCGCTGACCGTGATCGTCTCGTTCATCGGCCCGCACGACGCGAAGCTGCTGCTGGCCAAGGACTCCGCGATCACCGGCCTGTTCGGGCTGCTCTGCCTGGCCACGCTGGCCGCGCCGAAGCCGCTGATGTTCTACTTCGGCCGCAAGTTCGCCACCGACGGCACCAAGGAGCAGGCGGACTGGTGGAACGGCCTGTGGCAGTTCGAGGCGTTCCGCAAGGTCCAGCGCAACCTGACCATCGGCTGGGGCGTCGGCTACCTGGCCGAGGCGGTGCTGCGGATCGCCCTGGTCTACTCGCTGTCCAACGGGCAGGCGGTCACGGTGAACAACATCCTGCCGTACGCCGTCACCGGCGTCCTGGTCTTCTGGACGATCAGCTACGCCAAGCGTTCCCGGGCCCGGGGCGAGGCCCGAGCCGCCGCCCTGGCCGCCCAGGCCGCGCAGGCCTGAGGGATGGCATCGAGCCGCTTGGTCCCGCGGGGTGTCGCTGTGCCTACGGAGGGAACAACCGGCTCATGCATTTCTCAGAGATTTCGCGTAGCCTCCAAAACCATCATCCGATGACCATCATCCGATCGGACGACAAGCCGAGGACCGGGAGGCCCGCCCCGTGATGTCAGGGACTGTGCCCGCCACCACCGCACCCGCAGTGCCGGCCGCCGGCCGCGCCTCCGGCGAGGCGTTCCTGCTGGTGGTGGACGACGAGCCGAACATCCGCGAGCTGCTCTCCGCCTCGCTGCGCTTCTCCGGTTTCCGGGTCGAGTCCGCCGCCACCGGGGAGGAGGCGCTGGCCGCGATCTCGGTCGAGCGCCCGGACCTGGTGGTGCTCGACGTGATGCTCCCCGACCTGGACGGCTTCACCGTGGTGGAGCGGCTGCGCGAGCAGACCCGCCGCCAGCAGATCGCCAACCCCGCCGGCCTGGCCGCCCGCCCGGGCCGGCCGCGCCCGGCCGACCACCTGCCGGTGCTCTTCCTCACCGCCAAGGACGGCACCGAGGACAAGGTGCACGGCCTGGCGGCCGGCGCCGACGACTACGTCACCAAGCCGTTCAGCCTGGAGGAGCTGATCGCCCGGATCCGGGCGATCCTGCGCCGGGCCGGCGGACCGGCCGAGGACGGCCGGCTCACCGTGGCCGACCTCACCCTGGACCCGCTGGCCCACGAGGTGACCCGGGACGGCAAGCCCGTCTCGCTCTCCCCCACCGAGTTCAAGCTGCTGCACTACCTGATGGCCAACGTCGGCCGGGTGGTCTCCAAGGCGCAGATCCTCGACCACGTCTGGGCCTACGACTTCGGCGGCGACCTGAGCATCGTCGAGTCCTACATCTCCTACCTGCGGCGCAAGCTCGACTCCGGACCGGACCACGGGCCCAAGCTGATCCACACGGTGCGCGGCATCGGCTACGCGCTGCGCCGCCCGCCGCAGCAGCAGGACTGAGGTGCGCGGGCTCCTCGGGCGGCTGTCGCCGCGCGGGCTCTTCCGGTGGACCGGGCAGCTGTCGCTGCGCGCCCGGCTGCTGGCGCTCACCCTGGTGCTGGTCTTCACCGGCCTGCTGGTGAGCGACGTGGTGGTGCTGGGGACCGTGCGCTCGCAGCTGACCGGGCGGATCGACCAGCAGCTGCAGCGGCTGGGCACCCAGGCCTCCTACCGGGGTGGGCAGCGCACCGGTGTCTCCAGTGTCTCCCCGTTCGCGGTCGACCAGTCCAGCGGCCTGAGCAAGCGCGGCTCCGCGTACCTGCCCAGCCAGTACGAGGTGCGGATGCTGGACGCGAACGGCACGGTGCAGCGGACGCTGCGCCAGCCGATGACGGCCAGCGACCCGGAGCCGCTGCTGCCCGACCTGCGGGGCGGCGCGCTGAGTGCCCACCTCGGCAGGCCCTTCGACGTGCCCGGTGAGCGCGGTGGCCCCTGGCGGCTGCTGATCGTGCCGGTGCAGCGCGGCGCCGGGACGTCCGGCGGCACCCAGGCCTCCTACATGCTGGTCGGGGCCTCGCTGGACGAGGTGGACTCCACCGTCGAGAAGCTGCGGGCCGCCTTCCTGCTGATCGGCGGCGCGGTGCTGGTGCTGATCGTCGGACTGGGCGCGCTCGCGGTGCGGGCCGGGCTGCTGCCGCTGCGCCGGATCGAGCGCGGCACCGAGCTGATCGCGGCCGGCGAGCTCTCCTACCGGATGCCCGAGCTGCCACGGGCCACCGAGGTCGGGCGGCTGTCGCTGGCGCTGAACGGGATGCTCGACCAGATCGAGTCGGCCTTCGCCGCGCAGGCCGCCTCGGAGGCCCGGATGCGGCGCTTCGTCGCGGACGCCTCGCACGAGCTGCGCACCCCGCTGGCCGGCATCCGGGGCTTCGCCGAGCTGTACCGGATGGGCGCGCTGCGTTCGGAGGCGGACGTCAAGCGGACCATGGACCGGATCGAGAGCGAGGCGGTCCGGATGGGCGGCCTGGTCGAGGACCTGCTCACGCTGGCCCGGCTCGACGAGGAACGGCCGCTGGACCTGGCGCCGATGGACCTGCGCACGCTGGCCGCCGACGCGCTGCACGACCTGACCGCGCTGGACCCGACCCGGGCGGTCTCGCTGACCGGCCCCGGCGGGGCGGGCGCGCCCGGCGCGGCGGCCGTGCTCGGGGACGAGGCGCGGCTGCGCCAGGTGGTGACCAACCTGGTCGGCAACGCCGTGAAGTACACCCCGCCGGGCACCGCCGTGCGGATCGGGGTGGGCACCCTGGACGACGGCTGCGTGCTGGAAGTCGCGGACTCCGGGCCAGGTCTGACGAAGGATCAGGCCGAGCGGGTGTTCGAGCGGTTCTACCGGGTGGACGCCTCGCGCAGTCGGCACGAGGGCGGCGGCGCGGGGCTGGGACTGGCGATCGCCACCGCCTTCGCGCGGGCGCACGGGGGGACGCTGACGCTGGACACCGCGCCCGGCGAGGGCGCGACCTTCCGGGTGACGCTGCCGTCCCCGCGCGGGCTGTAGCGCGTTCGGGATACCCCCCGCCTGTTTCGATCGAACACGTGTGGGTCATACTGTGATCGAGCTTGTGAATGTATTCACGTTCACAAGCTCGCAAGCTTGACATGCATTGGTGCCATTTGCGGTGAAGAGCACCTTTGTCTGTTAGGTGAGGCAGGATTCTGGGTTGAACCAGGACAGACCGGACACCGACCGGCAGGGAAGAGGGCCGAAATGGAGCTAGCAGTCGCTCACGAGACCATCGCGCGATGGCAGTTCGGGGTCACCACCGTCTATCACTTCCTCTTCGTCCCGCTGACGATCAGTCTGGCGGGGATGGTGGCCGGGCTGGAGACCGCCTGGGTGCGCACGGCGAAGGAGAAGTACTTCCACGCCACCAAGTTCTGGGGCAAGCTCTTCCTGATCAACATCGCCATGGGCGTGGTGACCGGGATCGTGCAGGAGTTCCAGTTCGGCATGAACTGGTCGGACTACTCGCGCTTCGTCGGTGACGTCTTCGGTGCGCCGCTGGCGATGGAGGCGCTGATCGCCTTCTTCTTCGAGTCCACCTTCATCGGCCTGTGGATCTTCGGTTGGGACAAGCTGCCGAAGCGGATCCACTGCGCCTGCATGTGGATGGTGGCGCTGGGCACCGTGCTCTCCGCCTACTTCATCCTGGCCGCCAACTCCTGGATGCAGCACCCCAACGGCTACACCATCGACCCGGTGACCAAGAAGGCGCAGCTCACCGACATCGTCAAGGTGCTGTTCCAGGACACCACGCTGGTGGTGGTCTTCCACACCCTCACCGCGGCCTTCCTGACCGGCGCGGCCTTCATGGTCGGCATCGCCTCGTACCACCTGTGGAAGGCGAAGAGGGCGTCCGGGACCGCCGACGACACCGCCCGGCGCAAGGTGGCCGCGATGCGCACCTCGCTGCGGCTCGGCCTGGTGATGGCCGTGGTGGCCGGCCTGGGCACCGCGATCAGCGGCGACACGCTGGCCAAGGTGATGTTCGAGCAGCAGCCGATGAAGATGGCCTCCGCCGAGGCGCTCTGGGACACCCAGTCCCCGGCGCCGTTCTCGATCTTCGCGGTCGGCAACGTCAACCAGGGCCACAACTCGGTGGAGCTGGAGTTCCCCGGGATACTGTCCTTCCTCGCCAAGGGAGACTTCAGCTCGGCGGTCCCCGGCATCAACGACACCGCCGCCGCCGAGGCCGCCAAGTACGGCGGCAACCCGACCGACTACATCCCCAACATCTTCGTGACCTACTGGGGCTTCCGGCTCATGATCGGGTTCGGCATGACCTCCTTCCTGGCCGGTCTGATCGGGCTCTGGACCACCCGGAAGAAGCGGTTCCTGGCGCCCGAGTACCGCACCGGCGAGGACGAACCGCCGCGCCTGATGCTCACCCGCAGTCGCGAGCTCGGCCCGCAGCTGACCAAGTGGAGCTGGCGGATCGGCATCTGGACCATGGGCTTCCCGCTGATCGCCAACAGCTTCGGCTGGATCTTCACCGAGATGGGCCGTCAGCCGTGGTCGGTGTTCGGGCTGATGACCACCGCGAGCTCGGTCTCGCCGAACGTCGGCGTCGGCACCCAGGTGGGCGCCTTCGTCACCTTCACCGTGCTGTACGCGATCCTCGCGGTGATCGAGGTCAAGCTGCTTGCAAAGTTTGCAAAGGCCGGACCGGACGTCGAGGAACGCCCGCCCGCCAAGGATCCGACGCTGCGCGGCCCGTCCTCCGACGAGGACGCCGACCAGCCGCTCGCCTTCGCCTACTGAGCCCGGGGACTGATCCGACATGCAACTCCACGACGTCTGGTTCGTACTGATCGCCGTCCTGTGGATCGGCTACTTCTTCCTCGAGGGATTCGACTTCGGGGTCGGCGTCCTCACCAAGCTGCTGGCCCGCGGCCGGGCCGAGCGGCGGGTGCTGATCAACACCATCGGCCCGGTCTGGGACGGCAACGAGGTCTGGCTGCTCACCGCCGGCGGCGCCACCTTCGCGGCCTTCCCCGACTGGTACGCCACCCTGTTCAGCGGCTTCTACCTCCCGCTGCTGGCCATCCTGGTCTGCCTGATCGTGCGCGGCGTCGCCTTCGAGTACCGGCACAAGCGCAGCGGCGAGCGCTGGCAGCGCAACTGGGAGGAGGCGATCTTCTGGACCTCGCTGGTCCCCGCCTTCCTCTGGGGCGTCGCCTTCGCCAACATCGTCCACGGCGTGGACATCGACCAGCAGAAGAACTACGTCGGGACCTTCTGGGACCTGATCAACCCGTACGCCGTCCTCGGCGGCCTGGTCACCCTGGTGCTCTTCACCTTCCACGGCGCCGTGTTCACCGCGCTGAAGACCGTCGGCGACATCCGGGCGCGGGCCCGCACGCTCGCCCTGGAACTCGGCGTGGTCACGGCGGTGCTGGCGCTGGTCTTCCTCAGCTGGACCCAGGCCGACCAGGGCGACGGGTGGAGCCTGGCCGCCATGATCGTCGCGGTGCTGGCCCTGCTCGGCGCGCTGGCCGCCACCCGGCTGGGCCGCGAGGGCTGGGCCTTCGCGCTCTCCGGACTGACCATCGTGGCAGCGGTCGGCATGCTCTTCCTGGCGCTCTTCCCCGACGTGATGCCCTCCACGCTCAACCCCGACTACAGCCTGACCGTGAGCAACGCCGCCTCCTCCGCCTACACGCTGAAGCTGATGACCGTGGTGGCGGCCGTCTTCACCCCCATCGTGCTGCTCTACCAGGGCTGGACGTACTGGGTGTTCCGCAAGCGGATCGGCATCCAGCACATCCCCGGCGCCGAAGGCTGAGGGAGCGTCATGAAGCCGGTCGATCCCCGTCTGCTCGCCGAAGCCCGGGCCGCGCGCCGCTTCCTGGCCGGCTCCGTGCTGCTCGGCGGCGCCGGCGCGGTCCTGGTGCTCTGCCAGGCCACGCTGATCGCCGAGATCGTGGTGCGCTGCTTCCAACGCGGGCAGGGGATCGGTGCGCTGGCCCTGCCGCTGGCGCTGCTCGCCGCCGTCGCGGTCGGGCGGGCCGTGGTCGCCTGGCTCACCGAACTGGCGGCGCACCGTTCGGTGGCCCGGGTGAAGTCGCGGCTGCGCGGACGGCTGGTCGAGCACGCCACCGCACTCGGGCCCGGCTACCTGGCCGGCCGGCGGACCGGCGAACTGACCACCCTCGCCACCCGCGGTGTGGACGCGCTGGACGACTACTTCTCGCGGTACCTGCCGCAGCTCGCCCTCGCCGTGGTGGTGCCGGTGGTGCTGCTCGCCCGGATCGTCGGCGCGGACTGGGTGAGCGCGGCGATCATCGCCGGGACGCTGCCGCTGATCCCGCTCTTCATGATGCTGATCGGCTGGGCCACCCAGGGCCGGATGGACCGCCAGTGGCGCTCCCTGGCCCGGCTCTCGCACCACTTCCTGGACGTGGTCGGCGGACTGCCCACCCTCAAGATCTTCGGCCGGGCCAAGGCACAGGCCGAGGCCGTCCGACGGATCACGGACGAGTACCGGCGGGCCACCCTGCGCACGCTGCGGCTCGCCTTCGTCTCCTCGTTCGCGCTGGAACTGCTCGCCACCCTGTCGGTGGCGCTGGTCGCGGTGTCGATCGGCTTCCGGCTGGTGAACGGGACGCTCGACCTGGAGACCGGGCTGCTGGTGCTGGTCCTCGCCCCCGAGGTCTACCTGCCGCTGCGTCAGGTCGGCGCGCTCTACCACGCGAGCGCCGAGGGACTGGCGGCGGCCGAGGAGGTCTTCGCGGTACTGGAGACGCCGGTCGGCCGGGTCGGGACGGTGCCGGCGCCCTCGCTGGCGGGGGCCACGGTGACGGTCTCCGAGGTGACGGTCACCCACCCGGGACGGACCACACCGGCCCTCGCGGGCGCCTCGCTCACCCTGGCGCCCGGCCGCACCACCGCGCTCACCGGGCCCAGCGGGGCGGGCAAGAGCACGCTGCTCGCGGTGCTGCTGGGGTTCGTGCGGCCCGACGCGGGGACGGTGACCGTGCTCGCCGCGGACGGCCGGCGCCACGACCTCGCCGAGCTCGACCCGGCCGGCTGGCGCGCGCAGATCGCCTGGGTCCCGCAACACCCGCACCTGTTCGCGGGGACGGTCGCGGAGAACGTCCGCCTGGCGCGCCCCTCGGCCACCGACGCCGAGGTGCGGGCCGCGCTGGCGGCGGCGCAGGCGCTGCCGTTCGCCGCTCCGGACACGGTCCTCGGGGAGGGCGGCGCCGGGCTGTCGGCCGGGCAGCGGCAGCGGCTCGCGCTGGCCCGCGCGCTGCTGACGGACCGTCCGCTGCTGCTCCTGGACGAGCCGACGGCGAACCTCGACGGTGCGAGCGAGGCGGCGGTGGTGCAGGCGGTGCGCGCCCTGGCGGCGGACCCCGCGCGCACGGTCCTCCTGGTCGCCCACCGCCCCGCCCTGCTCGCCGTGGCCGACAGCCGCCTCCACCTTCCCGCCCCGGGCCCGCTCCCCACACCCACATCCACATCCACACCCGCCCGCAGCGCCGTGCCGGCCCCGAGGCTCACCCCGGCCGCCCGGACCGGCTCCAGGGCGACCGATCCGGTGGCCGCCCCCGATCAGGCGGCCGGTCTGGCGGCCGACGGCTCCTCGCCCCTGCGGCGGCTCACCCGGCTCTTCCGTACCGCCGATGCCGGCCGCCCGCGCCGTCGGTTCGCGCTGTCCGTCCTGCTCGGTTCGCTGGCGCTCGGGTGTGCGGTGGCGCTGATGGCGACCTCGGGGTGGTTGATCTCCAAGGCTTCGACGCAGCCGCCGGTGCTCTACCTCATGATGGCCGTCACGGCGGTGCGCGCCTTCGGGGTCGGCCGCAGCGCGCTGCGCTACGCCGAGCGCCTGGTCTCGCACGACGCGGTGCTGCGCACCCTCGGCAGCCTGCGGGTGACCGTCTACCAGCGTCTGGAGCGGCTCGCGCCCACCGCGCTTCCCGCGTTCCGGCGGGGCGACCTGCTCTCCCGGCTGGTCGCGGACGTCGACTCCGTGCAGGACTGGTACCTGCGCTGGCGGCTGCCCGCCGCCGTCGCGGTCACCGTCTCGCTCGCCGCCGCCACCGCGCTCGGGGTCCTGCTCCCCGCCGCCGGCGTCGTGCTCGCGCTCGGGCTGCTGCTGGCCGGCGCCGGGGTACCGCTGCTCGCCGCCCGGCTCTCCTCCCGGACGGAGCGTCAGCAGGCCCCGGCCCGCGGGGCGCTCGCCACCGCGGTGGTCGACACCTGCACCGGTACCGCCGAGCTCACCGTCGCCGGGGCGCTCCCCCGCCGCCTGGCCGCCGTACGAGCGGCGGACCGCAACCTCACCGCGCTCGCCGCCCGCTCCGCCGCGACCACCGCGCTCGGCGCCGGCCTGACCGCGCTGCTCACCGGCCTCACGGTCGCCGGCTGCGCGCTGGTCGGCGTGCAGGCGGTGGCGGCCGGGCGGCTCGGCGGCCTCTGCCTGGCGGTCCTCGTCCTCACTCCGCTCGCCGCCTTCGAGGCGGTGGCCGGCCTGCCGGCGGCTGTCCAGGTGCGTGAGCGCAGCCGGGCCGCCGCCGGGCGGCTCACCGAGGTCTGCGACACACCCGACCCGGTGGCGGAGCCCTCCGCCAGCCTTCGGCCGGGGGGACCTCCCTATCCCGCCCCGCTCCCCGCCGACCCGTTCCCGGTCGCGGTCCGCGGCCTGCGCGCCCGTCACCCCGGGCAGCTGTCCTGGGCCCTGGACGGCATCGACCTCGACCTGGCCGCCGGCCGCCGGGTCGCCGTGGTCGGCCCGTCCGGCTCGGGCAAGACCACCCTGGCCCTGACGCTGCTGCGGCTGCTGGACCAGGAGGCGGGCAGCGTCACCCTCGCGGCCGGCCGTCCACAGGCTGTGGATACCCGCGCGCTCGACGGCGACGACGTGCGCCGGGCGATCGGCCTGTGCGCCCAGGACGCCCACGTCTTCGACAGCTCGCTGCGGGAGAACCTCCGGCTGGCCCTCCCGACCGCCACCGACACCGACCTGCACGAGGCGCTCGGCGCCGCCCGCCTGCTCGACTGGGTGCACACCCTCCCCGAGGGCCTGGACACCATGGTCGGCGAGCACGGTGCCCGTCTCTCCGGCGGCCAGCGCCAGCGCCTCGCCCTGGCCCGCGCACTGCTCGCGGACTTCCCGCTGCTGATCCTCGACGAGCCGGCCGAACACCTCGACCTGCGCACCGCCGACGCCCTCACCGCCGACCTGCTCGCTGCCACCAGCGACCGCGCCACCCTGCTGATCACCCACCGCTTGGCCGGCCTGGCCGAGGCGGCGGTGGACGAGATCCTGGTGCTGGACGCGGGTCGGGTGGCGGAGCGGGGGAGCTGGGCGGAGCTGACGGCACGCCAGGACGGTCGGCTGCGTGAGCTGTGGGAGCGCGAGCGGGCCGGCGACCGGCTCGAAGCCGCGGTCGGCTGACGGCTTCGAGGCGCGCCCGGCTTCCGCGGTGCCGGATCCCGGCGGAACAAATCAGATCAAACTACGCTCTCTTACATGGAGCCCACTCCGAGCGACGCCACCCCGGGCGACGTCACCCCGCCCCCGCACCGCGTCCCGGAGATCTCCTCGCTGGGCCTCGACACCCTGGTCACCGAGGTCTCCGAGCGGCTCCAGTCGGCGGCCGCCGTCACCGACCGGATGCAGCGGCTGCTGGAGGCCGTGGTCTCGGTCGGTGCGGGGCTCGACCTGCACGCCACCCTGGAGCGGATCGCGGCCGGCGCGGCCGAGCTGGTGGACGCCCGGTACGCGGCGCTCGGGGTGATCTCGCCGGACGGGCACGGACTGTCCGACTTCATCCACCTGGGGATCGACGACGAGACGGCGGTCCGGATCGGCGACCTGCCGGCGGGGCGGGGCATCCTGGGCGCGCTGATCGAGAAGCCGGAGCCGCTGCTCCTGGACGACCTGACCGGGGACCCGCGCTCGGTCGGTTTCCCCCCGCACCATCCGCCGATGCGCTCCTTCCTGGGGGAGCCGATCAGGGTCAGGGACGAGGTCTTCGGCAACATCTACCTGACCGAGAAGCGCGGCGGCGGCGGCTTCACACCGGAGGACGCGCAGGTGCTGCACGCGCTGGCGGCGGCGGCCGGGGTGGCGATCGAGAACTCCCGGCTGTACGAGGAGGGCCGCCGCCGGGAGCGCTGGATCGCCGGCGCGGCGGCCGTCACCACCGCGCTGCTCTCCACCGACGAGGCGCACGCCGCCCTCGCGGTGGCGGCCGAGCAGGTGCGGGAGCTGGCGGACGCCGCGCTCGGGATGATCATGCTGCCGACCGGCGACGGGGGACTGCGGGTCTCGCACGCCTCCGGCGAGGCCGCCGAGTTCGTGGTCGGCGAGCTGGTTCCGGGCGCCGGGTACGCGGCCCAGCTGCGGGACGGCGAGAGCGTCTTCATCGACGACATGTCCCAGGACCCGCAGCTGGTGATGCGGCTGGCCCGCAACTTCGGCCCGTCGATGGCACTGCCGATGGTGGCCGCCGGCCGGGTGCTGGGCGGTCTGGTGGTCTGGCGCGAGCGCGGCGCGCGACCGTTCACCGAGTCCGAGAAGCAGCTCGCGGCCACCTTCGCCTCGCAGGCCGCGCTGGCGCTGCGGCTCGCCGAGGGCCAGCGCGACCAGCAGCGCCTGGCGGTCTTCCAGGACCGCGACCGGATCGCCCGGGACCTGCACGACCTGGTGATCCAGCGGCTGTTCGCCACCGGCATGATGCTGGAGAGCGCGGCCCGCCGAGCCGTGGTGCCCGAGGTCAAGGTCCGGCTCGGCACGGCGGTGGACGAGCTGGACGCCACCATCCAGGAGGTCCGCACCACCATCTACGCCCTCCAGCACGACGATCACGGCGACGAGCCGGACACCCTGCGGACCCGGGTGCTGCGCGAGGGCAGCCAGGCGGCGGCCGCGCTCGGCTTCAAGCCCTCGATGGCCTTCGTCGGCCCGGTCGAGAGCCTGGTGGGCGACGCGACCGCCCGTCAACTGCTCGCCGCACTGCGCGAGATGCTCTCCAACACGGCCCGGCACGCCAGGGCCTCGCGGGTGAGCGTGGAGGTGGACACCACCGTCTACCTGGACCCGCAGGGCCATCCGGTCTCCGGCGACCCGGAGGCGACGGTCCGGCCCGGCCGGCCCGGGGTGCTGCTGACCGTCACGGACGACGGCGTGGGCATCCCCGAGGGCGGGCGCCGCAGCGGGCTGGCCAATCTGCGCCGGCGGGCCGAGAACCTGGGCGGCGCGGCCTGGCACGAGCCGGGACCGGACCGGCGCGGGACCAGGGTGCGCTGGTCGGCCCGGCTCTGAGCCATTCCTGTTTCCGACGGTCCGTCAACTCCTGGACTGTGTCAGGTGATCCGCGCAAGATTAACGGGGGAGAACTTCCCGGCCAATAGACCTGCCGAATGGTCGTCGGCCCTATCTGTGTCCAGCTCCGCACACATACGGTTCGCCTGAGGGGGCCGTGGGTTGGTGACTGGGGTGGGTGGGCCGCGTGGGCCAGGGTGATGGGGGGCGCTCGGGGGCGTCGGCCCGCCGGGGCGGTTTCCAGATCGAGCGGGCGACGAACGGCCGGTACCAGTGGCAGTTGAAGGCGCCCAACGGCCGGATCGTCGCCGTTTCCGCGCCGGTCTTCGAGAGCTCGGACGAGGCACACCGGGCCGTTGCCGTGCTGCGCGACGAGGCCGCCGGACTGACCGCCCGGATCACCCACGTCCGGGCGGGGATCGGCTGGATCTGGGTGGTCCCGGGGCCGCGCGGCCTGCCCGAGGCCCGCAGCAGTCGAGCCTACGAGCGCTACGCGACCTGCCAGAACGCCTTCCGGCGGTTCGTCGCCCTGCTGGAACGCCAACTGCCGCTCCCGGACAGGCCCTAGGTCAACGGGCGGTTCGGCTGAGCGAACTGACGATCTGCTCGATCACCAGGGCGACGCCGTCCTCCTGGTTGCTGACGGTGTGTCGGGCGACGGCCGCCAGCACCTCGGGGTGCGCGTTGGCGACCGCGTAGGAGTCGCCGGCCCAGGCGAGCATCTCCAGGTCGTTGGGCATGTCGCCGAAGGCGACCACCTCGGTGCGGTCGATGCCCTGCTCGGCGCACCAGCGGGCCAGCGTGCTGGCCTTGGTGACGCCGGGGGCGCTGATCTCCAGCAGCGCGATCGGGCTGGACCGGGTGATCTCGGCCAGCGGGCCGACGATCGCCCGGGCGGTGGCCAGGAAGGTGTCCGGGTCCAGCGCGGGGTGCTTGGCGAGGATCTTGTAGCTGGCGGTGGCTCCATCCCCGGCGCCGCCGTTCCCGCCGGCGCCGTCCCCGGCCGTCGGCCGCCCGTCGGCGAGCAGCTCCTCGGCGGGCGCGACGGTGTGCGGCTCCGCGTCGCCCCACATCTGCACCTCGTAGTGCGGCTCCCGGGAGAAGCCGCCGGGGTACTCGAAGGCGAAGGCCGTCCCGGGCAGTCGCTCGCGCAGCAGCTCGACCACCGTGCGCGCGGTCTCGGGGGTCAGCGGGAAGCTCTCCAGCAGCAGCTCGCGACGCACGTCGTAGACGGCGCCGCCGTTGGAGCAGATCGCCACGCCGTGGCCGCCGATGTGCTCGCGCAGCAGCTGCATCCAGCGCGGCGGGCGGCCGGTGACGAAGACCACCTGGAGTCCGGCCTGCTCGGCGGCGGCCAGTGCGGCGGCGGTGCGGGCCGAGACGGTGCCGCCATGGCACAGCAGGGTGCCGTCGAGGTCGGTGGCGATGAGTCGGGGGCGCGGGGCAGCCTGGGTCACCCGTCCATCCTCGCAGGTGCGGATTGCGACAGCTGCTGCCATGCACCGAAGCTGTCGCCATCGAAAAAGATGACGGCGCGCGGTCAACCCCCGTGTGACCGTGCGCCGTCGAGCCGCCGTCTATTTTGTTGGACGGCCGCGAAGCTGAACATACGCTGAACCCTCCCTGGGCTGTCAACCGTGATATCCCCTAGGGGAACATCACGAACCGGTCGTTTTGTGCGTCTACTTCAGTGGATACTGGGAACGGCAGGCTGGGGCGGACTAGGGAGTGGCGATGTCGAAGCGTGAACAGGCCGCGCGCCGTTCCATCGCCGACCGGCTGGACCACCTGTTCCGGGAGATCCACCCCGCCGGCCGCGGCCCGTTCAGCTACCACGAGGTGGCCCAGGCGATCCGCGAGCAGGCCGGCCCGGACGGCCCCACCGTCTCGCACGGCACCCTGCAGCAGATCCGCACCGGTACCAAGACCAACCCGACGGTGCGGACCCTGGAGGCCATCGCCGCCTTCTTCGGCGTGCCGACCGGCTACTTCCTGGACGACGAGGTGGCCGAGCGGGTGGACGCCCGGGTCCGCGAGCTCAAGGCCGAGCGGGCCGACTCCCGGCCCGAGCCGGCCGACCGGGACCGCGCCGAGCTCGCCGACGTGCTCGCCGACAGCAACGTGCGGGCCGTGGCCTTCCGGCTGGCCGGCCTCTCACCCCGCGCGCTCAAGGGGCTGCGGGCCATCGTCGACCAGGTCAGGGCCGTCGAGGGCCTGCCGGACGTGGGGCGCAGCGGTCACCGTCGGTGAGGTGAACAGGACCGGATGCGGAGGACTCCGGCATCCACCGCACCTGCACCTAACCGAGCGCAACCACACGTGACCAGGGCTCGACCGAGCGCTTATGCTTCTGCCTCGATCCGTTCGATGACGACACGTTCGGTAGCACTGGTTCCGGTGGCAGTGATGGAGAAGGCAGGGCGGCCATGAGATGGCGCAGGCGGCCCCGCTCCGGCTTTGCCGCCCTGGTGGACCGGATCGAGGTGCCCCAGCCGTTCCAGCTGGAGGAGTTCTGCGCCGGCATCGCCCGCCGCCGCGGCCGTCCGCTGCGCCTGGTCCCGCTGGAGAACGCCGCCGGCCAGGATCTGCCGTGCGGCCTGTGGATCGGCCTGGACGAGGTCGACCTGGTCTTCTACGAGGCCGGTGTCGCCCCGATCCTGAAGACCCAGATCGTGCTGCACGAGATCTCGCACATGCTGCTCGAGCACGTGGCGCCCGAGACGACCACCCCCGCCGAGCGGGCCGAGCTGCTGGCCCGGGCCGAGCGGGCCGAGGCCGACCGGGAACTCGGCCTGGCCACCGACCGGGTGCTCGCCCTGCTGGCCCGCGACGGCTACAGCAGCCGCCAGGAGTCGGACGCCGAATCGCTGGCCACCCTGCTGCTGGAACGCGCCACCCGGGCCGGCGCCGGGACCGACTCGCCGCAGTCCGCCCAGGTGCTGGCCCGGCTGGACGACGCCTTCGGACACCCGGTGCGGCGGACATGAGCCCGACGATGACCGCGACCCGGCTGCTGGCCGAGGCCGCCGGCCCGCCGCCGCTGTCGCCCGCCAAGCTGGCGGTGCTGGCGCTGCTCTGGCTGGTGACCGTCTGGCGGCTGCCCACCGCCGTGCGGGCGCCGCGCACCCGCGCGCTGTGGACGGCGTTCGCCGGGGTGACCGTGCTGGTCACCCTCGGCCTGCCCGCCGTCACCAGATGGGTGGACGCCACCAGCGGGGTGCACAACCTGGTGGTGCTGATCAAGCACCTGATCGGCCTGGTCGCCTGCAAGGCCACGCTGACCTTCGCCGCCGAGACCGCCCGCCCCGACCTGGCCGACCGGCTGCGCCGCCCGCACCGGGTGGTGCTCCTCACCGCCTGGGCCGCGCTGATCGTCAGCTTCAGCCTGCTGGACCAGCCCACCGAGGTGGTCGACTTCTACCAGGCCTACCCGGGCTCGGTCGCCGCCGCCTGCTACGCGCTGATCGTGGCCGGCTACCTGGGCGCCTCGATGGCCGTCGGCAGCTGGCTCTTCACCACCTACGCCCGCCGGGCCGCCACCCGCTCGCTGCGCTGTGGCCTGTGGGTGCTGGCGCTGGGCACCGGTGCCGGCTTCGGCTACTCCGTGCTGAGGGTCTGCCAGATCCTGCTGAACCTGGCGGACCGGCCGATGTTCCTGGCCGCGGGCGTGCTGTACGCCATCGAGTGGAGCGCCATCGCGCTGGTCCTGCTGGGCAGCCTGATCCCGACCATCGGCGTCGCCGCGCGCGGCCTGCGCGACTGGCGCACCGCCCGCCGGCTGGCCCCGCTCTGGTCCGCGCTCACCACCGCCGTGCCCGAGGTCGTCCTCACCGCCCGGCTCGGCCGCGGCCCCCGGGTCCGGCTGCACCGCCTGGTGATCGAGATCCGGGACGCCGCCCTGGTGCTCGCCCCGTACGCCGACGCCAGCCACGCCGAAGGCCCCCACGTCGACGCCGACGACGCCCTCAGCGAGGCCCGTTGGCTGCGCCTGGCCTGCGCCCGCCGACTGGCCGGCCACACCCCCGCCCACCCGGTGACCGCCGCCCCGGGCACCTCCTTCGAGGAGCTCGACTTCGCCACCGAGACCGACCGGCTGCTCCGCCTCGCCACCGCCTACGCCTCCCCGGCGGCCGCCCGGGCGCAATGAATTCATTGCGGATTCGGCGCCGAAAACTGTTCAGCCGCTCCCGCTTACAGTTTATTGGCCCTTTGCTGTTCATTGGCGATTTCTTCTTTTTCCGCCCACCTTGTTGACGCCCATTTAGCGGCTCTGGTTTGCTACCGGCTGTCAGACGGCGGGCCGTCCCAACTCCCTGTGACGGTCCATCAGTTCGTCGGCGCCCCTTCGTTCCCCATGCACTGCCGCCGCTCCCCCCACAGCGGGCGGTCGGCAGGAGAGAGGCTCCCTCACGATGGGCACTTCCCCCAACAACCGTCAGGCGAGGATCAAGGTCCTTACCGGACTCACCTCGCTGATGATCGCCGGCGCGGGCTTCGCCGCCTCCCCGGCCCAGGCGAACCAGCCGGGCAACGAGCTCGCCGGCCCCAGCCACCCCTACCGGCACGGCGTCGTCGCCGCGAAGGGCGCGGCCGCCGCCGCGGGCAAGCGGACCTCCAACCTGAAGTTCGGCGGCAGCGTCGACGGCATCGGCGTGACCACCGGCGCCCCCAAGGTCTACCTGGTCTTCTTGGGCTCCCAGTGGGGTACCCAGGGCACCGACGCCAACGGCTACACCACCCTGTCCGGCGACCCGATGGGCATAGCCGTCCGGGCGCAGCAGCTGTTCAAGGGCCTGGGGACCAACGGTGAGACCTGGTCCGGCGTCATGACCCAGTACTGCGAGGGTGTCGCCACCGGCTCGACCAGCTGCCCCTCGACCGCCGCCCACGTCGGCTACCCGACCGGTGGCGCGCTGGCCGGCATCTGGGTCGACGAGTCGGCCGCCGCGCCGAACCAGGCCACCGGCAACCAGCTGGCCACCGAGGCGGTGAAGGCCGCCGGGCACTTCGGCAACACCACGGCCGCCTCGAACCGCAACGCCCAGTACGTCGTGCTGTCCCCGACCGGCACCCACCCGGACGGCTTCAACACCTCCACCGGCCAGTTCTGCGCCTGGCACGACTGGAACGGCGACACCACGCTGTCCGGCGGCGCGGCCGCGTCCCCCTACGGCGACGTCGCGTTCACCAACGACCCGTACGTCACCGACATGGGCACCTCCTGCGGCCAGAACTACGTCAACACCGGCAACGCGGGCCTGCTGGACGGCGTGACCATGGTGTACGGCCACGAGTACTCGGAGACCATCACCGACCAGAACCCGGCCGGCGGCTGGACCGACTCGAGCGGCCAGGAGAACGCCGACAAGTGCGCCTGGAAGGGCACCGGCGGCGTCGGCGGCGCGCAGAACGTGGCCATGGCGACCGGCTCCTTCGCCATGCAGGGCACCTGGTCGAACGACTACAACGGCGGCGCGGGCGGCTGCCAGATCTCGCACCCGATCGTCCCCTGACGACCGTCTGACACTCCCTTCACACCGAGCACCTGGGTGGGCCAACCGGCCCGCCCAGGTGCTCGTGTGTTCGGGGTCGCGTGCGTTCAGCCGGCGGGCTTGTCGATGTACGACTCCAGCCCGCGCAGGAAGACATCCAGCTTGAACGCGAAACGCTCGTCCCCACCACCGTCGACCATGGTGTCGGCCATGCTGCTGAGCAGCGGGTAGCGGTCCTTGGGCAGCCGGGAGAAGTAGTCCTTGATCTGCTGGAAGTAGGCGTCCACGTCGGTGCCCGGGGTGAACCTGCTGCTGTAGAGCGCGCCTTCGTAGGCATCGGAGTCGATCAGCTGGCCGAGGCCGTCCAGCGCCCAGGCCGCGACCTGGTCCGGAATGCCGGCCTGCAGCATCAGGCCGAACAGGAACTCGGTGATCCGCAGCTGGTTCGCACCCACCGGGATGCTGCCCAGGGACACCACGGTGATGTCGCGGTGGCGGGAGTAGACCTGCTGCGCCTCCAGGCAGATCTGCTTGACCTGCTCCTTCCAGCGAGCCGGGTCGGGCTGCTCGGGCAGTCGGATCTCGCCGGCGATCCGCTCCAGCATGAGGTCGCACAGCTCGTCCTTGTTGGAGACGTGCGCGTAGAGCGAGGCCGGTCCGGTGCCGAGCTCCTGGGCGACCCGCCGCATCGTGACGCCGACCAGGCCCTCGGCGTCGAGGATGCGGATCCCCGCGTCGATGATGGCCTCCTGGCTCAAGGGCTGCCGAGCCTCGGTCTTTCGTGCCTTGTGCCACGGGATCTCGGGCATCGCGGAGGACATCGGCCACCTGCTTTCGTGCTGTCTTGTGGCGAACATGGTACCTCTGACGAACGCTGTTCCATCAGGCGAACGCTGTCTTGACTGGAACGCCGATCGTCTGTAGAACAGTGTTCGTCAACGTAAACGCTGTTCCTGATCGGAGCCCCAGATGGCCGACACCCTCTACAGATGGCGTTGGGTCGCGCTCTTCGTGATCCTCGCCGCGGAGGTCATGGACCTCCTCGACTCCCTGGTCACCAACATCGCCGGACCGTCGATCCGCGCCGACATCGGCGGCGGCGAGAGCCTGATCCAGTGGCTCGGCGCCGCCTACACCCTCGCCATGGCGATCGGCCTGATCACCGGCGGTCGCCTCGGTGACATCTTCGGCCGCAAGCGCATGTACCTGATCGGCGCGGTCGGCTTCACCCTCGGCTCGGTCGCCTGCGGCCTGGCCCAGACGCCGGGCCAGTTGATCGCCGCCCGGGTGGTCCAAGGGCTGCTGGGCGCGGTCATGCTGCCGCAGGGCCTGGGCATGCTGAAGGAGATGTTCTCCGAGAAGGAGCAGGCGGCCGCCTTCGGCATGTTCGGACCGGTGATGGGCTTGTCCACGGTGGGCGGTCCGATCCTGGCCGGCTGGCTGGTCGACGCCGACCTGTGGGGCTCCGGCTGGCGGATGATCTTCCTGATCAACATCCCGCTCGGCCTCTTCGCCATCGCCGGCGGCATCGCCTTCCTGCCCGAGTGGAGGAGCACCCGCGCGGTCCGGCTCGACCTGGTCGGCGCGATCCTCGCCGCGGTCGGATCGGCGCTGATCGTCTTCCCGCTCGTCCAGGGCCGTGAACACGGCTGGCCGGCTTGGGCGTTCGTGCTGATCGCGCTGTCGGTGGCGGTCTTCACCTGCTTCGCCTGGTTCGAGGCACGCAAGAGCGCGCGCGGCGGTGACCCGCTGGTCGAGCCCAGCCTGTTCCGCAAGCGGGGCTTCAGCGGAGGAATGGCGCTCGGCCTGGTCTTCTTCTCCGCCATGACCGGCTTCTGGCTGACCTTCAGCCTCTACACCCAGATCGGCCTGCACTACTCGCCGTTCAAGGCCGGTCTGGCCGGAATCCCCTCCTCGATCGGCATGGTCGTGGCGTTCATCGCCGCGCAGGCCGTGCTGAGGTTCGGGCGCAAGGTCATGCACGGCGGGCTGCTCGTGATGCTGCTGGGCGTCGGGGGCGTCATCCTGACGCTGCAGCTCGCCGGCGCCGACGTGACGCCGTGGCAGCTGGCTCCGGCCCTCGCGGTGACCGGACTCGGCATGGGCTTCGTGATGGCGCCCTTCTTCGACACCGTGCTCGCCTCGGTCGAGCCGCACGAGACCGGCTCGGCCTCCGGCACCCTCACCTCCGTCCAGCAGCTCGGCGCAGCCCTGGGCACCGCGATCCTCGGCACGGTCTTCTTCGAGCGGATCAAGACCAGCACCTTCGTCCGGGCCGAGCAGTTCACCCTCGGCGTGGAGATCGCGATGCTCGCCGTGGTGTTCCTCGCCATCTTCCTGCTCCCGAAGCACGCCCGGCCCCAGGAGACGCCCGACACCGAGTCGGCCGAGCCGGAGCCGCAGATGCAGCAGGCGCTCAGCGGTTGAGGCAGGGACGGTGTGGTGGCGTATGCGCCTGAGGGGTGTCCCTTCGGGAGGAGCCGGGGGCGGGGCCGCGGGCCGGTGTGGCTGCGGCCCCGCTCGGGGGTCGGGTCAGGAAGGGTCGCCGTACTGGAGGCCGCGTCCGTTGGTGCCGATGTACACCCGGCCGTAGGTGTCGGGGTCACCGGTGATGATGGGCTTGCTGGCGAAGTTGCCCCACTGGTGGGCGTCGTCGTTGATGCGGACCCAGCTGGCGCCCTGGTCGGTGGAGCGGAAGACGCCGGCGACGCCCTTCACGTGGCCGATCAGGTACAGGGTCTGGTACGACGCGCCCGGTGCGGCCTTGCCGAAGCCGACGCCGTTGGCGGACTCCACCGACCCGAGGGTGGTGAAGGAGCGGCCGCCGTCGGTGGAGTGCAGCAGGCCCTTGCCGCTGGCGATCCACAGGTCGTTCGGGACGCCGGGGACGGCGCTGAGCTTGCCGGTGGGCAGGTTGCCGGCGCGGGCGCCGAAGCTCGCGCCGCCGTCGGTGCTGGCGTAGAGCGTGCCGTTGGACAGCGAGTAGAAGGTGTTGCCCGTGGACCGGTCGGCGACGACCTCGGCGTCGTTGCCCAGGCCGTTCACCCGCGACCAGCTCGCGCCGCGGTCGGTGGAGCGGTACGGGACCTGGCCGGCCTCGGTCCAGACGATGCTGGAGCCGTCCGCCGCGATGGCGATGTGGCCGCTGTCGGCGCTGGGCACCGGCTCCGACTTGAAGCCGTTCCAGGTGTGGCCGCCGTCGGTGGAGATGGCGCCGTCCTGCTCGCCGCCACGCCCGGCCCGGACCACCAACTGCGGGTTCCACTGGGCGTAGTCGAGGGAGGAGCCGTGGTAGATCGTCGGGTTGACCATCCGCCCGGAGGGCTCCTTGGTCAGCGAGTCGTACTCGAAGCCGCCCTGGTCGCCCATCGCGGTGATGAGGGCGGTGGCGCCGGGCGGGGAGATCGCGTCCGCCAGCGCGGTCTCCTCCAGCCCGCGGGCTCCGATGGTCCAGTGGCTGGTGCCGCCGCTGTCGGTCGCGTTGGCGTCCTTGCTGGCCCAGATGCCGTTGCCGGTGCCGTACATCACGTGCCCGGAGTCGAAGGGGTCGATGCTCAGGGCGGTCATCCAGTGCCCGATGCCGGTACCCAGGTACGGGGCGGCGGAGGCGTCCCGCACCGACTTGTCGGCCTGGGCCTTCCAGGTCGCACCGCCGTCGGTGCTGCGGTACAGCTCGTCCTGGGGCCACCAGCGGTCGAGCGTCGTGACCATCACCGTGGACGGCTTCTGCGGGTCGACGGCCAGACCGGCGAACCCGTAGCTGCCCTGCGACGGCGAGATGTTCTTCCACGCCCCGCCGGAGGTGTTGTACTTCCACACCGAACCCGCCGACACGCCGTTGGGGCCGGGCCCGTTGGAGTACGTCAGGTACAGCGAGCCGTCACCGGAGACCACGCCGTGCTGCGGCACCTGGCCGGTGGGCTGGCCGGAGACGGCCTGCCAGCTGTTGCCGCCGTCGGTGGAGCGGTAGAGGTTGGTGGACCTGTCGGCGACGCCGACGTAGATCGTGTTGCTGCCGGACGGGCCGTACGTCACGAAGGAGATGCCCGTACCGAAGCTCGCCCCGTCCTTGACGGGGAACGAGGAGACCTGATTCCACGTCAGACCGTGGTCGGTGCTGCGCCACAGGCCGTTCTTGCGGGTGCCCAGCAGCAGGGTGTCGTGGTTCGCGGGGTCGATCACCAGGCGCTCGCCCGCCCCACGGCCGTCCTCGTTGCCGCCCAGCTTGAACGGCAGGTCGGTGCGCTGGAAGGTGCGGCCGCGGTCGGTTGAGCGCAGGATCGCGCCGTTGCCGGCCCAGCCGTTGGTGTAGGTACCCGCCGCGAGGTAGAGCCGGTCGGGGTCGACGGGATCGGTGGCCAGCGACTCGATGCCCTGCAGGTTCCAGTCCTTCTCACCGACCCAGTCGGTCAGTGGGATCCACTGCTCGGCCCCGGTGTCCCAGCGGTAGGCGCCGCCCATGTCGGTGCGCGCGTACAGCAGACCCTTCTCCCGCTGGTTGAAGACCAGCCCGGTGACGTAACCGCCGCCCGCCACCGGGGCGTTCTGCCACACGTACGGTCCGGTCGCGCCCTGCGCCCCGCCGTTCGCGGGCGCGGGGGAATCGGCTGACTTCACCAGCTTCCACTGCTGGTTGGCGCCGCCCTTGCCGGGCCACTGGATGATCTGCGCGCCCCGGTCCGTGGAGTATCCGGATACGTCCAGGACCTGACCGCTCCTGCGGGAGGTGAAGGTGACGGCGTCGGACCCGCTCACAGCGTCGATCCGCCACTGCTGGGAGGCCGAGGAGCGGTCCGTCTGCTGCTCGGCGGCAGCCGCCTGGGCGGTCGAGTCGCCCGCTATGCCCAGCACCTTGCCGCTGTTGCGGTTCACCAGCTCGTAGTAGCCGTCCCCGGTGGGCCGCAGCTTCCACTGCTGGTTGGCGGTGTTCTGGTCGGTCCACTGCTGGATGTGGGTGCCGTCGGCGGTGGAGAAGGCGTTGACGTCCATCACCTGGCCGCTGCGCACCGAGAGCACCCGGTAGTAGGCGCCGCCGTCGACCGTGGCGGCCTGGGAGTCCTCGTGCACGAACACGAAGTACGAGACGGCGGCGAGGGGCGCACCGAGCAGCAGAGCGGTGGCGCTCAGGCGACGGCGGTGACGCCCGCGTCCCCGGCCGTTCGTGGGGTTGCTCATGGGTAGACGTTCTCCTTGCGAACTGGTCATGAGAGAGCGGATCCGGCCACCGGAACCGACCGGATCCACTCCCTTGTGGTCACAGGCTCCGCAGAGGTTGCCGCGGGCCGAGAACTTTTTCCCGGACGCATCCGCGAGTTGGGTGCGCGGTCTGCTCAGGCGACGGCCGGGGTGGGGCGTTCGCGCAGCAGGAGTGCGGCGTTCAGAGCGACTGCCACGGCGGTGAGGCCGTGGACGCCGTACGCGGTGCCGACCGACCCGTGGTTGCCCAGGACCGTCAGCATGTCGGTGACGGGCCCGAAGGTGAGCGCCAGCAGCACCCAGCCGAGGGCCTTGCGGTGGCCGGTCAGCAGGAGCGCGAAGACGGCCAGGCCGCACCCGATGTCGCGCCCGCCCTTGACGGTGAGGAAGCCCGTGCCCTCGTGCTCGGGCCAGCTCGGCAGGCCGAACCCGGCCGCGGCCCCCTGCGGGTCCAGCAGGTAGATGAGGCCGATGTACAGCACGAACAGGCCGCTCAGGACGGTGAGGACGGTGGTGAAGCGCTTCATGGCTTTTCCTGTCTTTCGGGGAGGAGGGGCGGTCCGGGTGGAGGCGATCGGGGCGGTCGGGGCGGTCAGCCCCGGACACGGCGGGTGGCGCGGGCGTACTGCGCGCGGCCGACGGCGTACCAGAGCAGTCGAGCGGGGAGCGGCAGGCCGCCGAGGATCGCCGAGCGTTCGGCGGGATCGGCCTCCTCGAGGACCATGCCGAGGAAGAACAGCAGCTTGGGCTTGGGCGTGTTGGCCAGGAAGTGCTCGCCCATCGCGTTCCACTCGTGCAGCCACAAGTGCCGTGCCGCGAGCGGGAGCAGTGAGGTCTCCTCCTCGTCGAGGTGCTCGACGAGGACCGCGCGGTGCTCGGCGAGGGCGGCCGTGAGCGCGTCGCGTTCCGCCTCTCCGGCCCCCGACTCCCAGGCGGCCAGGGCGGATTCGGCCGCCGCGAGGGTGGCGGCGACGCGTTCGTGCTGGGCCTCCATCCGCAGGACGAGGTCGGCCTCGAGGTCGACCCTGGCCAGCAGGGGAGGCCACAGGAACGCGTCCTCGCCGTGGTGATGGTTGCTCAGTCCGAGCCGGTAGTCGCGGAAGTGGTCTGCCAGAACACGGGCGCGGGCGGTGTCTCCGGGAGCCACGGCGGCGGTCAGCTCGATGAGAAGTCGTGACTCGCGGCGCATTCCGCGGTGGATGACCACCATTTCCTGGGTGTTCGGACGGGTCTGCTCGGGTGCGTTCGTGGTGTCCATGCGAGAAGCCTCGCCGGGGGCTCCTGGAGGGCATTTGGAAGCGACTTGGAAAACCTCGGGCCGTCTACGATGTGCCTGGTGATGGTCTCCATACGCGTGCTCGGCTCGTTCGCGGCCGAGTGGAACGGCGAGCCCGTCCCGCTCGGCGGCCGGCGGCAGCGCGCCGTCCTGGCCCGGCTGGCGGTGGCGCGCGGCGCGGTCGTCTCGGTCGACCGGCTGGTCGAGGAGATCTGGCAAGGTGCCCCGCCCGCACGCGCGGTGACGTCGCTTCAGGCGTACGTGTCGAACCTGCGACGGCTGCTGGAGCCCGGCCGGGCACCGCGCACTCCGGCCGCCCTGCTGGTCAGCGCACCACCCGGGTATGCGCTGCACCTGCCCGACGGTGCCGTCGACGCCTGGCGGTTCGAGCGGTTGCTGCGCGAGGCGCGCGAAGTCTCGCAGCGGCAGCCGGAGACCGCGCGGCGCCTGCTCGGCGAGGCGCTGTCGCTGTGGCAGGGCACGGCGTACGCCGAGTTCGTCGACGACTCCTGGGCCCGTGCCGAGGTCGCCCGGCTGGACGAGTTGCGGCTGGTCGCGCGCGAGCTGAACGTGGTCGCCGGACTGAGGTCGGCGGATGCCGCCGTGACCGTTCCCGAGGCCGAACTCCTCACCCTCGACGAGCCGTTGCGGGAGGAGGGCTGGCGTCTGCACGCGCTGTCGCTGTGGGCGGCGGGCCGGCAGGCCGACGCGCTGGCGACGCTGCGCCGGGCCCGCGCGGTCCTGGCGGCCGAGGTGGGTCTCGACCCGGGGCCCGCGCTGAACGAGCTCGAAGCGGCCATCCTGGGCGGTCGCACTGCGGTGCTGCGGACCGCGACGGAGGTTCCGCGGCACCGGCCGCCGACCCCGCCCGAAGGCCGGAACGCCCCGGCACCGTCTCGCCGACCCGCCACCGACACCCGCCCGTTCGCCGGCCACGACACCGACACCCGCTCGTTCGTCGGCCACGACACCGACACCCGCTCGTTCGTCGGCCGCGACGCCGACCCGCGGCTGTTCGTCGGCCGCGATGCCGAACTCACCCGGCTGGTGGAGGCCGCCGGCCGGGCTGCCACCGCGGGGCCCGGGTTCGCGCTGGTCACCGGCGAGGCGGGCCTGGGAAAGTCGGAGCTGCTGGAGCGGCTAGGCGAGCGGCTCCGTGCAGACGGCTGGCTGGTCGCGGCCGGCCAGGCCACCGACGACGAGGGCGCGCCACCCGCGTGGCCCTGGGTGGCGGCACTGCGCACGATCGCCGCCGCCGCGCCGCCCCCGGCCGAGTCCGCCGAGATCCTGGCCCCGCTGCTCTCCGACCGCGGATCCGGCCAGGGCCCCGACGAGGACGTGGCCGCTGGCCGCTTCCGCCTGAACCGCGCGGTGTCGCAGTGGCTCGCGGCGGTGGCCCGCGAGCGGCCGCTGGCCGTGCTGCTGGACGACCTGCACTGGGCCGACGCCGAGACGCTCGCCCTGCTGACCGGCCTGACCGACCTGGCCGACCTGCCCCTGGGGACACCGGTCCTGGTCGTGGCCGCCTACCGTCCGAACGAGATCGGGGGCCCGCTCGCGGACCAGCTCGCCGTGCTCGCGGGGCGGTCACCGCTGCGGCTGCCGCTGCCGGGGCTTCCCGTGTCGGCCGTCGCCGAGGTGATCAGGGCAGCGGGTACCGGGCCGGTGGACGCCGGCACGGTCGTCGCGCTCGCCGAACGCACCGGCGGAAACCCATTCTACGTGTGGGAGAGCGCCCGACTGCTCGGCAGCGAAGGTGCGTTGGTCGCCCTGTCCGAGGTGCCGCAGGGGGTGCGGGACGTCTTGCGCCGCAGGCTCGGGCGCCTCCCCGAGGCGGTGGTGGCGGTGCTGCGGCTGGCCGCGGTCGTCGGGCGTGAGGCGGACGTCGAGCTGCTGGTCGACGCTGCCGACACCGACGAGGACGGAGTCCTGGGCGGGCTGGACACCGGTCTGGTCGCCGGACTGCTGACCGAGCCCGCCCCGGGCCGCGTCCGGTTCACGCACGCGCTGGTGCGCGACACGCTGCTCGCCGATCTGAGCGGCCTGCGGGCCAGGCGCATGCACGGGCGGATCGCGGCCGGGCTGGAGCGGCTCGGTTCGAGTGATGTGTCCGCGCTGGCCCACCACTTCGCGAGGTCGGCGGCTTCGGCCACGGCCGCCAAGGGCGTTCACTACTGCCTGCGCGCGGCCGACCTGGCGGCCGCCCGCTACGCCCACGACGCGGCGGCCGATCTGCTCGCGGCGGCGCTGGACTGCTTCGACCGGACCCCGGTCGGCCCGTCCCAGGACCGGGAGGCGGAACGCGTCGACCTGCTGGGCAGGCTGCTGCGCGCCCAGGTGCGGGCCGGGGCGGTCATGTCCGCCCGGGCGACCCGGCAGCGGGCGATCGACTGCGCGGTCGGCACCGGACGGAGCGAGCTGCTGATCCGCGCACTCACCGCCTGGTCCGAGCCCACGCCGTGGCAGACCCGGCCGTACGGTGCGGTCGACGAACCCGTCGTCGCGCTGCTCGGTCGGTCGCTGGACCTGCCGGACCTGGCACCCGCCGCTCGGTGCGGGCTGCTGCTCGCCTACTGCGCCGAACTGTCCGACGAGCAGAACCCGCGCGCGCGGGCCGCGGCCGAGGAAGCCGTCGAACTCGCAACGGCCCTGGGAGATCCCGGCCTTCGCGCGCGGGCGCTCGCGGCGCTGCTCCGCGAGCTCGACATCGAGCGCGAGGAACGCGAGGAACGCGAGCTGGTGCGCCGGAGCGAGGAACTCGTCCGGCTCGCCACCGAGCACGACCTGCCGGCCTTCCGCTGGTTCGGCCTGCTCAGCCTGTCGACCGCTGCCGCTGTCGAAGGCGATGTCGCCGCCGCCTACGGCCACATCGACACCTGCGTGGAGTTGGCCCGGACCTACCGGATGCCGGGGCCCGTCGTGGTCGGCCAGACCGCGCTGGCGACGCGAGCGCTGATCGAGGGCCGCAGCGAGGACGCCGAGGAGCTGTACGCCGAAGCCGCCGCCGGAATGGCCAGGCAGGGCTCTCCGCACGCCGACGGCTTCCTGCAGGTCGCGCTGGCGACGATCCGGGCCGCTCAGGGACGGCTCGGCGAGTTCGTCCCGCAGGCCCGGAAGCTGGCCGAGGAGTACGGCCCGCTGGTGGCGGACCTGCTCGCGGCGGCCCTGTGCGCCGCCGGGCAGCAGGACGAGGCCCGCGCCGTCCTGGCTCGGCTCGGGCCGCTGCGCACGGACTACCTCCTGACGGTCCTCGCGACCTTCCGTGCGACGGCCGTGGTGGCGCTCGGCGACCAGGACCGGGCCGAGGAGCTGTACAGCACCCTGCTCCCCTACCGTGCCGCACCGCCGCCCTCCTCGGGTTTCACCCTGGCGATCCGCCCGGTCGCGTATACGCTCGGCGAACTCGCCCTCCTGCTCGGCCGCGAGGCCGAGGCCACCGCGCACTTCGCGCACGCGGCCACCATCGCCGAACGGTGGAGCACCGCCCTGGGGCGCGGCGCCAGCGGCTGACCGGGGTCACGGCCGTGCGACGACGTAGGGTCGGCGGCGTGCGTCTGAGCACCGTGATCCTGCCCATCCACCGGTGGGTCGAAGCACAGAAGATCTGGCGGCCGGCGGAGGAACTCGGGTTCCATGCCGCCTACACCTACGACCACCTGTCGTGGCGGTCATTCCGGGATGAGCCCTGGTTCGGGGCGATCCCCACGCTGACCGCCGCAGCGGCAGCTACGGAACGTATGCGCTTGGGCACCCTGGTGGCGTCGGTCAATCCTTTTTCACCTATCGCATCCTGACCTAGGCTCCTGGCCTGGAGCGGACGGTCACGGGGGCGAGAGGAATGCGTAAGCAGACTGGCCATCAGCTCTTGCGGCGGCGTCGCGAAGTTCGCGCCAGCCAGGGTGCTGTGGGTTGTGCAATGCTGCGGCGAGAGCCAGTTTGTCAGGGGCCAGCACATCCACCACCAAGAGCCCCGCCTCGGCACCCCGCTGGTAGCGGTGCAGCAGGTTGCCCTGCGGTGACATCCCCGCAGGAGCGAAGCCCAGACTGCCCAGGGCGGTCACCAGACGGCTCAGGCTTCGTTGGTCGGACAGCACGTCCGCAAGTACGTCAGTCGGTCAGCGGGATCCACTGCTCGGCCCCGGTGTCCCAGCGGTAGGCGCCGCCCATGTCGGTGCGGGCGGATCCGGACACAAGCACTGGCCGGATCGGCTCCCTTGTGGTCCGGGAAATTCTTGGCAGGAAATTTCTTCTCGGATCACGGCAACCTTCTGGCGCGCGGCGCCAACTAGCAGGTATCCGGGGCCGAGACCAGGGCCCACTGCGCCAGAAGGACAACCCCTTGCGAGATCAGAACCGCTCTCATCGCCGCCGTCCGGCAACCCGCCGTGCGCTCGCCGTTGCCGTGGCTCTCGCCGCCGCGGGTGCTGCCGTACCGCTGGTTGCCCAGGCCGCCTTCCCGCCGAGCACCCACGCGCCCGGCACGGTCGCCAACGCTGCGGCTGGCAGCGGCCGCTACTTGGGCACCGCGGTGGCCGGCGGCAGGCTCGGGGACTCGACGTACTCCAGCATTCTCGACCGGGAGTTCGACATGATCACCCCGGAGAACGAGATGAAGTGGGACTACACCGAACCCTCCCGCGGGTCGTTCAACTTCGGCCCCGCCGACGAGATCGTCAACCACGCCGCCGCGCATGACCAGCAGATGCGCGGCCACACCCTGGTCTGGCACTCCCAGCTGCCGAACTGGGTCAGCTCCATCACCGACGCCAACACTCTGCGCGGTGTGATGGACAACCACATCACCACCGAGATGTCCCACTACAAGGGCAAGATCTACGCCTGGGACGTGGTCAACGAGGCCTTCGCCGACGGCGGCAGCGGCCAGCACCGCAGCTCGGTGTTCCAGAACGTGCTGGGCAACGGCTTCATCGAGGAGGCCTTCCGCACCGCCCGGAACGCCGACCCCTCGGCCAAGCTCTGCTACAACGACTACAACCTCGAGAACTGGTCCGACGCCAAGACCCAGGGCGTCTACGCCATGGTCAAGGACTTCAAGTCCCGCGGCGTGCCCATCGACTGCGTCGGCTTCCAGAGCCACTTCGGCGCCGGCGGCCCCCCGCCCAGCTTCCAGACCACCCTGTCCAACTTCGCCGCGCTCGGCGTGGACGTCCAGCTCACCGAACTCGACATCGCCCAGGCGTCCACCGCCGCGTACACCAGCGCCGTGCAGGACTGCCTCAACGTCGCTCGCTGCACCGGCATCACCCTGTGGGGCATCCGGGACAGCGACTCCTGGCGCGGCGGCGACAACCCGCTGCTGTTCGACGGCAACGGCAACAAGAAGCCCGCCTACGGCGCGGTGCTCAGCACCCTGACCGCTGCCGGTACCGGTGGTGGCGGCACGGGCGGCGGCGGCACGGGCGGTGGCGGCGGCACTGGTGGCGGCGGCACGCCGGGCAGCAGCATCGACTCCGGCGGCACCTACACCCTCACCGGCGTCGCCACCGGCCGGGTTCTCGACGAGTACACGGGACAGAACGGCAACGGCACCCCGGTCCAGGTGTGGGACGCCAGCGGCGCCGCCAACCAGCAGTGGAAGGCCACCAAGAACGGCGACGGCTCCTACACGCTGACCAACGTCGCCAGCGGCCGGGTCCTGGACGACCCGGGCTACCAGTCGGCCAATGGGACGAAGATGGAGGTCTGGGACTCCAACGGCGGCGCCAACCAGCACTGGAAGGCCGCCCGGAACAGCGACGGCTCCTACACCCTGACCAACGTCGCCAACGGCCGTGCCCTGGAGACCGCCGGTGGCCAGACCGCCAACGGCGCCACCGTCCGGATCTGGGACTCCTGGGGGGCTGCCAACCAGCACTGGAAGTTCACCCCGTCCGGGTCGTCGACCACGCCGACGCCCGCGCCGACGACGCCCACCCCGACGACGGGTGGCACGTGCGCTCTTCCGTCGACGTACCGCTGGTCCTCGACGGGTTCGTTGGCGCAGCCGGGTAACGGCTGGGCGTCGGTGAAGGACTTCACCGACGTCGTGTACAACGGCAAGCACCTCGTCTACGCCTCGAACGTGTCGGGATCGTCCTACGGCTCGATGATGTTCAGCCCCTTCACCAACTGGTCGGACATGGCCTCGGCCGGCCAGACCGGCATGGGCCAGGCCACGGTGGCCCCCACGCTCTTCTACTTCGCGCCCAAGAACATCTGGGTGCTGGCCTACCAGTGGGGCCAGTGGCCGTTCATCTACCGCACCTCCAGCGACCCGACCAACCCCAACGGCTGGTCCGCGCCGCAGCCGCTGTTCACCGGCAGCATCCCCAACTCGGGCACCGGCCCGATCGACCAGACCCTGATCGCCGACGGCCAGAACATGTACCTGTTCTTCGCCGGTGACAACGGCAGCATCTACCGGGCGAGCATGCCGATCGGGAACTTCCCGGGCAACTTCGGCTCCTCCTACACCACGGTCATGAGCGACACGCCGGCCAACCTGTTCGAGGCGCCGCAGGTCTACAAGGTCAAGGACCAGAACCAGTACCTCATGACGGTCGAGGCGCAGGGCGCGAACGGCCGCTACTTCCGCTCCTTCACGGCCACCAGCCTGAGCGGTTCCTGGACCCCGCAGGCCGCAAGCGAGAGCAACCCCTTCGCGGGCAAGGCCAACAGCGGCGCCACCTGGACCAACGACATCAGCCACGGCGACCTGGTCCGCAACAACCCCGACCAGACCATGACCATCGACCCCTGCAACCTGCAGCTCCTCTACCAGGGCAAGTCCCCCAGCGCGAGCGGCCCCTACGACAAGCTGCCCTGGCAGCCGGGCGTCCTGACCCTGCAGCGCTGACCGACACCCACCACTTCGGGGAACCCCAGCCGTGCGCCGGCTGGGGTTCCCTCTTTCGTGGCCGGTTGCCGAACCACTCACATACTGCGGTATGCGCCCATGCGGAGGTGTTCTGGAATCAGGGGGCTGCTCGCGCTGGCGGGGTTGTCACCATGGGTTGCGAAGGCCGCCTCCCGCCGGTGGGTACGCGTAGGGTCGCCGGTATGCGACTGAGCACGGTGATCCTCCCCATCCACCGGTGGAGCGAGGGTCAGAAGATCTGGCAGCGGGCCGACGACCTCGGGTTCCACGCCGCGTACACCTACGACCACCTCTCCTGGCGGTCCTTCCGCGACGCGCCCTGGTTCGGCGCGGTGCCCACGCTGACGGCGGCCGCGGCGGCCACCGAGCGGATCCGGCTGGGGACGCTGGTGACCTCAGTCAATCCTTTTTCACCTATCGCATCCTGACCTGCGATGTTCCGCCGGTTCAGCCGCTCATGCCGCTAGCCCTGTGAGTCGGTGGGCCAGAACTTGGGTGGGGCGCTGGCAGGATCCACGATCCGCAAGCGGCTCTGCCGGGACGGGTCGACCGCATTCAGCGAGATCAGGCGCTGGCTGTCTGTCTGGTCGAGTTCAGCCAAGGCGTGGGGCAGGCCGGCGCACACAGTGGCGATAGCTGCACCGAGACCCACCAATCCGCCGTGCTTGTGATTCTGGCGGTACTCGATGCGATGCAGGCCCGACTCGATGGCGACTACTTCGAGTGGGCGGCTCAGTTGCTTCGTGTCGTTTGTGACAACGATCTGAAAGCCGTCCGCTGCCGCACGCGCATAGAGGTCGACGTCCCTGGTTCCCGCCCAGCCGCTGAGTTCGGCTACATGCTCGACGACGTGGCCTTTCAGGAGCAGTCGCACGATCCGTGCCATGGGGAGCGGCACATTCTCGTCGAGCAGCAGCTTCAAGACGCTGCCTGCCGGATTTCCGCATCCTCGTAACTGTCGACGTAGTCGGCGAAGTCCGCTGCGTCGCGCGCTGCCTCTGCTGTGACGCCCGGGTAGTAGTCGCCGATCTGCTCAGGTGGCACGCCGTCCCGTAGGAGAGCGGCAACCTCCGTCGCCGGGATGCGTGTCCCCTCGACGACCGGCTCGCCGCCTCGCACGGCAGGGTCGATAGACACGTGCGGCCGGGGTTCGAGGAGGTCCGGGATTCGTCGACCACCACGGTAGAAAGGCGCAAGCACGTCCACCATGTCGTGGATGACGACATTGCCCTTGCTCCGTACGAGGTCCACTGCGTGGTCCGGGTCTGCCAGGTAGATCGTGTCACCGCCCGCGACCAGCCGGTAGGCCGAGAGGTGTTCACGTTCATCGAGGCCCTCGCGCAGCGTGCTCAGCGCCCGCCTGATCTTCTGGAGGGATGCCTCCTCGCGAAGACGCACACAGGCTCGGAGGGCAACCACGTCGCGAAAGGAGTAGAGGATCGGACGAGACGCCGAGATCTCCGGCACCAGGACAGCACCGCGCTCACCGGTGGCCCGCCGCCAGTGCGACAGCTGCCGCAGAGTCGCACCGGACAACGCGGCAGCCAGCTTGGGCTCGTACGACATGCGGCACCTCCTTGGCTCCAGACGACGACCCGACGCTACTTCATCGTCCCGTACGGGCATCAGGCTCGCCAGCATTTCACCCGGATGAGGCCGCCGAGACGCGCCGCGCTCTCGTGAGCTTGCGCCGTCGGCCGCCGGCGGCGAGCTCGCTGAGGCGCTCACCGATCACGGAGACGCCGGGGCGGGGTTCCTGCTCGTAGTACCAGGGCTTGCGTCGGCGCAGCAGTTCCTCGCCATACTCGCTCCAGGTGAAGCCGGGCTTCCGCAGCAGCTTCCGGAAGACTGCGTCGACTGTCTCCGGATAGGTGGCGGCCAGGCGGCGGATCGGCAGTGGCGCGATCGACTCCTCGCGCAGGTACGTGCGCAGGAGGTCCTGGTGCGGTTTGCGGCCCGTGAGGGACGGGTTGGCGAAGAGGTCCCGCAAGAGTCCGTAGTCCGCGTAGAAGTTGAGTCCGTCGACTTCGTCGTAGATGACGCCGATGGTGTCCGAGTCCGCGAGATCCGGTGGCAGTTCGAAGAACGGCAGGTCCAGGCCTGGGAGCCGCCTGCCTCGGGCACGGTCGGGTTGCTCGGCGACAGCGGCCTCCTGCCGGTGCCGGTAGTAGGCGTTGAGCTGCTCTTCGGCCTCTGCAGGGGGAAGGACCAGTTCATCGGCGCCGCAGAACTCGATGAACGCGGCCCGGTCCTCACGCATCCGCTCCCATCCCTGCTTGATCTTCTCAGGGTTGCGGAAGGCCAGTTCGGGTTGGCTGGTGGCCAGTTGGAGTGCGGCCCGGGCGACCTCGGTGGCAGTGGACTTCGGGTAGGACGACATCACCCCAGAGATCAGCCACATACCGTCGGCCGAGCGGAGGGGCACCAAGCAGGCGAGAAGGAATCCGCCCTTGGCCACTCCACGGAAGGCCCCCGGCCCGACGTTCGAGTACACCCGGTACTCCAGGTCGTCGACCAGGTTCAGCAGGACGACGGAATCCCCGTCCTTGCGCCGGATCTCGAAGATGCCCTCGACCGGGTCACGCCAGCCGAGCAGCATCTCCCGGTCGGCCTCACTCAAGTCCCGTCGTGAAGCGACGAATCGATCCACCACGGTCGCACTGTCCGGCAGACGGTACCGCAGAATGAAGTGGTCGATGATCCGGACCGCTTCACCCTCGTCCAGCCGCCGATCAGGGCCCGCGGCCGCCAGCAGGAGGGGAGTCAACCACCGGTCGAAGCGCGCGCTCTGCGCGAAGGTGACCAGCTCTCCCTTCAACTCAGCACTGCGCTCGATGAGATCGGCGAGCGAGCGCTCGCCGTGATCCGCATCCCGAACGGCGATCGCCATGACCTGCTCCCTGCATGCCTTTGCCGAAATGATGTGTGAGCTGCTTGACGTCAGCCGGACCAGTAGCGGTATGCCTCGATCCACTCGGCGCCGTCCGGGGCAGGTGTTGGCATCGGCAGGTCCAGGATCCCGATCTCCTGTCGAACAGGGCCACGAGAACACAATGCGACAATCCGGCCGTCCCGGGAGAGGTCGACACCGCGCACGGTCACCTCGACCCCCAGAACCATCGTGCTGAACGGCACCGCGAGGTTCTCCTCGATCACGGTGAACAGGCCGGTCAGCTCCTCGGCCTCACCGTAGGCATCGACGGTCGCTTCATCGATCATGGCCTCAAGCTCGGCCTTGCCCAGAGAACCCATGGCGGCACGTTAGCGGTCACGCAGGTGACGTCGCCACGAGTTGCCCGAACCTCACCCGCCAGAGCGTAAGCGTAGGGTCGGAGCCATGCGCTTGAGTACCGTGATCCTCCCCATCCACCGGTGGGGCGAGGGACAGAAGATCTGGCGGCGGGCCGACGACCTCGGGTTCCATGCCGCGTACACCTATGACCACCTCTCCTGGCGGTCCTTCCGCGACGCGCCGTGGTTCGGGGCCATCCCGACCCTGACCGCCGCCGCCACCGCCACCGAGCGGATCCGGCTGGGGACGCTGGTGACCTCGCCGAACTTCCGGCACCCGGTGACCCTGGCCAAGGAGGCGGTGACGGTTGACGACGTCTCGGGCGGGCGGTTGACGATCGGGATCGGGGCCGGCGGGATCGGCTTCGACGCCACCGCGCTCGGCCAGGAGGCCTGGACCGGGAAGGAGCGGGCCGACCGGTTCGGCGAGTTCCTGCCGCTGCTGGACAAGCTGCTGCGGCAGGACGCCACCACCGAGACCGGCCGGTACTACTCGGCGGTGGAGGCCAGGAACATCCCCGGCTGTGTGCAGCGGCCCCGGGTGCCGTTCTACGTTGCGGCGACCGGCTCGCGCGGGCTGCGGCTGGCGGCGGAGTACGGGCAGGGCTGGGTGACCTACGGCGACCCGAAGGGCCCGGCGGACGTCCCGGTCGAGCAGGCGCCGGCCGTGATCGCCGGTCAGTTGGCGAAGCTGGGCGAGGCCTGTGCGGCCCAGGGGCGCGATCCGCGGGAACTCGAGAAGGTGCTGCTCCAGGGGTCCACCGCGGAGCGGCCGCTGGCCTCGTTGGACGCCTTCGTCGACTGGGCGGGCACCTACCAGGAGCTGGGCATCACCGAGCTGGTCGTGCACTGGCCGGTCGCCGACTCGATCTTCGAGAACGACCAGGCGGTGTTCGAGCGGATCGCCACCGAGGGGCTGGCCCAGCTGGGCAGCTGAGCCACGCGCGGGGGACGACCGGGGCGACCGCCTGTTGCGGTTCGATCACGGCGTGTCCGATTGGTGAAACAATGGGTGAGTGGGGTGAAATGCCGCGTTGTTGGCTTGGTTGATGATCTCTCATACTTCCTGCTGACTGACGGTTCGCTCCTTGGGGGACTCCTTTGTCCGCGCCCGATCCCGTCGCCGGCCCCGCTGATCCTGTGGACCCGGTCGACCCTGCGTCAATTCCAGTACCGCCGCCGACGGACCAGCCGACGGACCAGCCGGCCGTCGAGCCGACGGATCAGTCGGCCGTCGAGCCGACCGTCGCGCCGGCTCCGCGTCGCACCCCGCGTGCCGTCACGGTCACCCTGGCCACCATCGGCCTGCTCGCCATCACCGCGGCCAGCGCCACGGTGACCGTGGCGGTCGGCAAGCCGGACCACCAGCACCGGACCGTCGCCCTGGCCCCCGGCGCCTCGCCGAGCGCGAAGGCGGGCGCCAGCGCCACCCCGTCGGCAGCCGCGACCGCCCCGAGCGCCAGCCCGAGCCCCACCCCGGTGCCGGTGCCCAGCCTCTCGCTGGCGCCCGCGCCCAGCAGCACCGTGCACGGCACGGTCAACGGCAACACCCACGGCGGCGACCTGCGCTACTTCCTGCTGCCGATCCCGGACGGCGGCGAGTCCTACGGCTCCCCGGACGGCACCGACCTCACCACGGACGACCTGGCCAAGGAGTACAGCAAGTCCACCGACATCAAGGGCGTGCTGGACTCGTACGGCTACCAGGAGGCCGTCTACCGCCAGTACCGCACCGCGGACGGGCGGATGGAGGTGTCCACCCGGCTGCTGCGGTTCTCCTCCCGGGAGAACGCCAAGGCCTTCGCCCAGGGCGCCACCTTCTCCAAGGGCGACCAGGTCGACGTGGACGGCGACAGCGAGGCCAAGGGCTACGTCTTCAAGCCGGAGCAGCAGGCGTTCACCGGTGAGCTGATCGGGATCTCCTACGTCGGCGACGTCGAGTACGAGGTCACCGTCGACGTGAAGGGCGACCCGGACAAGGCGCTGCTCGCGGATGCGATGAAGCGTCAGCGCGACCGGCTGGGCAGCGGTGGCTGAGCCCGCCGAGCCCGCTGACCCGACCTCTCTGCTGGAGTCCACTGTGAGCACCGAAGTCCCGCCTGTGCCCGAGCAGGCGCCACTGATACCCGATCAGGCACCGGCGACCGCCGCCGAGCCCGCCGCCGAGCCCGCCGCCGAGCCCGCTGCCGAGCTCGCCGAGCCCGCTGCCGAGCCCGCTGCCGAGCTCGCCGAGCCCGCTGCCGAGCTCGCCGAGCCCGCCGCTGAGCCCGCAGACCAGCCCGTCGGCCTGCCCGCTGAGCCGGCCGAGCTCGCCCCCCGGCGTCCCGTGCGCGGCTCCCGCACCGCGCTGCTGCTGGTCGGCGCGCTGCTGCTCGGCCCGCTGGTGGGTGGCGGCATCGGCTACGCGATCCAGGCCAACCGCCCGCCCACGCCGCTGCCGCCGCTGCAGCCCGCCGTGCTGCCCAGCTACCAGGCCGGAGCGCTCGACCCGAAGGCCGCGGCCGCCGCCGCGCCCAAGCCGCTGCCGATCGACGGCGACCTGCGCAAGCTGCTGCTCACCAAGCCCGACGGCGCCCAGGACTGGGACGACTTCGGCTACGCCGACTCGGGCGAGTACGAGACGGCCGGCGAGATGGCCCGCGCCAAGGGCGCATCCGCGTCGGTGTTCCAGCGACTGCTCACCGCCGGCTTCCGCCGGGCCGCGATCAGCACCTGGCAGAAGGACGGGGTCAAGTACCGGGTCGAGCTGATCCAGTACTTCTCGGACAACGCCCGCTCGGCCTACACCGCGGCGCTCAACGCCCGCGGTGGCGGTGCGCACGACTTCCCCGGCGGGATGGAGGGCGCCTATGACGCGCCGTCGAAGTCGGAGAAGTACGCGGAGACCAACGAGGAGTTCTACTACGGCTCGGCGCTGACCCGGCGCGGTGACGTGCTGGTGCGCGTGGAGGCCTTCGGCAGCGCGCAGGTGAACGCCGACCTGGTCAAGGACCTGGCCAAGCAGCAGTGGGAGCGGCTGGCATGAACGAGCTCGTGAGCGAGACCCCGGAGCCGACCGGGACCCCGGAGCCGGTCGGGACGCCGGAAGCGACGGCGACCCCAGAACCGGTCGGGCAGCCGGACGCCTTCGCGGCCCCGGAGCCGCAGGCATTCGGGGCCCCGCAGCCGGCCAAGCCCGCCGGCCGCGGCCTGGCGCTGAAGGCCACCGCCGCGGTGGCCGCCGCCGTACTGGCGGGCGTGGGTATCGGCGTCGGCATCATCCAGGTGAAGTACCAGGACGACACCACGCCGGTCGCGGCGCCGGCCCCCTCGGCCGCGCCCTCCGGCGCCCCCGCGCCCTCCGGCCCGGCGTACGGTGCGCAGTCCAACGGCACCCACTTCGGTGCGATGCGCGACCTGCTGCTGCCGATGCCGGCCGGGTACGTGCTGGGCCCGGACGACGACGTGTACGGCAACGACACCGAGTTGAGCCAGGACGCCATCAACACCTACCTGGACGACCGGGTCAAGGACCTGCCCAAGGACCAGCGCGACAAGGTGAAGAACGCGCTGAAGGCCGAGGGCCACAAGGGCGCGGGCGTACGCAGCTACCGCGCGGCGGACTCCAAGATGGTGGTCACCCTCTGGCTGGACCAGTTCAACCAGAAGTCGGTGGCGGTGGAGAACGCCTTCCAGGGCGCCTGGGGATCGGAGTCCGGGCTGTTCCGCCAGGGGCCCGAGGTCCCGGGGCACCAGGACGCGCGCTGCTTCCTGCCGCCGGCCAAGCCCAGTGAGCCGATCGACGAGCTGGAGTGCACGGCCGCGATCGGCGACCTGCTGGTGACCATGCATGTCGAGGGGGTCGCGCCGCTGCCGAAGAGCGAGGCCGTGTCCATCTTCCGTCAGCAGCTGGAGCGGCTGGCCCTTCCCGGAGCGTCCGTATGACCGAGCAGATTCCCCCCGCGACCCCGGACCCGGTGCAGCCGCCGGAGCCCGTGGACCCGCCGCAGGCCGCCGAACCCGCGGCGGCCCCGGAGGCCACCGAGCCCGCGCCGGTCCCGCAGGCCGCCGAGCCTGTGGCGGCCCCTGTGACGCCCGAGCCCGAGCCCGCGTCGGCCGCCGTGACGCCCGAGGCACCCGCCCCCGCGACCCCCGCCGCCGTGGCGGCCGCGCAGGCCCCGGAGGCCGCGGAGGCACCAGAGGCTCCCGCGCTCCCCGCCGCGCCGCCGGCCGACCCGTGGGCGGTGCCCGACTTCGCGTCGGCGCCCGGCTCCGCCCCCGCCCCCGGCCAGCCCGTCGCCCCCTGGGGCGCCGAGGTGTTGGCCTCCCCCCGCCCGCCGCGCCAGCGCCCGCGGGCGGCCAGCGTGCTGCGCTGGACGGCCTTCGCCCTGGTGCTCGCCGCCACCGGCACGGCCGCCGCCGTGGCCGTCACCACGCCCGAGCGCACCAAGATCCCGGGCCTGGCCACGCCCAACGACGGCCGCTACGCCTTCGCCCCGCTGGCGCTGCCTCAGCTGCCCTCCGGCAAGCCGGTCCCGTCCGACTCGGCGGCCAAGCACCGCCACTACGCGGACCTGCGTGCCCTGGTGCTGCCCGCCCCGATCGGCGCGACCGGCACCGCCGCGCCGTCGGCGAGCGGCAGCCCGGCCGCCTCGGCCACCCCCTCGGCGAGCAGCAGCCCCTCGGCCAGCGGTAGCCCCTCGGCAACCGGCAGCCCGTCCGCCGCCGCGGCAAAGAGCCCGAGCACCCCCGTCGTCCCGCTCGCCGCCACCGCCGACTGCGCCGACTACGCCAAGCTCCACGAGGCCGGGGCGAACGTCCCGGTGCTGCTCGCCACCAACGCCTGCCGCGCGGCCACCACCCGCAGCTGGACGGCCAAGGACGGTACCCGCACCGAGATCTGGCTGCTCCGCTTCGGTTCCGAGGACGAGGGCCGCCAGTTCTACGACGACCTCTCGGCCAACGGCAGCCCCAAGTCGATGCCCCAGGAGACCACCGGCATCAACGACTTCACCCTCGCCGCCGACCAGCTCGCGTACACCCGCACCAGCAACGTGGCCAGGACCGAGCAGCCGTCCGGCAAGGTGGTCTACCTGCAGGCCGGCGATGTGGTGGCCACCGTGCTGATGACCAACCCGAAGGGCGTCCCCAGCCAGGCCTTCCACCAGGTGGTCACGCTGCAGTCGGACCTGCTCGACTGAGCTGCTCGACCGACTGGCTCGACCGATCGGCTCGACTGACCGGTGCCCCCTAGGGGTTGGCGCTCTCCCGTCATCCCGTAGGACGAGAGCAGCGCCCACCTCCGGCCAGGTCACAGCGGACCTCGCAGGCACTAGGTTCGAGGGGTGTCCACCGCACCCCCCGTGACCCGAACGCCTCCCGTGATCAGAACGGAAGCCCTCACCAAGCGGTTCCCCGCCGTCACCGCGCTCGACCAGCTCACCGTTGAGGTGGGCCAGGGCGTGGTGGGGCTGGTGGGGGCCAACGGCGCGGGCAAGTCCACGCTCATCAAGATCCTGCTCGGCCTCGCCCCGGCCACCTCCGGCCGCGGCGAGGTGCTCGGGCTGGACATCGCCACCCAGGGCTCGGCGATCCGTGAGCGGGTCGGCTACATGCCCGAGCACGACAGCCTGCCACCGGACGTGTCCGCCACCGAGTTCGTGGTGCACATGGCCCGGATGTCCGGCCTGCCGGCCACCGCCGCCCGCGAGCGGACCGCCGACGTGCTGCGCCACGTCGGCCTGTACGAGGAGCGGTACCGCCCGATGGGCGGCTACTCGACCGGCATGAAGCAGCGCGTGAAGCTCGCTCAGGCACTGGTCCACGACCCGCGGTTGGTGCTGCTGGACGAGCCGACCAACGGCCTCGACCCGGTCGGCCGGGACGAGATGCTCGCCCTGATCCGCCGGGTGCACAGCGAGTTCGGCATCTCGGTGCTGGTCACCACGCACCTGCTGGGCGAGTTGGAGCGGACCTGCGACCACCTGGTGGTGATCGACGGCGGCCGGCTGCTGCGCTCCTCCTCCACCGCCTCCTTCACCGAGGCCACCCAACTGCTCGCGGTCGAGGTCACGGACAACGCCGACGGCACCTCGGACGCCCTGCTGCGCGAGCGCCTCACCGCCGCCGGACTGACCGTCTCCGCCGACGGCGGGCACGTGCTGCTGGTCGAGATCGCCGGTGAGTCCACCTACGACACCATCCGCGACACCGTCGCCGACCTCGGGCTCGGCCTGGTCCGGCTGGAGCAGCGCCGGCACCGGGTCTCCGAGATCTTCACCAAGGACCAGGAGGCCGCCGATGTCTGAGACTCCGACGGCAAGCAGCGGCGTCATCCACGACATCGGCTACCGCGGCTACCAGGGCCCCCGGCTCGGCCGGGGCTACGCCACCCGCTCGCTCTTCGTCCAGGGCCTGCGCGGCGCCTTCGGCCTGGGCCGCTCGGCCAAGTCCAAGGTGCTGCCGATGCTGATGCTGGCGGCCATGGTGCTGCCGGCCGGCGTGGTGGTGGCGCTGGCGATCGTGCAGGGCAACGACCAACTGCCCACCGACTACCCGCAGTACCTCAGCGGGGTCGGCCTGCTCTTCATGGAGATCTTCGTGGCCGCCCAGGCCCCGGTGCTGCTCTCCCGCGACCTGCGGTACGCGACCATGCCGCTCTACCTCTCCCGTCCGATCACCCGCGGCGACTACGTGCGGGCCAAGTGCGCCGCGATGGTCTGCGCGATGCTGATCGTCACCGTGCTGCCGCTGCTGGTGCTCTTCCTGGGCGCGCTGCTGGCCGGGATGAACATCGGCCACCAGAGCGCGCACCTGGGCTTCGGGCTGCTCGCCGCGGTGCTCTACTCGCTGGTCTTCTCGGCGGTCGGCCTGCTGATCGCGGCGTCCACCCCGCGGCGCGGCTTCGGCGTGGCGGCGATCATGGGCGTGCTGGTGGTCTCGGCGATCGTCGCGGAGATCGTCTTCGGCCTCGGCGGCGGCCTGCACCCCGACGCGCCCGTCTCGGCGCGGTGGGCCTACCTGATCGCGCCCGCCCAACTGGTGTCGCGCTTCGTCAACCAGGTCTGCGGCCTGACGGGCTCGGAGGGTACGCCCGGCGTGCTGGGCGCGGTGGTCTTCGGCCTGGAGCTGCTGGTCATCGTCCTCGGTGCGTACGGCCTGCTGCTGCGCCGCTACCGGAAGATCTGAGGGGTCGTCATGGCAGTCATCGCGATTGACAAGGTCTCCCGCTGGTTCGGCAACGTGGTCGCCGTCAACGACGTCTCGATGTCGATCGGCCCGGGCGTCACCGGCCTGTTGGGGCCGAACGGGGCCGGCAAGTCGACCCTCATCCACCTGATGAGCGGCTTCCTGGCGCCCTCGGCCGGCAGCGTCACGCTCGACGGTGCGCCGATCTGGCGCAACCAGGAGGTGTACCGCCGGATCGGCCTGGTCCCCGAGCGGGAGTCGATGTACGACTACCTGACCGGCTGGGAGTTCGTGCTCGCCAACGCCGAGCTGCACGGCCTGCCCGACCCGGGCGCGGCGACCCGGCGGGCGCTGCAGCTGGTCGAGATGGAGTACGCCCAGGAGCGCCGGGCGGGCACCTACTCCAAGGGCATGAAGCAGCGGATCAAGATGGCCTCCGCGCTGGTCCACGACCCTGCGGTGCTGCTGCTGGACGAGCCGTTCAACGGCATGGACCCGCGCCAGCGGATGCAGCTGATGGAGCTGCTGAGCCGGTTCGGCGCCGAGGGGCGCACGGTGCTCTTCTCCTCGCACATCCTCGAGGAGGTCGAGCAACTGGCCCGGCACATCGAGGTGGTGGTGGCCGGCCGGCACGCGGCCTCCGGCGACTTCCGCCGGATCCGCCGGCTGATGACGAACCGTCCGCACCGCTACCTGGTCCGCTCCAGCGACGACCGGCGGCTGGCGGCCGCGCTGATCGCCGACGGCTCGACCGCCGGGATCGAGCTGGACTGGAAGGAGCGCGCGCTGCGCGTCCAGGCGATCGACTTCCACGGGTTCACCACCCTGCTGCCCAGGGTCGCCAAGGAGGCCGGCATCCGGCTGCTCACCGTCTCACCGGCGGACGAGTCGCTGGAGAGCGTCTTCTCCTACCTGGTGTCCTCCTGAGGACCTGGTCTCCTCCTGACGCTGCTTCCTGAACGAAAGGCTGACCTCCGTGAACCTGACCGTGGTCCGGCTGACCGTGCGCGGTCTGCTCGGCCGGCGGCGGGGCATCCTGCTGCTGGTCGTCCCGGCGCTGCTGTTGCTGCTGTCCGTGCTGGCGAGCGCCCTGGGCAGCGACAAGCACCAGCTGACCGTCAACCTGCTGGGCACCCTGGGCCTGGGCACCCTGGTCCCGATCCTCGGCCTGGTGGTGGGCACCGGGGTGATCGCCACCGAGATCGACGACGGCTCGATCGTCTACCTGCTGGCCAAGCCGCTGCCGCGGTGGCGGATCGTCACCAGCAAGCTGGCCGTGGCCGTGGTGACCACGTGGCTGTTCGCCGCCGTCCCGACCCTGCTGGCCGGGCTGATCCTGAACGGGACGAAGGACGGCGTGGCGCTCGGCTACTTCGTCGGGACGCTGCTGGCCGGGGCCGCGTACAGTGCGCTCTTCCTGCTGCTGGGCGTGGTCACCCGCAACGCCGTGGTGGTCGGGCTGGCGTACGCGCTGGTCTGGGAGAGCCTGGTGGGCAACTTCGTCAAGGGCGCGCGCACGCTGAGCGTCCAGCAGTGGGGGCTGTCGGTGGCCAAGGCCGTGGCCTCGCCCGGTGCGATCAGCGCCGACGTGGCGCTGGGGGCGGCGATCCCGCTGCTGCTGCTGGTCACCGCCGCGACCACGCTGTTCGCCGCCAACCGCCTGGCCGGCCTGACGCTGGCCTCGGACGACTGAGCCCCGGACGACTGAGCCCCGGACGACTGAGCCTCGGACGACTGGGCCCCGCCGACTGAGCCCCGCCGACTGAGCGGGTCGGCCGGCCGGGGTCAGCCCAGCGTGGTGTTGCGCCCCGCGCCCCAACCGGCCAGCGCGGCGGCCGCGGCCAGCACCAGCAGCACCACCAGGACCGCCGTCCAGCCACCGGTCAGCTGGTGCAGCGCACCGCCGCCGACCGGCCCGGCCGCGGCGATCAGATAGCCGACGGCCTGGCTCATCCCGCCCAGCTGGGCCGCGCCCGCGGCGCTGCCGGTGCGCAGCACGATGAACGCCAGCGCCAGCCCGAGCGAGCCGCCCTGGGCCAGCCCCAGCACGGTCGCCGACACCCAGGCCCCGGAGACCGGCGCGATCAGCAGGCCTGCCACGCCGACGGCGTTGAGCGCGGCCATCGCGACGGCGAGCCCGCGCTGCCGGGTCATCCGCCCGGCCGCCAGCGGTACCAGGAAGGCGCCGGCCACCTGCACCAGGTTGGAGAAGGCGAAGACCAGCCCGGCCTGGTCCCGGCTCATCCCGTGGTCGGCCAGGATCGTCGGCAGCCAGGCGACCAGGGTGTACACCATCAGCGAGGAGATGCCCATGAAGAGGCTGATCTGCCAGGCCAGCGGCAGCCGCCAGAGGCCGGCGATCGGCTTGGGCTGCCGCGTCGGCACCGCCGCGGCGCCGAGCTGCTCCTGACGCCCCCGCAGTACCTGCGGCAGCCAGGCCACCGCGGCGACCAGCGCCAGCAGTGACCAGGCGCCGAGCGAGGCCCGCCAGCCGCCGCCCAGCGCGTGCTCCAGGGGCACCGAGCTGCCGGCCGCCAGGGTCGCGCCGACCAGCATGGTGGTCGAGTAGACCCCGGTCATGGCCGGCGCCCGGTGCGGGAACTCGCGCTTGACCAGCCCGGGCATCGACACGTTGAGCACCGCGATGGCCACCCCGATCACCACGCACCCGGCGTACAGCGCCGCCACTGAGGGCAGCACCCGCAGCAGTACGCCCGCGCCCAGCACCAGCACCGCGCCGAGCACCACCCGCTCGGTGCCGAACCGCCGGGTCAGCCTGGGGGTGAGCGGCGCGCCGACCCCCTGGAAGAGCACCGGGACGGTGGTGATCAGCCCGCTCGCGGTGGCCGAGAGGCCGAAGGTGCGCTGGATCTCACCGACCATCGGGGAGATCGCGGCCAGGCAGGCCCGCATGTTCAACGCGACCAGCACGATGCCGGTCAGCAGCAGCGCGGGGTGCGCGAGCTTGGTTCGGACAGGGACGACCGGCGTGCGCAGCGACTGCTGGGCCCGGGTGACGGACATGGTGGTGCGGCTTTCTGAAGGAACGGGCGAGGGCGGCGGGGCGGGGCCGCGGTACTACTTGCGCGCCGCGAACTCGGCGAGCAGCTGCTCGACCGCCGCCGTCGGCTCGGCCAGCAGCGCGCGACAGGCCGTCTCGGCCCGCTCCGGGTCGCCGCTCGCGATCGCGTCGACCAGTGCCGCGTGGGTGGCGACGACCACCTCGGGCATCTCGTGGTCGCCGAAGGCGGTGCGCATCGCCTCCCGCACCGAGGCGCCGAAGTAGCGGTACACCTCGGTGAGGGCGGGGTTGTGGGCGGCCTCGACGACCGCGGTGTGGAACTCCAGGTCGTGCTCGACGGTGGCCTCGCGGCCGACCCGCTCGGGGTGCGCGGCGATCACCTCGGCCTCGCGGGCCAGCGCGGCCCGCATCCGCCGCAGGTCCTCGGGCGTGTGCCGGACGGCGGCCAGCCGCGCGGCCTCGGCCTCCAGGGCGGCGCGCACCTCCAGCACGTCGCGCACGCCGGAGCGCTGCACACCGCGCAGCACCGAGGCCGGATCGGTGGTGCTGCGCACGAAGGTGCCTTCACCCTGCCGGGTGACCAGCATCCCCGCGTGCACCAGCACCCGGACCGCCTCCCGCACGGTGTTGCGGCCGACCTGCAGCTGCTCGGCCAGTTCGTGCTCGGTGGGGATGCGTTCACCCACCGCCCAGGCACCCTCGGCCAGCCGGGCCCGGAGCTGCTCGATCGCCGCGTCCACCAGGGAACGTCGGCCGGCGGCCTGCAGACCGCCCGCTGCCGCGCTGGTCATCCGCCACCTCCCGCCCTGGAACCGTAGTGAACCGCACTCGAACCCCTACTTGCCCGGTCATCCTACAACTGCTCGGGCCTTGGTGAAAGCTGCAAGAGGGAGCCCTACCAGTGACTTCGCAATGATGCCTTTATATGCTCCGCTGAATGCTTCAACGTGTCTGCACGTGATGAGAGCGGTGTCACCCGGGCATCGCGGCACATCCGGGGGACGCCGAGCGTTGCCTCTGCGCGTGGTGGGTCTACCGCGCGAGGCTGAGTCCGCCGCCGGTGAAGGGTGTACGTATGTCAGGCCACAGGGCGGGAGCGTCCGACCGCGACGCCGGTTATCGGCGTGGCGTGGACGCCTCCCACAACGCGGCCCCCTCCGACGCGGCCCCGCGCGAGGGCGGGCGGCGCGCTGCCCGTGAGGCGGCGGCCGAGCCGCCGCGCACCGGCGGCCGGGCCGAGGCGCGGCGTGCCCAGGCCAAGGGCGGTCGCGGTGGCAGTGGTGGCGGCAACGGCGGTGGCCCCGCCGGCCCGGCCGGTCGCGGCCGCAAGAAGCCGGGCAAGAAGCCGAACAAGAAGAAGATCATCGCCTGGAGCGCCGCCTCGGCCGTGGTCCTGGTCGCCGCGGCCGGCGGCGCCGTCTACCTGAAGCTGAACGGCAACATCAACAGCTTCGACAAGGCCGGCATCGCCTCCGACCGCCCGCCGGCGGCCACCGCGGACGCCAACGGCAACAAGCCCGTCAACGTGCTGCTGATCGGCTCCGACTCGCGTGGCAGCGGAAACAGCAACCTCGGCGGTGGCGGCGACGACGGCGCGCGCTCGGACACCACGATCCTGCTGCACGTCTACGCCGACCACAAGCACGCGGTGGGCGTCTCCTTCCCGCGCGACTCGCTGGTCGAGATCCCGCCCTGCCTGGTCAACGGCAAGTGGTCCAAGGCCCAGCCGAACACCATGTTCAACTCCGCGTTCTCGATGGGGAACACGGACAAGGGCAACCCCGCCTGCACGCAGAACACGGTGGAGAAGCTGACCGGCATGCGGGTGGACCACACCCTGGTGGTCGACTTCAACGGCTTCGCCTCGATGACCAGCGCGATCGGCGGCGTGAACGTCTGCCTGCCGAACGCCGTCTACGAGGGCGACCTCAACCCCAACCTGGGGCACAAGGGCAGCCTGATCTTCAGCAAGGGCGTGCAGGAGGTCTCCGGCCAGAAGGCGCTGGACTACGTGCGAGTGCGGCACGGCATCGGCGACGGCTCGGACATCGGCCGGATGCAGCGCCAGCAGGCCTTCCTGTCGGCGATGATCAAGAAGGTCAAGGGCGCCGGCATGGACCCGACCACGCTGCTGCCGCTGGCCGACGCCGCGACCAAGTCGCTGACCGTCGACCCGGACCTCGCCTCGGCCGACAAGCTGCTCAGTTTCGCGATGTCGATGAAGGCCATCGACCTGCACAACATCAAGTTCATCACCACCCCCTGGCGCTTCGAGGGCCCCCGGGTCGCCTGGGTGCACCCGGACGTCGACAACCTGTGGGCCGCGCTCAAGGCCGACCGGACCCTCGACGGCCAGGACGCCAGCGGCGGCCAGCGCCCCGACGCCCCGGACGCCAACAGCCCCTCGGCCGCGCCCAGCTCCGCCGCACCGGCGGCCCCCGCCGTCCCGGCCGGTTCGGTCAACGGCGCCGGCGCCCGGGTGATGGTCTACAACGGCACCGCGACCAAGGGCCTGACCGTCTCCGCCTCGGCCAAGCTGAAGGACGCCAAGTTCACCGTGACCGGGACGGCCAACGCGGCCGCCCAGAACCACGACACCACGGTGATCCAGTACAGCTCCGCCGAAGCCAAGGCGGCCCAGGAGCTGGCCCAGCTCTTCCCCGGCGCCACGCTGGAGAAGAGCAGCTCGCCCGGACTGAGCGTGATCCTGGGCAAGGACTACGCCGCCGCCAACGGAGGTGCCGCCGCGGGCGCGAGCGGCTCCGGTGGGGCGGCCTCCGCCGCGCCGGCCCCGCTGCCGTCGAGCATCAGCAACAACGCCCGCTCGGCCGACGACGACCCGTGCGCCAACGTGTCGTACAACGGCTGAGGAAGCGTCAGGACGGCAACCCTGTACAACCCTGTACGGCTGACCAGGCGTCAGCCGTACAGGCGCTCCAGCACCAGCGCGACGCCGTCCTCGGCGTTGCTCGCCGTGACCTCGTCGGCGACCGCCAGCAGCTCCCCGTGCGCGTTGCCCATCGCCACCGAGTGCGCGGCCCACTGGAACATCGGCAGGTCGTTGGGCATGTCGCCGAAGGCGATGGTGTCGCCGGCGCGCAGGCCGAGCCGACGGGCGGCGATCGCCAGCCCGGCGGCCTTGGACAGCCCCAGCGGCAGCAGCTCGACGATGCCCGGCCCGGCCAGCGTCACGCCGACCAGATCGCCGACCACCCGGTGGGCGGTGTCGGCCAGTTGATCGTCCGTCAGGCCCTGGTGCTGGATGTACAGCTTGCTGATCGGCTCGGTGAACAGCTCCGCGGTGGTCTCCACCCGCGTCACCGGCAGCTCGCTGACCAGTCGGTAGCTGGGCAGCGCCAGCACCGCGCCGTCCAAGCCGTCCTGGCTCGCGGCGGCCGCCAACGGGCCGAGCTCGGCCTCGAGTTTGGCCAGCGCGAGCGCGGCGACCCGGCGGTCCAGGGTCATCGAGGTGAGCAGCTTGTGCGCGCCCGCGTCGTAGACCTGGGCGCCCTGGCCGCAGACCGCCAGGCCGGTGTAGCCGATCGCGTCGAAGACCGGGCGGCTCCAGGAGGCCGAGCGGCCGGTGACCACGATGTGCACGGCCCCGGCCGCCGTGGCGGCGGCCAGGGCGGCACGGGTGCGCGGCGAGACGGTCTCCGCAGGGGTGAGCAGGGTGCCGTCCAGGTCGGTCGCGACCAGTCGGTACGGCAGCCCGGCGGTCACTTGACCGGGTCCAGGGTGGCCCGGCCACCGAGGAACGGACGCAGCGCCTCGGGCAGCACCACGGTGCCGTCGGCCTGCTGGTGGTTCTCCAGGATCGCCACGATCACCCGGGGCACCGCGACCAGGGTGCCGTTGAGGGTGGCCAGCGGGCGGACCTTGCCCTCCTCGCGCATCCGGATGGACAGTCGACGGGACTGGTACTCGGTGCAGTTGGAGGTGGAGGTGACCTCGCGGTACTTGCCCTGGGTGGGGATCCAGGCCTCGATGTCGAACTTGCGGGCGGCCGAGGAGCCCAGGTCGCCGGAGGCCAGGTCGATCACCCGGTAGGGCAGTTCGAGGGCGGTGAGGAAGTCCTTCTCCCACTGCAGCAGGCGGCGGTGCTCGGCCTGCGCCTCCTCGGGGGTGGTGAAGACGAACATCTCCACCTTCTCGAACTGGTGCACCCGGATGATGCCGCGGGTGTCCTTGCCGTAGGTGCCGGCCTCCCGGCGGAAGCAGGAGGAGAAGCCGGCGTAGCGCAGCGGCAGCTGATCCACGTCGATGATCTCGTCCATGTGGTACGCCGCCAGCGGGACCTCGCTGGTGCCGACCAGGTACCGCTCGTCCTGCTCGAGGTAGTACACGTTCTCGGCGGCCTGGCCGAGGAAGCCGGTGCCGTCCATGGCGGCCGGGCGGACCAGCGCCGGGGTGATCATCGGGGTGAAGCCGGCGGCGGTGGCCTGGGCCATCGCCATGTTGACCAGGGCCAGCTCGAGCAGCGCGCCCTGACCGGTCAGGTAGTAGGAGCGCGAGCCGGCCACCTTGGCGCCGCGCTCGGTGTCGATGGCGCCGAGGATCTGGCCCAGCTCGACGTGGTCCTTGGGCTCGAAGCCCTCGGCCGCGAAGTCGCGCGGGGTGCCGATCTCCTCGAGCGTGACGAAGTCCTCCTCGCCGCCGATCGGGGCGGCGGGGTCGATCAGGTTGGAGAGCCGGCGCAGCAGCTGCTCGGCCTCCTCCTTCGCCGCGGCCTGCTCGGCGTCGGCGGCCTTGACCTCGGCGGCCAGCTCCTTGGTGCGCTGCAGCAGGGCGGTCTTCTCCTCGCCCTGGGCCTTGGCGACCTGCTTGCCCAGCCCCTTCTGCTCGTTGCGCATCTCGTCGAAGCGACTGCCCGAGGACCGGCGCCGCTCGTCGGCGGCAAGGAGGGCGTCGACCAGGTCGACGTCCTCGCCACGGGCACGCTGCGAGGCGCGCACTCGGTCAGGGTCCTCACGAAGCAGGCGAAGGTCAATCACGGGGGCAAGCCTACAGGGCGGGGGGTGGGGATAACCGGGGTTTTCCTGTGGATAACTCAGTGGGGACGATCTTCGGTGGAGCTTTGTCCACAGGGGGTCGAGCCAGCCTGTGGATTGTTGCCGCCCCGGCGAATGGCCGGTGCGAAATCGGCTTTTCCAGGTTTCAAACCTGGGTCCGCCGTCCCGGCTGAGGGAATTCCGCCACTCGGTCGGGTGACTTATCGGCAGAAGGGTGACTCTGGTGCGATTGGTCCGATCTGGTCCGCTAGCAGATGATCCGATCGACCCTGGGAGTGGCTATGCCGTTTTGTCGACTCCTCCCCAGGCCTGTGGATAACTGGCGTCCCCAGGGGGCTGTGGATGAGTGGAAGGCCGGGTCAGCGGCCTGTGGATGACGGTCCGGGACCGTCCGGTCGCTCGGGGTGGAATGCATGTCACCCGAATGGGGCCAAAATGAACGATCGGGAAACGGTCGGTCCAGACCGCTTCCCGATCAATTCCGAGAAGGCTTGATCAGACTTCGCCACGCCCGTCGAGGCAGCGGGCCAGCCAGTCGGCGGCCTGATCGAAATCCTGGTCCGAGGTGCCCGGCTGGCGCGGGGTCTGCTCGCGCAGGTCGGCCCGCGGATAGGAGCCGAGGAAACGGATCTGCGGGCAGATCCGCCGCAGTCCCATCAGCGTCTCGCCCACCCGACGCTCCGTCAGGTGCCCCTCGCAGTCGATCAGGAAGCAGTAGTTCCCCAGCCCCTCGCCGGTCGGCCGGGACTCGATCCGCATCAGGTTGACCCCGCGCACCGCGAACTCCTGCAGCAGCTCGAGCAGGGCACCCGGGTGGTTGTCGCCGAGCCAGACCACCATCGAGGTCTTGTCCGCGCCGGTCGGCGAGGCGATCCGCCCGGGGCGGCCCACCAGGGCGAACCGGGTGGTCGCGTTCTGCGCGTCGTGGATGTCGGAGACCAGCGCCTGCAGCCCGTACAGCGGAGCCGCGAACTCGCCCGCGAAGGCGCCGTCCACCTGGCCGTCCTGGACCAGCCGGGCACCCTCCGCATTGGAGGAGGCGGCCTCCCAGACCGCGTCCGGCAGGTGGGTGCCCAGCCAGCGGCGCACCTGCGGCTGGGCCACCGGGTGGCTGGTGACGGTCTTGATGTCGGCCAGCTCGGTGCCGGGGCGGACCAGCAGCGCGAAGGTGATCGGCAGCAGCACCTCGCGATAGATCATCAGCGGGGCGCCGGTGGCCAGCTCGTCCGCGGTCGCGGTGACCGCGCCCTCCACCGAGTTCTCGATCGGCACGAAGGCGGCCGAGGCCTCGCCGGCGCGCACCGCGTCCAGCGCCGCCTGCACCGAGGCCAGCGGCACCAGCTCACGGGTCGCCGCCTCCGGCAGGGTGTGCAGGGCGGCCTCGGTAAAGGTGCCGGCGGGCCCGAGGTAGGTGTAGCGGGTTGCCGACATGTCCGCGCCTCCGTGCGTCCCGTAGCGATACCAGACCTGCCACGATAGCCACTTCTGTGGCCCGCCGGAGCCACGGTCCCAGTGCGTGGACCGGACCGGCCGGCAATTGGGGTCCGGTCTCAGCCCTCCAACAGGGCCTGGCCCAGGTACCCCCCACCGGACGGCACGCCCGGCGGGATCGCGTAGAGGCCACTGGCCTCGTGCCGCAGGAACCGCGACAGCCCGTCGCCGCGGGAGAGCGCGCGCTGCACCGGGGCGAAGCCGCGCGCCGGGTCGGCCTGGAAGGCGAGGAAGAGCAGGCCGGCGTCCGGCGACCCGTCCGGCAGCGAACCGTCGGCGTAGGAGAAGCCGCGCCGCAGCATCGCCGCACCCCCGTTGGCCGCCGGGGCGGCGAGCCGGATGTGCGCGTCGGCCGGGATCGCCAGGGTGCCGTCCGGGTTCTGCCTGGCCAGGTCGACCGGGGTGCGCTCGGTGCCGCCGGAGAGCGGGGCGCCGTCCGACTTGCGCCGTCCGACGAACCGCTCCTGACGGTCCGTCGACAGGTTCTCCCAGTCGTCGAGCAGCATCCGGATCCGGCGGAAGACCAGGTACGAGCCGCCCGCCAGCCAGTCGGGGCCGGCGGCGAAGACCCGGGCGGCGAAGTCGGGATCGGTGGGCCTGGGATTGTTGGTGCCGTCGATCTGGCCCATCAGGTTGCGGCCGGTGCGGGGCTGGGCGGTGGCGCCCGGGGTGCGGGCGAAGCCGGCCATCTGCCAGCGGATCGCGGCGGTGCCCGCGGCCTGCTGCTGCAGGACCCGCAGTGCGTGGAAGGCCACCAGCGCGTCGTCCGCGCCGATCTGCACGAACAGGTCGCCGTCGCTGCGGGCCCGGTCGACGGCGTCCTGCGGGAACTCGGGCAGCGGGGCCAGCGCCGGCGGCTTCCGGGCGGCCAGGCCCGTCTTGTCGAAGAGCGGGGCACCGAAGCCGAGCGTGACGGTCAGCGAGCTGGGCCCGGCGTCCAGCGCGATCTGGTTCTCGTGCGGCCCGGCCGGCTCGCCCAGCGCCAGCCGGCCCGCGGTCTGCGACCAGAGCTGCAGCAGCTTCTGCAGCCCCTGGCGGCCCGCGCCCGGCGCCAGGTCGAAGGCGGCCAGCTGCACCCGGGCCTGCTGCGGCTGCAGGATTCCCGCCTGGTGCGGGCCGTGGAAGTCCACCCGGGCGGCGCCCAGCGGGGTCGCCCGGGGCAGCGCGGGCACCGCCGCGGCCCGGGCCAGCGCCCCGCCGGTGGCGCCGGCCGCGAGGCCCGCGGCGGTGCCGCCGAGCAGCGCCCGACGGGAGAAACCGGCGTACTCAGTCATCGGGTCAGTGCCTTCATCGGGTCAGTGCCTTCATCGGGTCAGTGCCTTCATCGGGTCCGTGCCTTGCCCATCTGGTTCTCAGCCGATCGTGAGTTGCTTGGTCTCGGTGTCCTGGTCGATGTCCGAGGAGCGCACCACGACCTCGGCCACCCACTCACCGGCCAGCGAGAGGCTGGCGGTGCCGGTCCAGCTGCCGGTCCCGGACTTGGTCAGGGTCACCGGCAGCGGGCCGAGGTCGCGGTCGGGCAGGGTGAAGGAGACCTGGACCTCGGGCACGTCCACCGGCTGCCCGGCGGTGTCGGTGAGCAGCAGGGTGAGCTGGTTGGCGCCGGTGCGGGCCGGGTTGAGGGTCAGCTTGGCGGTGCCCTTCGCGCCCGGCGTCCTGCCCTTGGTGTCGTACGGGAGGGCGAGTTCGACGGTCCGCCCGGGGACCGTCGGCGCACCCGGCGCGCTGCCCGCCGCCGGGTTCTGGGCGCTGCTCGCGGCCACCGCTGCGGCCACCCGGCCGGGGGGCGAGTTGGTCAGCATGGTGGTCACCACCAGCACCGCGACGGCGATCCCGGCCTCGATCAGCACCGAGCGGCGCAGCCCCGCCTGCACCGGCGAGCCCTCGCGCACCCGCTGCTGCTTGGCCCGGGTCACGGCTGCCCGCTGCCGGGCCAGCTGCGCGCGCCGGACCGGGTCGGCCTGCTCGGGAGTACCGGTGCGCGCAACGTCGCCCTGGTCGACTTCCAGTGCCTCGACTTCCAGTGCCTCGACTTCCGGTGTCTCGACTTCCAGCGCCTCGGCGTCGGTTGCCGCGGGCGCCGCGCGCAGCCGGCCGGTCCAGCGGCGGGAGAACCAGGCCACCGCGAGCATCGCCAGCACCAGGCCGACCTTGACCAGCAGCAGCTGCCCGTAGCGGGTGTCCACCAGCGCGGACCAGGAGAAGCCGATCCCGCGCCAGGCCTGGTAGAGCCCGGTCACCACCAGCGCCGCCACCGCCGTCAGCGCGACCTTGGAGAAGCGGTCGGCGACGGCCGTCCCCGCGCCGTGCCGCAGCCCGACCAGCAGGGTGACCAGACCGCCCAGCCAGCAGGCCATCGCGACCAGGTGCAGCAGGTCGAACGGCAGCGCCAGCCAGACCTGGATGCCCACGGCCGCGTGGTCGGCGCCGGCCCAGGTGCCCGCCAACGCCAGCGCCAGCAGCAGCCCGCCGACGCCCAGCGCCAGGCGCGCCTCACGCTGCGGGCGCTCGGCGGCCCGGCGCTCCAGTCGGCGCAGCTCGTCCTCCTCGGCGTCGCCGGACCGCTGCTCGGTCGCGGGCTGCTCGGTGGCGGGCTGCTCGGTCGTGGGCTCGGGCTGCTGCCCGAGCTGGCCGACCAGCAGCGAGAGGAAGACCCCGCTCGCCGCGAGCAGCAGCAATCGCGCCGCCAGCGCGGTGCCGAGCCGCTCGTCCAGGGTGCCGCGGACCAACGAGAGGTCGAAGGCCTGGCTCAGCCCGGTGCCCCGCTCGTAGGGTCCGCGCAGCAGCAGGACCGCCACCGTCGACAGCAGCAGCGCGACCCAACTGCCCATCAGCAGCCGCTGCACCGCCCGGGTCGCCGCCCCGCCCGGCCAGCAGAGCAGCACGAACGCCGCGACGCCGACCAGCAGCGCGAACGCCCCGTACGCCACCGCCCGGCCGGTCCCGTACAGCGCGGCCACCACGCTGTCGGCGTTCTCGCCCTGCACCTGCGAGGCCTTGACCGAGGTGTCCGAGGCGGCGCCGATCGAGAAGGTGAACGCCCCGCCGACCGGGTGCGAGTCCTCCGACACGGCCCGCCAGGCCACCGTGTAGGTCCCGTTCGCCAGCCCGCTGCGCAGCCCGACCCGGGCGGTGTCGCCCTTGCCGTCGGCATGCCCGGGGTTCCCGGTGTCCACCTGTCTGCCGCTCGGGTCGAGCACCCGTACCGAGTCCTCGGCCAGCGTCACGCCCTCGCTGAAGGTCAGGGTCACGGCCTCGGGCGCGGTGGCGACCACCGAGTTCTGCCCGGGGTCGGTGCGCACCAGCGCCGCGTGCGCGGAGGCCGGACCGGCGGTGCCGAGCAGCAGTACCAGCAGGGCGCCGACCGTGGTGAGCCAGCTGAGGACGAGCTTGCGCATCGGTGGGTCAGCTCCCGGGGCGGTAGGTGAGGGGCTTGACCGGTACCTGGACGGCGACGGTGCCGGCGCGCTCGAAGGTGAGGTCGAGTTCCAGCTGGTCACCGACGGCCGGCGGCTTCTGCCAGCCCATGATCATCAGATGGATACCACCGCGGGCCAGCTTCAATGCGCCGCCGGCCGGCACCTCCAGGCTCTGCACCGCCTCCATGCTGGTCTCGGTGGAGCGGTGCATGGTCACCGAGCTGGCGCCGGGGCTGGTCACCCGGACCAGTTTGTCGGCGTGGTCGCCGATGTTGTTGACCGTCAGATAGCCGGCCGCCATCCCGTCCCCGGCCGGCAGCGGGATGTAGGAGTCGTCGACCCGCAGGACGGCGCCCGCCCGGCCGCCCGGGCCGCCGCCGCAGGCGACGACTATCACGGTCGCGGTCAGTGCGGCCGCCAGCGCGGCACCGGCCAGCGAGAGCCGGCGGAAGCCGAGGGCGGCGGCCATCAGGCGGCCACCCCCTTGGCGAGCAGCGGCAGGTCGTGGGCGAAGACCTGCTGAGCGGTGTTGCTCAGGTAGAGCACGTGCGCCTTGTCGTCGGAGGGCAGGAAGGCCAGCACCTGGGCGCCGTGCGAGGAGGTGACCGAGCCGTCCTTGTTGACCACCGGGTCCTCGACCAGGATCCCCAGCGACTTGGCGGCGGCCTTGACCTTGTCCAGGTCGCCGGTCAGCCCGATGAAGTCCTTGTCGAAGGAGTCCAGCCAGGTCCGCAGCACCTTGGTGGTGTCGCGCTGCGGGTCGGTGGAGACGAAGACCACGTCGATCTTCTTCTGCTCCTCGGCGGGCAGCTTCTGCAGCGCCACGCCGATGTCGCCCATGGTGGTCGGGCAGACGTCCGGGCAGCTGGTGTAGCCGAAGAAGAGCAGCATGGTGCGTCCGGCGGTGCGCTGGCGCAGGTCGAAGGGCTGGCCGCTGGTGTCGGTGAGCACCAGGTCCGGCTTGTCGAAGTGCCGGGCCAGCGGGGTGCCCTGGTAGGGCGAGTTGTTGGGTTCCTTGGAGACGGCGGCGGCGCTGCCGGAGTTTGCGGAGCCGGCGGCGCCGGAGCCGCAGCCGGTCAGGGCGAGCGCGCCGGCGAGGGCGAGGGCGGCGGCGCCGGCCACTCGGCGGGAGGTCCGACGGCGGGGGGTACGGGGCATGACGGGATCCGATCGGTGTGGCCGGGCCCGCCGGGGCGGCAGCTGCCTACCGCCCCGGCGGGTTGTGCGTTCAGGAGGAGGCGCCCTTGCGGCGCAGGCCGGCCACGCCCAGCGCGGCACCGATCACACCGACCACGATGCCGACGACACCGAGGGTACGGGCGGTGGAGTCGGAGGAGGCGCTGCTCGCGGCGGCCGACTTGCTGCTGTCCTGCGAGGCGGTCATCTGGTGGTTGTCGGCGGCGGGCGAGGCGGCGGCGCCGGCCTTGGTGAGCTTGAGCACGGGGGTCGGGTGCTGCGGCTCGGGCTGGCCGTCCTTGGCCTCGTCGATCCAGCGCACCACGGTGCCGTCGTCCTTGGTCTGCAGCGCCTTGAAGACCAGCTGGTCGGTGTCGGTGGGCAGCGGGCCGAGCGAGACCTTGAACTCCTGGAACTGGCCGGGGCCGATCTTGCCGGTGGCGTCGGCAGTCCAGGTGATCTTGGAAACCGCGTCGGTGATGCTGTCACCGTCGTCGGTCTTGATCGGGGTGGCCAGCTTGGACTTCTCGACGGTGGCGGTCCAACCCGGCAGCGGCTGGGTGCTGACCGAGGCGACCGGGTGGTCGGTCGGGAAGTTGACCTCGACCTTGGTGGTGCTGGCGGTGTCGCTCTCGTCCGGGACCCGGAACGAGACGGCCGTGTAGCCGCCCTGCTGGGCGGTGCCCGGCTGCACGGTGACGTGCGCCAAGGCGGGGCCGGCAGTGGCCAGTACGGTGCCCGCGGCGAGCAGAACGGCGGTGGTGGTGGCGAGGCGGCGGGCAGGAAGCGAACGCATGGGTGCGGTCTCCATCGGGTGCAGGGCAGTCCACTGCCCTGGTACTGGGTGGGGTGACGACGTACTGGACGCGCGACCCGACCGCTTAGACGGAGGGGTCAGTGCGCGAAGGCCGCCACCGGCGGACCACGCCGGATCACGCTGTGCCGCAGCGCGGCCGCCAACGGCAGCCGGTCGCTCCCGGAGTCCGGGCGCGCGGTGCGCACCCGCAGCCGGGCCGCGCCCAGCAGCCCGCGCAGCACTGCCGCGACCAGGGCCAGTGCCCGGTGCAGCGGAGCGGTCCACTCGCCCAGCTCGCGGGCGGCGGCGCGACCGGTCAGCCGGACCAGTCGCCACAGCGCGGCCTCGCCGCGCCGCAGCCACCAGCCGGCCAGCACAGCGGCCACCAGGTGGCCGGCCAGCATCGCGGGGGTCAGGCCGAAGGCCCACCAGGGGCCGGCGGCCAGCGTCGAGTGGTAGGCCTGCGGGTCCAGGCCGGCGTCGCCGACCAACTGCTCGGCGCTGATTCCGGGCGGCAGCATCCGCGCCGCGCCGGGGGCGTCGTTGCAGAGCAGCCGTCCGGCGACCTGTTCCAGCGTCAGTCCGGCGGTCCCGGCGGCGCCGAGCGGCCGGGTCATCCCGGTCATCCCGGCCATCGCTGTGTGGCCGGCGCTGTGGAAGAGCAGGTGCAGGCCGAGCTGGCCGATGCCGAGCGCCCCGGCGATCCCGGCCAGCGAGCGCTCCCGGCCGCCGAGCAGGGCCGCCACCGCGCAGACCGCGACGAAGCCGAGCGCCAGCGTCGACAGCGGCAGCGCGGCACCCCCCGCCACGCAGTGCCCGAGCGCGGCGATCAACGTGCAGACCAGTGCGAACGGCACCGCCCGCACCACCCGCAGGTCCCACCCGGCCACGCCGAACGGCCGGGCGGCCCGGTCGGCGGCGCCCAGTGGTGCGGCGGGGTGGAGGCTGGTCATGGCCGAGCCATCATCTCACCGGCCCCCGACCCCGCCGGTCCGGGGTGGGCGATGTTGTCGCGCCCCTGCTCGGTGACTCTTTCGGCCCCGGCGTGCGGGCTGCGGCACGCGCCGCAGCGCACACCGTGCCGCGCTGGTCCATCCGCCGAATGGGGGGACCGGTTGTCGGTGGACGGTTCATGGCCCGATCGTCAGGCAATACCTAGTTGTATGTGGAGCCCCAGCCAGGAGGGACCGATCGTGGACATCTGGTGGACTCTGCACCTCAAGCGCGAGCTGGCCAGCGTTCCGCTGGCCAGACGCATCCTGCTCGGCACCATGGAGAGCGCCGGGGTCGACCCGCAGATCGCCCATGACCTCGGCCTGGCGCTGACCGAGGCCTGCGCGAACGCGGTCGAGCACGCCGGCGGCGGCAGCGGCTTCCAGGTCACCGCCGTGCTGGACGGCGACCTGCTGCGGATCGAGGTGGTCGACTCCGGCCCTGGCCTGCCGGTCGCCCCGCACCTGGTTGCGGCCCGCCGCCCGGCACCGGCCCGCCCGCTGGTCGCGCACGGCGGTCCGCGGCCGCGCCGGCGCCGTGGCCGGGCCTCGCTCCCGGCACTGCTGGGCCCGGCCCGCCGCTCCCGTCCGACCGCCTATGACACCCACGTCCTCCCCCCGGGCCGCCCGCTCCCGGCCGGCCCCCGCCTCCCCGATCTCGACCGGATCCCCGACCTCACCGCCGAGAGCGGCCGCGGCCTCTTCCTGATCCGCGCCCTCACCGACCACGTGCACCTGCACAACCACCCCCAACGCGGCGCCATCGTCAGCTTCGAGAAGCTCCTCAAGCGCCGCGACGACGCGGTCCTGCGGGTGGCGTCCTAGCCTTGCGCGGGTGACCGACTGGGACCTCAAGAAGCTCCGCATCCTGCAAGCCCTCGACGAGCACGGCACGGTGACCGCGGCCGCCGCGCACCTGAACCTCACGCCCTCCGCGGTGTCCCAGCAGTTGGCGACGCTGTCGCGGCAGGTGGGGGCGCCGGTGTTGGAGGCGTACGGGCGGCGGGTACGGCTGACCGGGGCGGCCCGCCTGCTGCTGCGGCACGCGGATCGGGTGTTCGGCCAACTGGAGCAGGCCGAGGCGGAATTGGCGGGGTATCTGCACGGGGAGGCCGGGGAGGTGCGGGTCGGGGCGTTCGCCACCGCGATCACCGGGCTGGTGGTGCCGGCCGTGGCCCGGTTGCGCGAGCGGGCGCCGCGGTTGCGGGTGCGGGTGGTGGAGGCCGAGGCGGGGGAGGCGGTGGAGCTGCTGGCGGCGGGCGAGGTGGACGTCTCGGTCTCGCTCAATGTGCAGGGGGCCGATCCGAGGTTCGTGCAGCGCCGGTTGCTTGACGACCCGTTGGACATCGCGCTGCCGCAGGACCATCCGGCGGTCGGGCAGCGGGAGCTGCGGTTGGCCGAACTCGCCGACCAGCCGTGGATCTTCGGCAGCTCCGGGCCGTGGCGGGAGATCACCCTGGGCGCCTGCGCGGAGGCCGGGTTCGTCCCGGAGCGGGCGCACACCGCGGCCGACTGGTCGGCGATCCTGGCGCTGGTCGGCGCCGGCCTCGGGGTGGCGCTGGTGCCCAGGCTGCTGGCGGGCGGCGGTCGGGGGGTGGTGGTCCGCACGCTGCCGGCCGACCGGCCGAGCCGTCGAGTGGTGGCGGCGGTCCGGGCCGGGACCGAGGGGGCGCCGCCGGTCCGTCGGCTGGTCCGGGAAATCGTTAAGGCTGCCTCAACGTTTCAGTCAGTTATTTGAGATGGACCTGAACAATTATCGGCGCGCACAGTGGACTCATGACCACCAACGACGTCGGCTACGCCGACTACCAGGACCTCGCCGCCGACCACGGCTACCGTGACCTGCCCGACCTCGCCGACCGCCGCCTCGGCGCCGGCGTGCTCGCCGCCAACGACGAGCTCTTCGCCGAGCGGGAGAACCTGCTCCGCCCCGAGCCGGCCGTCTTCCAGCCGCACACCTTCGGCCCCAAGGGCCAGCTGATGGACGGCTGGGAGACCCGCCGCCGGCGCGGCACCGCCGCCCGCCCGCACGCCGGCACCACCGACCACGACTGGGCGCTGATCCGGCTCGGCCTGCCGGGCGTGGTGCACGGCATCGTGGTCGACACCGCGCACTTCCGCGGCAACTACCCGCAGCGGATCAGCGTCGAGGCCACCGAGCTGCCCGGCACCCCGGGCCCCGAGCAGCTGCTCGCCGCCGACTGGACGGAGCTGGTCCCGCCCAGTCCCGTCCAGGGCCACGCCGCCAACGGCTTCCCGGTCGCCGACCGCCGCCGCTGGACCCACCTGCGGCTCAACCAGTACCCGGACGGTGGCATCGCCCGGCTGCGGGTGCACGGCGAGGGCCGCCCGGACGCCGCCTGGCTGGCCGCGCTCGGCAGCTTCGACCTGGCCGCGCTGGAGCACGGCGGCCGGATCGAGGACGCCTCCGACCGCTTCTTCTCCCCGCCGGTCAACCTGATCCTGCCCGGCCGTTCCCGTGAGATGGGCGAGGGCTGGGAGAACCGCCGCCGCCGCGACGAGGGCCACGACTGGGTGCGCCTGCGGCTGGCCGGCCGGGGCAGCGTGCGCGCGGTGGAGATCGACACCGCCAACTACGTCGGCAACGCCGCCGGCTGGGCCGCCGTGCTCGGCTTCGACGCCGCCGACCCGCAGGCCGGCGACCCGGCCGACCCGGCGGCCCCCGGCTGGTTCGAGCTGGTCGGGCGCACCGAGCTGCAGCCCGACGCCCTGCACCGCTTCGTGCCGACCGACGCCCGCCCCGCCACCCACGCCCGGCTGGACGTCTTCCCCGACGGCGGCATCGCCCGGCTGCGCCTGCACGGCTCGCTCGCCTAGCGTCGGCCCCGGCCCGGGAGCACTGTGGAGTTATGTTGCATCGGATGCACGCCGAGTACGGCGACGAGGGCCGCTCCGGCCCAGTGAAGCAGTGGCACATGGTCGTGGACGAGGAGCACGTCGGCCTGTGCGGACGGGACCTGCCCGAGGACGCGGCGACCCTGGACTCCACCGAGTGGGGCCGCACCGCGGAGAAGTGCTGCAAGTCCTGCGGGGTGAACTGGTTCCAGTCGGTGCCCTTCCTGGCCGACGAGCACGAACGCAAGGACTACCTGCCATAGCGCCCGGGGGTTAACCCCCCGCCCAGTCGGGCGGTCCGCCGCAATGTGCGCGACCACCCCGCTCGGCCACGCTTGCGGGCATGACGAGAACCGAGCTGTCCGGCGGGTGGGTCTGATGCTCTTCGGCTACGCCTGGCAGACCCTGCGCCACCGCCGCGGCGCCTTCCTCGGCGCCTTCCTCGCGCTGTTCTGCGCGGCCCGGTGAAGCTGGTGCTGGGCGACGGCACCCCGGTCACCCTGACCGTGCGCGCCGTCTACTCCCGCGGCCTGGGCTTCGGTGACCTGACGGTCGGTCGGGCGCTGCTCGCCCCGCACCTGGACGACCCGCTGGCCTCGGCCGTGCTGGTCGCCACCGACGGGACGCCGACCCGGGCGGCACTGACCCGGGCCGTCGGCGCGTTCCCCGGTGTCGCGGTCCTGGACCGGGCCCAGTCCCGCGAGGTCGGGGCCACGGCCGAGCAGAGCAACGCCGAGGTCAACGAACTGGCCATGGTGCTGGTGCTGGCCTTCGCCGCGATCGCGGTGGTGAACACCCTGGCGATGTCCACCGCGGGCCGGGGCAAGGAGTTCGCACTGCTGCGGCTGACCGGGACCAGCCGGCGCCAGGTGCTGCGGATGCTCCGCTTCGAGGGCCTGGGCCTGCTGGCCGTCGGACTGCTGCTGGGCAGTGCGATCGCGCTCGCCGTGCTGACCGCCTTCAGCGCCGGGATGACCGGCACCGCCGCGCCCGGGTGGCAGTGGCCCGGGTACGCGGCGGTGCTGGCCCTGGCGGGGGCGCTGGTGCTGGCGGGCACCGCGCTGCCGGGACGGCTCGCGCTGAAGGCCCAGCGGTCAGGGGTTCAGCGGTAGGCCGACTCCCCGGTGATCGCCTCGCCGAGCACCAGGGTGTGGATCTCGCTGGTCCCCTCGTAGGTGAGCACCGACTCCAGGTTGTTGGCGTGCCGCAGTACCGGGTACGCGGTGGTGATCCCGTTCGCGCCGAGGATGGTCCGCGCGCTGCGGGCGATCTCCAGGGCCGTGCGCACGTTGTTCAGCTTGCCGAAGCTGATGTGCGCGGCCCTGGCCCTGCCCTCCTCCTTGAGCCGCCCGATCCGCCAGGCCGCCAGATGGGCCTTCTCCAGTTCCAGGGCCATCTCGACCAGCTTCTCCTGGGTCAGCTGGAAGGCCGCGATCGGGCGGCCGAACTGGATCCGGGTCTTCGCGTACTCCAGGGCCGACTGGTAGCAGTCCCGGGCCGCGCCGACGGTGCCCCACAGGATGCCGTAGCGGGCCTCGTTGAGGCAGGAGAGCGGCCCGCGCAGGCCGCTGACCCCGGGCAGCACCGCGTCGGCGGGCAGCTGGACCTCGTCGAAGTGCAGCTCGCTGGTGACCGAGGCGCGCAGCGAGAGCTTGCCGTGGATGTCGGTGGCGGTGAAGCCCGGGGTGCCGCGCGGGACCAGGAAGCCGCGCACGCCGTCCTCGGTCCGCGCCCAGACCACCGCGACGTCGGAGATCGAGCCGTTGGTGATCCACATCTTGGAGCCGGAGAGCACCCAGTCGGCGCCCTTGCGGCGGGCGGTGGTGCGCATGTTGCCCGGGTCGGAGCCGAAGTCGGGCTCGGTCAGGCCGAAGCAGCCGATCAGCTCGCCGGCCGCCATGCCCGGCAGCCAGCGCTGCTTCTGCTCCTCGGAGCCGAAGGCGTGGATCGCCCGCATCGCCAGCGAGCCCTGGACCGAGACGAAGCTGCGCAGGCCCGAGTCGGCCGCCTCCAGCTCCAGGCAGGCCACCCCGTAGGCGACCGCGCCGGCCCCGGCGCAGCCGTAGCCCTCCAGGTGCATGCCGAGCAGGCCCAGCTTGCCGAGCTCGGGGGCGAGTTCGCGGGCCGGGAAGACGCCCTGCTCGAACCAGTCGGCCAGCCGCGGGCGGATCCGGTCCTCGGTGAACCGCCGCACGGTGTCACCGATCAGCCGCTCTTCGTCCGTCAGCAGCTCGCCCACCGCGAGCAGGTCGATCGGGTCGGGTCCGGACATTCCAGGGCTCCTGAGGGTGTGGGGTTCGTGAGCGGAACCATCCGTATCAGCCTTTACGCTGACTGGGAAGGAGCGACGGTCACAGGGAGGACGGTGCTGGGCGGTGACGGATCCCACGACGGACGGCCGGGTGCAGAAGGGCAACGAGACGCGGCGGCTGGTGCTGGCCCGGGCGGTGCGGATCGCCTCGGTCGAAGGGCTGGGCGGGCTGTCGCTGGGGCGGTTGGCCGCCGAGCTGGAGCTCAGCAAGAGCGGGGTGTTCGCGCTGTTCGGCTCCAAGGAGGAGCTGCAACTGGCCACCGTCCGGGCGGCGCAGCGGATCTACCGTGAGACGGTGATCGACCCGGTGCGCCGACTCCCGCCCGGGGTCGGGCAGTTGTGGGCGCTGGCGGAGGGCTGGCTGGAGTACTCGCGGACCCGGGTGTTCGCCGGCGGCTGTTTCTTCTACGCGGTGGGCGCCGAGTACGACGCCCAGCCGGGGCGGGTGCGGGACGCACTGGCCCAGAGCAGTGAGGGCTGGCACAAGCTGCTCCTGGAACTCTGTGAAGCCGCCCGCGCGGCAGGGGAGTTGCGCCAGGACGCGGACCTCGGTCAGCTGACCTTCGAGCTGGGCAGTTTCCTGGAGTACGCCAACGCGCTGTCCCTGCTGCACGGCGGCGACGCACCCTACGCCCGGGCTCGCCGCTCGGTGCTGCTGCTGCTCCGCTCGGAGGCCGTCGACGAGTCCTTGCTGCCGTCGGAATGAGTGCCGGTCGGCCCGGTCTCGGGTTTGGCCGAAAACTGACCGAACGATCGTGCTAGCGTCCGAGTCATGAGCATCTCGCGTTCCCACGCCCAAGCGCTCGCGCTCGTCGCCCCGGTGGTGGCCGCCGTCCGGCGCGAGCACCTCGGTCGTCCCACCCCCTGCGCGGGGTGGGACCTGCGCCGCCTGCTGGAGCACCTGATCGGCCAGCAGTACGGCTTCGCGGCCGCCGCCCGCGGCGACGGCGAGCGGCCCGGCGTCTTCGCCGACCGCCCGCTGCCCGACGCGCCGGGCGTCGCCTTCACCGCCCTGGCCGGCTTCGCCGACTCCGCCGCCGAGCTGGTCGAGTCCTTCGAGGCCGCCGAGACCACCGGTCGCGCCTTCGCGCTGCCGGAGATCCGGCGCGGCGTCGACTTCCCGGCCACTCACGCGATCGGCTTCCACCTGCTGGACACCCTGGTGCACGGCTGGGACCTCGCCGTCACCCTCGACCTGCCGTTCGACTGCCCGCCCGAGCTGGCCCGTCCACTGCTGCGGGTCGCCCAGCAGGTCCCCGCCGACCCCGCCACCCGCGCCCCGGGGCGGTCCTTCGCGCCCGTGCTGCCCGAGGCCGGAACCGCCGGAACCGCCGAAGCCACCGAAATCCCCGACGCCGCCGGCCCGTTCGAGCAGGCGCTGCGCCTGCTCGGCCGCGACCCCGCCTGGCGGGCCTAGCGACCCCGCCCGGCGCGGCGGGACGACATGCCGGAGGGGGCCGGCGCCCGATGGCGCCGGCCCCCTCCGTACGACGGACAACGCTCCGTCAGCCGCCGCTCTTGCGGCGGAAGGTGCGCTTGCCCCCGGCGGCCCCATGGGTGCCGTGGATCTTGGAGTCTCCGCCCGGACCGCCGGCCGCGCCCTCGCCCTTGCCGCCCTGCTTGCGCTGCAGGGCGGCCAGGAACTTCGCCTTCACGTCGTCCTGCGCGTCGGCCGCGGGCGGCTCGGAGCCCTCGCCCTGCTCCACCGCTGCTGCGTCGCTGCTGGTCATCGGAACCTCCTGGACGGGAATGTGCCTGGTCATACCGGTGCCACTCTGTCATGCCGGGCGGCCGACGTGCGGTCAGTTTCCGGCCTGCCGAGCGTGCCGGGCCGGCCCGCGCTGGTCGCGGTAGTTCGGCCCACCGATGAGGTACAGCAGGGCCAGGGTCGGAAACCCGAACGCAGCCAGCGAGACCAAGAGCGCCTGCCACCACATGATGCCTGCCCCATCCTGGCGAATTGTCTGTTAAGCGATGTATGTGACGCTAGGTGAAATTCGAACGCCCCGCCAATCCGACCCGCCGTCGCCCCCCGTACGGGCGAACCCGTGCCGGGGGCTGTCCCCGGGCGGCCCGCGCACCGCACACTGGCGGCATGCAGGTACAGCTGGCCGCGCAGGCCGAGCAACCGGGGCGGGAGAGCGAGGACTTCGCCTCGGCCACCCCCGAGGCCCTGGTGCTGCTCGACGGATCGAGCTCGCCACTGGGCATGGAGTCCGGCTGCCGGCACGGCACCGCCTGGTACGTCCGCCGGCTCGGCGTGCACCTGCTGGCCCGGCTGACCGACCGCTCGGACCGGTCCATCGCCGAGTGCCTGGCCGACGCGATCGTGGAGACCGCCGCCCTGCACGGCGGCCGCTGCGACCTGGCCCACCCCAATACCCCGGCCGCCATGGTGGTGGCGGCGCGGCTGCACGGCGCCTCGCTGGAGTACCTGGTGCTCGGCGACTCGCTGCTGGTGCTGGAACCGACCAGCGGCCGGCCCAGGGTGGTCGGCGACAACCAGCACTACGCCGAGGGCGAGGAGCTGCGGCAGGCGATGCGCGCGGCCGAGCCGGGCAGTGAGGAGCGCACCGCGCTGCACCTGCGCTACTCGCTCGCGCTGCGTGCCGTGCGCAACACCGGGCACGGCCCGTGGATCGCCGCCGCCAGTCCCAAGGCGGCAGCACACGCCGAGACCGGCTTCGTCCGGCTGGACACCTTGCGTGCGGTGGCCGCGCTGACCGACGGCGCCAGCCGCTACACCGAGCGGTTCGCGCTCGGCGACTGGACCGAGGCGCTGCGGCTGATGGCGCAGGGCGGCCCCGCCGCGCTGATCGCCCGGGTGCGCGAGGCGGAGACCGGTGACCCGCGCTGCGCACGCTGGCCGCGCGGCAAGACGCACGACGACGCGACAGCCGTCTACGCGCGCCTCTGACCCTGACCCGCCCAGTCGGTCAGCGCCGTGTGCAGGGCGTCCACCGTTCGCTCCCAGGAGGCCTGCGCCGGCCTGGAGTGGGCGAAGCCGCCGGCGCCCTCCAGCACGGCGAAGCCGTGCAGGGTGGCCCGCAGCAGCCGGACGGCATCGGTCAGGTCGGGCTCGGCCAGGCCGTAGCCGCGCAGGACCGCGAGGGTGATCTCGCCGGCCCGCCGGTGTGCGAGCTCGGCGCCCGGCGTCTCGGCGGGGATCTGGAGCTGGGCGGCCGCGTACCGTCCCGGGTGGGCCAGGACGTAGCCGCGGTAGGCGTCCGCGAAGGCGCCCAGTGCCTCGCGCCCGGCCCGGCCCACCACCGCGGCGGTGAGCCGGTCGACCAGCTCACCGGTGGCCAGCACCGAGACCCGGGCGCGCAGCTCGTCCAGGTTCCTGACGTGCGAGTACAGGCTCGGGTCCTTCACTCCGAAGCCGCGGGCCAGCGCGGAGACGGTGACCTGCTCCAGACCGATCTCGTCCGCCAGGTCGGCGGCGGCGGTCACCACCCGGTCGGTCGTCAGTCCGGCGCGCGCCATCCGTTGCTCCCCTGGGGTCCCGAGCCTTGCCTAACCATTCTAGGCAGTCGGCTCGGGGCTCCCCGGGGCCGGACGGGCGGCCCTAGGCCACCGGGTGCCCGAACTTGCCGGACTGGAAGTCCTCCATCGCCTGCTGCAGCTCGGTGTGGCTGTTCATCACGAACGGGCCGTACCAGGCGACCGGCTCCAGGATCGGCTGCCCGCCCAGGATGATCACGTCCAGGTTCGGGTGGCGCGACTCCTGCTGGGTGTCGGCCTTGATGGTCAGGGTGTCGCCCTCGCCGAAGACCACCGCCTGACCGGTGTGGAACGGACGGGCCTCGGCGCCGGCCGTACCCGCGCCGTTGAGCGCGTAGGCGAGAGCGTTGAAGTCCTTGCGCCACGGGATGGTCAGCTGCGCGCCCGGGGTCAGGGTGGCGTGCAGCAGGGTGATCGGGGTGTGGGTGGAGCCGGGGCCCTGGTGGCCGTCCAGCTCGCCGGCGATCAGGCGCAGGATCGCGCCGCCGTCGGGGGTGGCGAGCAGCTTGACGTGCCCGCCGTGGATGTCCTGGTAGCGCGGGGCGGTCATCTTGTCCGCCGCCGGCAGGTTCACCCAGAGCTGGATGCCGTGGAACAGGCCACCGGTCAGCACCAGCGACTCCGGCGGGGTCTCGATGTGCAGGATGCCGGAGCCGGCCGTCATCCACTGGGTGTCACCGCCGCCCAGGTGGCCGCCGCCGCCGTGCGAGTCCTTGTGGATGAACTCGCCGTCGATCAGGTAGGTCACCGTCTCGAAGCCGCGGTGCGGGTGCCAGGGGGTGCCCTTCGGCTCCCCGGCCGCGTACTCCACCTCGCCCATCTGGTCCATCATGATGAACGGCGAGAGGTACTTCTGGTTGATCTTGGCGAAGGCCCGGCGGACCGGGAAGCCCTCGCCCTCGAAGCCCTCGGGCGCGGTGGCGACCGCCAGGACCGGGCGCGGCGCCGTGACGGCGGGGTCGGGGGTGGCGACGCGGGGGAGGGTCAGCGGGTTTTCGACGGTCACGGCGGGCATGTCGGCCTCCTTGGTCTGGGTGTTCTGGCCTACAACCGCGAGATTAGTTCAATCCTCAACAAGAAGCAAGTTGAAGATTGAACTATGTCTCCGAGGGGCGGCGGCGGCCGATCCCTCGGGGTGCGTCAGCCGTCTACGGAGTCGGCGTCAGCCGTCTACGAAGTCGGCGTCAGCCGTACATCCGCCGCATGGTGAAGTCCACCATCTGCTCCACGGCCTTGGCGTCGAACACCATCCGGTGCTCGCCCTCCATGTCCAGCGCGAAGCCGTACCCGGTCGGCAGCAGGTCCAGCACCTCGGCCCCGGAGACGGTGAAGTACTTGGACTCCTTGCCCGCGTACCGCCGCAGCTCCTTGAGCGAGCTGAACATCGGGATCACCGGGGTGGGGGTGTTGTGCAGCGCCAGGAAGCCCGGCCGGTCGCCGCGCGGGCAGTGCACCTTGGAGGTGATGAAGATGGCCTGGAAGTCCTCCACCGGCATCGAGCCGGTGGTGAAGGCGCGTACGGCGTCCGCCAGCGAGGGCGGCGAGGGCTCGGGGTAGAGCGACTGCCCGGCAGTCTGCGCCTGCTCGCCGTACCCTGCACTCATGCCGGGAGCACCCATGCCGGGGCCGGGCTGGGCGCCGTACGCCTGCTGCCCGTACCCGCCCTGCTGCCCAGCCTGCTGGTAGGGGTCGCCGGGGTAGCCCCCACCGGGGCTCTGCTCATAGCCGTACACACGGACAGGCTAGCGGGCCGAGGGGGCCTTGTGCGGCGGCCGGATCGGACAAGAAGGCCTGGGATGGAGCTGTCCGGACGTGACTACGTTCACGCCGGATTCACAGCGAAGGGCTTGAAGAAGTTACTAACGGGTAGCATCATGATGTCTACTGGCGGGTAAGGGGCGTGGGAAGCGCACCCGGAAGCGACGAACCGGAGAAACGGCCATGGGTCACTACAAGTCCAACCTGCGGGACGTGGAGTTCAACCTCTTCGAGGTGTTCGGTCGCGACCAGGTGTACGGCACCGGTCCGTTCGCCGACATGGACGTCGAGACCGCGAAGAACATCCTCAGCGAGATCTCCCGGCTGGCCGAGAACGACCTGGCCGCCTCCTTCGTCGACGCCGACCGCAACCCGCCGGTCTTCGACCCGGAGACCAACACCGCGCCCATCCCGGCCAGCTTCAAGAAGAGCTACCAGACCTTCATGGACGCCGAGTGGTGGCGCCTGGGCATCCCGGAGTCGATCGGCGGCCAGGTCACCCCGAACTCGCTGATCTGGGCCTTCGCCGAGCAGATCCTCGGCTCCAACCCGGCGATCTGGATGTACTCCTCCGGCCCGGCCTTCGCCGGCGTCATCGCCGAGGAGGGCACCGAGGAGCAGCTGAAGGTCGCCCAGCGGATGACCGACCGCCTCTGGGGCTCGACCATGGTGCTCACCGAGCCCGACGCGGGCTCCGACGTGGGCGCCGGCCGCACCAAGGCGATCAAGCAGGAGGACGGCTCCTGGCACATCGAGGGTGTGAAGCGCTTCATCACCTCGGGCGAGCACGACATGTCCGAGAACATCATCCACCTGGTGCTGGCCCGCCCCGAGGGCGGCAAGCCGGGCACCAAGGGCCTGGGCCTCTACATCGTCCCCAAGTTCGACTTCGACTGGGAGACCGGCGAGCTGGGCGAGCGCAACGGCGTCTACGCCACCAACGTCGAGCACAAGATGGGCCTGAAGGCCTCCAACACCTGCGAGATGACCTTCGGCGCCAAGCACCCGGCCAAGGGCTGGCTGGTCGGCGAGAAGATCGACGGCATCCGCCAGATGTTCAAGATCATCGAGTTCGCCCGGATGATGGTCGGCACGAAGGCCATCGCCACCCTGTCCACCGGCTACCTGAACGCGCTGGAGTACGCCAAGGAGCGCGTGCAGGGCGCGGACATCGCCAACTTCATGGACAAGAACGCGCCGCGCGTGACCATCACGCACCACCCGGACGTGCGCCGCTCGCTGCTCACCCAGAAGGCCTACGCCGAGGGCATGCGCGCCCTGGTCCTCTACACCGCCTCGGTGCAGGACGACATGCTCGCCGCCCGCCTGCGCGGTGAGAAGGACGAGGCCGCCGAGCGCCTGAACGACCTGCTGCTGCCGATCGTCAAGGGCTACGGCTCGGAGAAGTCCTACGAGCAGCTCGCCCAGTCCCTGCAGACCTTCGGTGGCTCCGGCTACCTGCAGGAGTACCCGATCGAGCAGTACATCCGGGACGCCAAGATCGACACCCTCTACGAGGGCACCACCGCGATCCAGGGCCTGGACTTCTTCTTCCGCAAGATCGTCAAGGACGGCGGCCAGGCGCTGACCGCGGTCTCCGAGCAGATCCAGAAGTTCCTCGCCGCGGGCGAGGGCGGCGAGGCCCTGGCCACCGAGCGCGAGTTCCTGGCCAAGGCGGCCGGCGACCTGGAGGCCATCGTCGGCAAGGCCCTGGCCGACCTGTCCGCGGTCGAGCAGGACGTCAAGAACATGCACAAGGTGGGCCTGAACACCACCCGCCTGCTGCTCGCCTCCGGCGACGTGGTGGTCGGCTGGCTGCTGCTGCGCCAGGCTGTCGTGGCCCAGGCCAAGATCGACGCCGGCGCCACCGGCAAGGACCTCGCCTTCTACCAGGGCAAGGTGGCCGGCGCCCGGTTCTTCGCCCGCAACGTGCTGCCCGCCCTGAGTGCGCAGCGCCTGATCGCCGAGGGCGTCGACCTGGACGTCATGGAGCTGGCCGAGGACGCGTTCTGAGCCGCTTCACCCTGACTGCCTGACCCACCCTCAGCACTGTGGGGCCCGTGCCTACCGGGCCCCACAGTGCTGTTCACCCCTGGGCGACCAGCCCGGCCGCCTTGGCGAGCGTCTCGTCCAGCCGCTGCCGGTACGCGGTGAGGGCCGACCCGTGGGAGTCGATGTACAGCCTGCCGTAGGCGGACTCCACGGCGACGATGACGCCGACGGTGTTGTTCTCGATCTTGCACTGGACGTCGGCGCCGGCGGTGGCGATCTGCTGGGGGGAGGCGCCGGTGGCGTCCTTCTTCCACCTCGGATCGCTGACCGCCGCGGTCGGGTCCGGATAGGTGTAGCCCTTGCCGTGCATGCAGGCGGCCCACTTGGCGTAGGCGTCGGCGATCCTCGGGTCGCTCGGCGGGGTCCTGGGGCCGCCGTCGGGCAGCGCGGAGTCCGCGATCACCGGCGCCTTCCCGCCGACCGCGTCCCGCCCCTTCTTCGCGCACCCGCCGGGCGGCAGCGGCATGCCGTTGACGCTGTCGACGGGCCGGCCGGTGGCATCGGTCCCGTTCAGCGCGGTCTGCTCCTCGGCGGAGGGGACCGGGCCGCCGGCGGGGTCGGCGGGCGGGATGGCGACGAAGTAGTCGTAGCCCTTGGCGGCCACCTGGGCCGGGTTGAAGACCCCGAACACCGGGTTGCGCGACAGCCTGACCGCGGCCTCCTGGTCCAGGCCGACCGCGGTCACGCCCTTGCTGGTGAAGCCGAAGCCCTTCATGCAACGGACCGTCACCGCGTTCTGCGCCCGGTCCAGCTGCCTGAGCTGGGCGACGGTGAGGACGTACGGGTCGGTGGGGAAGGTGATCTGCTGCGGATCGGTCACCACCGGGACGGCACCGAGCGGCGGCAGGGTCGCCGTCGCCCCACCCGGGTGCGACTCGCCGCACCCGGTGAGCAGCAGGAGGCCGGTCAGCCCGAGCACGGTGAGCAGCGGGCGGGTCCTCGGCGAAACGGTCATGGGCTCTCCTGGCGGATGTCCGTGGCCACACGGCGGGACGGCGGGACGGCGGTCGGGCCCGGTGGCCCGGAACCCGACCGCCCGGGGCTCAGCGTCCGGTGATGTCGATCCAGTTCACGGTCAGGAAGCCGTTGGTGAACTGCCGGCCCTGCCAACTGCCCAGATTGACGATGAAGGAGCTGCCGTTCTGGGTCACGCCGGTCCTGGACGTGTTGTTGCCCGAGTCGAGCTCCCAGACGTCGTAGATCGCGACGCCGGTCGACCCGTCGTTGGCGAAGCAGAGCTTGCCCTCGTTGTAGACCGTGTAGAAGTCGTAGTGGCCGCCGCAGGTGGCGTCGTCCACCCGGTCGATCGCGGATGCCGGCGACGCGGTGACCAGGCCCGCCGTGAGGGCGGCGGATCCCGCCAGTGCGAGGGCGGCCAGGCGCTTGCGAAGTGTCATGGTGCGGTGGCTCCTTCGGTCGTAGCACGCAGTGGGTGATGCCGATCGTCGAGCGGTCAGATCCTCACCTGGGACGGGGCGTTGGACCAGGAAGTTCAGCCGGAAGTTTCGGCGGCGGGCGGCGGCGGGCCGGCCCTGGCGATCTGCCCGACCCTATGGATGCGGAGTTTGTACACAGCTAGAGTGGAGCGTGCTCACTGTCGTCACCCTGGGGGGTTTCAGTGCGTCAAGGGGCAGGCGGGTTTGGAGAGTTACTGCGAAGGCTGCGCACACGGGCGGCACTGAGCCAGGAGCGGCTGGCGGAGCGGGCGGGGCTGAGCGCCCGGTCGATCGGGAGCCTGGAGCGGGGCAGCTGCCGGCCGCGCACCACCTCGGTGGAGCTGCTCGCACAGGCGCTGGAACTGGCCGAGCACGAGGGGGACGAGCTGCAGGCGGCCGCGCGGCGGGCCTGGGAGGGGCTGGGGCGCGAAGCGCTCTCGGACCGGCAGGTGCTGAACCTGCTGGGGGATCTCGGTGGTGTGGACCCGGGGAGTTGGGACGCGGACGTGCGCGGGACGCTGCTCCGCGCCTGTGCCGGCTCGGTGCCGGCGGTGCGGCTCGCGGGGGCGGTGCTCGCCACCCATCCCGAGGTGTCACTGCCGGTACTGGCGGAGTACTTGGAGGGTCTCGAAGTCGCGGTCTGAGCGGGCGGACAGAGGCGGAAGCGGATACCAAGACTTGACCGTCCTGTCGGTGTACGGGCATATGCTCGGGTGGGAAGCCCCACCCCACCGGCTCTCCGCAATCCCTCGACCCAGGAGCAGCATGTCGACCGCCGATCGACCGGTCTTCTTCGACCGGACCCACACCGACGACCTGATCGCCTATCTGGCCGCCGCCCCTTCCCCGTACCACGCGGTGGCCGGTGCGGCCGAGCGGCTGGAGAAGGCGGGCTTTCGGCAGGTCGTCGAGACCGACGCGTGGGACGGCCAGACCGGTGGACGCTACGTGATCAGGGGCGGGGCGCTGATCGCCTGGTACGTGCCCGAGTCGGCGCTGGCGGCGACCCCGTTCCGGGTGGTCGGGACGCACACCGACTCGCCGAACCTGCGGGTCAAGCCGGTGCCGGACACCGGCACGGCGGGGTGGCGGCAGGTGGCGGTGGAGATCTACGGCGGGGTGCCGCTCAACACCTGGCTGGACCGGGATCTGGGGCTCTCCGGCCGGCTGGTGCTGCGCGACGGGTCGACGAGGCTGGTGCAGCTGGACGAGCCGCTGCTGCGGGTGCCGCAGTTGGCGATCCACCTGGACCGACAGGTCAACGACGGGCTGAAGCTGGACAAGCAACGGCACCTGACCCCCGTCTGGGGTCTGGGCCCGGTGGACGAGGGCGGCCTGATCTCCTACGTCGCCGAGCGCGCCCAGGTGGACGCGGGTGAGGTGATGGGTTGGGATCTGATGACCCATGACGTCCAGCCGCCGTCCTACCTCGGTCGGGACCGCGAGCTGCTGGCCGCGCCCCGGCTGGACAACCTGCTCTCGGTGCACGCCGCCACCGCCGCGCTGGCCGCCGCCGTCACCGCCGAGGGCGCCGACCAGCTGCCGTACATCCCGGTGCTGGCCGCCTTCGACCACGAGGAGACCGGCAGCGAGTCGGACACCGGTGCGCAGGGGCCGCTGCTCGGCCGGGTGCTGGAGCGCAGCGTGTTCAGCCGCGGCGGGACGGACGAGGACCGGGCCCGTGCGCTGGCCGGCACCATCTGCCTCTCCTCCGACATGGGCCACGCGGTGCACCCGAACTACTCGGAGCGGCACGAGCCCGGCCACCAGCCGGTGCCCAACGGCGGCCCGATCCTCAAGGTCAACGTCAACAACCGGTACGCCACCGACGGCGTCGGCCGGGCCGTCTTCGCCGCGGCCTGCGAGCGCGCCGGTGTGCCGTGGCAGACCTTCGTCTCCAACAACGCGATGCCCTGCGGCACCACCATCGGCCCGATCACCGCGGCCCGGCTCGGCATCACCACGGTGGACTGCGGCATCGCCGCGCTCTCCATGCACTCGGCCCGCGAGCTGTGCGGCGCGCAGGACCCGTACCTGCTGGCCTCGGCGATCAAGTCCTTCCTGGAAGGATGAGAGGCCGTCAGGGCCGATGTCGGACGTCGGCCCTGACGACCTCTCAGTAGCAGTACCCGGCGGCGCTACTCCATGCCGGCGAGCACCAGCGGCAGCCGCTCGGCCCCGCCGGCCACCAGCTTCACCGGCACGCCCCAGTCCTGCTGGTGCACGTGGCAGGCCGGGTACTCGATCGCCGGGTCGTCGTCGCAGGAGGCCGCCATCGCCGAGACGTGCAGCACGCCCTCGGTCAGCTCGGCGGAGAGCACCAGCTCGCGGGAGAGCGCGGTGTCCGCGCCCGCGCCGGAGACCAGCAGCTCGGGCGGCGTGGAGCTGACCAGCAGCCGGGTGGACGGGCCGTAGCGCTCGTCCAGCTTCTGACCGCTGGGCGCGGTGAAGACCACGTCCAGGCGCAGCGCGCCCGGTGCCACCTCGGTCGCGGCGCGCTGGGTGCGGTGCGCGACGGACTCGACCCGCACCGCCTCCTCGGGCAGCCGTAGCCGGGTCAGCCGGTGCCGGGCCGACTCCACCACCACGATGTCCTCGTCCACCAGCACCGCGCCGGAGGGTTCGCGCAGGTCGGTGGCCAGCGTGCTGACCTCGCCGGTGGCGGGGTCGTAGCGGCGCAGCGCGTGGTTGTAGGTGTCGGCGATCGCGACCGAGCCGTCGGGCAGCACGGTGACGCCGAGCGGGTGCTGAAGAAGCGCTTGCTCAGCGGCACCGTCGCGGTGCCCGAAGTCGAAGAGGCCGGTGCCCACCGCGGTGTGCACCTCGCCGGTTTCACGTGAAACCCAGCGGACGGCCGAGGTCTCGCTGTCCGCGACCCAGAGCTTCTCGCCGTCCGCCGAGACCGCGAGCCCGGACGGCTGGGCGAACCAGGCCTCGGCCACCGGCCCGTCCACCAGGCCCTCGTTGGTGGTGCCGGCCGCGACCTCGACCGTCCCCGCCGCCGGGTCGAAGGCCCAGAGCTGGTGCACCCCGGCCATCGCGATCCACACCCGGCCGTCGAAGAAGGCCACGTCCCAGGGCGAGGAGAGGTCCACCTCGCGGGCCGCCCCGCTGGTCGGCGAGCCCTGCCACCACTGCTTGCCGGTACCGGCCAGCGTGGTCACCACACCGTCGGCGAGCCGGACGCCGCGCAGCGCGTGGTTCACCGTGTCGGCGACCACCACGTCGTAGCCCAGCTCGAGCCCCGCCGGCACCAGCGCCAGCCCCTGCGGCTCGCTGAACCGCGGTGCGGCGCCGTCCAGCAACCCGCGCTCGCCGTCGCCGATCCGGCGCACCACCGTCTCGCCGTCCTCGGCCAGCTCCACCAGCGAGTGGTGGCCCGAGTCGGCGACCAGGAACCCGCCCCCGGGCAGCCGGACCGCCTTGCCGGGGAACTTCAGCGCCCCCGCCACCGGCTCCGGAGCCACATACGGACCGTCGCCCCGGCGCAGCGTGCCCTTGGCGGCATGCTCCGCCTCCAGCTCCTCCACCAGCCGCTCGATCGCGTGCGCGTGCCCCTCACCGGCGTGCTGGGCGACCACGTACCCCTCGGGGTCGATCACCACCAGAGTCGGCCAGGCCCGCACCGCGTACTGCTTCCAGGTCACCAGCTGCGGATCGTCCAGCACCGGATGCGCCACCTCGTAGCGCGCCACCGCGTCCACCACCGCCTGATGGTCCGCCTCGTGCACGAACTTCGGCGAGTGCACCCCGACGATCACCACCGTGTCGCGGTGCTTCTCCTCCAGTTCGCGCAGCTCGTCCAGGACGTGCAGACAGTTGATACAGCAGAAGGTCCAGAAGTCGGCGATCACGATCTTGCCCCTGAGGTCCGCCAGGGTCAGATCCTTGCCGCCGGTGTTCAGCCAGCCGCCCTCACCGATCAGTTCGGGGGCGCGGACGCGTGCACGAGAAGCCATACCGTCATCAAACAGCATGGGGGTGGCAGAGTGTTCCGCAGCCGCTGTGGCGCCGCGAACGTTCGGGAGGGTGCGATGAAGTACCAGGTCAGGGAGAAGCTGTTCTCGATCGGTGAGGACTTCTGGATCGAGGACGAGGACGGCGAGAAGGCGTTCCTGGTCGACGCCAAGGTGCTGCGGATCCGGGAGACGTTCGAGCTGAAGGACTACAGCGGCCGAGTGGTCGCGGTGATCAAGCACAAGGCGCTGTCGATCCGGGACGCGATGAAGATCGAGGACCACCGGGGCGAGGTGATCGCCACCGTGCGCAAGAAGCTCTTCACCCCGTTCCGCGACAAGTACCACGTGGAGCTGCGGGACGGCGGTGAGCTGGAGATCCACGGCAACCTGATCGAGAAGGACTACAAGATCGAGTCGCACGGCGACAAGATCGCCGAGATCTCCCGCAAGTGGTTCCGGATGCGCGACAGCTACGGGGTCAAGATCGCCGACGGCGCGGACGCCGGCCTCCTCCTGGCGGTCGCGGTCTGCGTGGACCACCTGGCCGAGGAGGACTGACGGCGGCGCAGTTCGGTGACGCCCGGGGTCTCGGTGCTCCGGGCGTCGTAGGCGCGCTGGTTGGCCTCCACCGAGGGCTGGTGCTGGTCGATCCAGCCGCGGATCACGCTCAGCGGCTCGGCCAGGCTGTGGCCGAGCTCGCTCAGTTCGTAGCGGACCCGGACCACCGGGCCGTCGATCACGGTGCGGATGACCAGGCCGTCGCGCTCCAGGCTGCGCAGGGTCTGGGTGAGCACCTTGCGGCTGATGTCGCCGATCCGGCGTTGCAGGCCGCCGTAGCAGGAGGAGCCGTCCTGCAGCATGACCAGGAGCAGCACCGACCAGCGGTCGCCGAGTCGGTCCAGCAGCGGGCGGCAGGGGCAGCGGTCGTCCGTCATGCCTGGGGCAACCGAGGCGGCCGCGCCGGCTATTCCGGCGGTTACCTGGAGGTGCCGTCTGTCGGGTCGCCCGGCCGGGGGCCAGGCTGGGACGCATGACGAACGAGATGAAGACGGTCACCCAGGACACCTTCGGCAGCCCCGAGGTGCTGCGGATCGCCACGGTCGCCCGCCCGGAGCCGGGCCCGACCGAGGTGCTGGTGCGGGTGCGCGCGGCGGGGATCAACCCGGTCGATGTGAAGACCAGCAAGGGCGAGGGGCTGGCCTGGTTCTACGGCGAGCCGCCCTACACGCTGGGGTGGGACGTCTCCGGCACGGTCGAGGCGGTCGGCTTCGGTGTCACCATCCTGAAGCCTGGTGACGAGGTGCTCGGGATGCCGAGCTTCCCGCGACTGGCCGGCGGCTTCGCCGAGTACGTCACCGCGCCCTCGCGCCACTTCGTCCGCAAGCCCGCCGGGCTCAGCCACGCCGAGGCGGCCGGACTGCCGCTGGCCGGCCTGACGGCCTGGCAGATCATCGTGGACACGGCCGGGGTGACGGCCGGCCAGCGGGTGCTGGTGCACGCGGCGGCTGGTGGGGTGGGGCACCTCGCGGTGCAGATCGCCAAGGCCCGGGGCGCGTTCGTGATCGGGACGGCGAGTGCCGGCAAGCACGAGTTCCTGCGCGGCCTCGGCGTGGACCAGGTGGTGGACTACACCGTGGCGCCCTTCGAGCAGCAGGTCGGCGAGGTCGACGTGGTGGTCGACAACATCGGCGACCCCGAGCACCAGCTGCGCTCGCTGGCGGTGCTGCGCGAGGGCGGGCTGCTGGTCGCGGTGCCGGGCGGGGTGGACCCGAAGGCGGCCGAGCAGGCGGCGGCGACCGGGCGCCGGATCACCGATGTGCTGGTGGAGCCGGACCAGATCGGTCTGCTCGGCCTGCTGGAGCTGATCGAGGCGGGCCGGCTGCGGGTGGAGGTGGCCGCCGAGCTGCCGTTCGAGCAGGTGGCGGAGGCGTTCCGGCTGGTCGGCGGCAACCGCACTCAGGGCAAGGTGGTCCTCACGCTCCGCTGAGCAGGCGCTCGGTCAGCCGGGCCTTGGCGGCCGGCCACTCGTCGATCAGCATCGAGAAGTAGACGCTGTCCCGCCAGCTGCCGTCCGGGCGGCGGCGGGCCCGGCGGAAGGTGCCCTCGTACTGCGCGCCGAGCCGCTTGATGGCGTTCTGCGAGCGCTCGTTCCTGATGTCGGTCTTCCACATCACCCGGCCCATGCCGAGCTCCTCGAAGGCGTGGGTCAGCAGCAGCAGCTTGGCCTCGGTGTTCACCGCGGTCCGCCAGACCGAGCGGGCGTACCAGGTGCCGCCGATCTCCACCCACTCGTCGCCGGGGTTGGCGTCGTAGAAGCAGCTGATGCCCACCGCGCGCCCGGAGCCGGCCTCGATCACCGCGAAGGGTTCGCAGCCGGCGAGGGCCAGGTAGCCCTCGATGATCGTGGCCATCTCCGGCTCGGTCTGCGGCGCGGCCCACGCCAGCCAGCGGAACACCTCCTCGTCCTTGCCCGCCGCCTGGAACAGCTCGGCGGTGTGGGTGCGGGCGAGCGGCTCCAGGCGGATGTGCCGGCCGGTCAGGGTGACGGGTGCGGGAGTCTTCGCGGTCATGATCGAAACGGTAGCCGCATTACGCACTAGGTGCAATAGGATATTGAACTAGTGCAATGATGGGCAGATGTGGGAGAGCCCCCGGCGGCTGGCCGCCGGGGGCTCTCCCACACGCTGGATGAAGCAGATGGACCGGATGAACTAGATGAACGAGTTGATCTGGATCGTCTCGGTCCGGCCCGGGCCGACGCCGATGGCGGAGATCGGCGCGCCCGACATCTCCTCCAGCGCCTTCACGTAGGCCTGGGCGTTCTTCGGCAGGTCGGCGAAGGTCTGCGCCTTGCTGATGTCCTCGCTCCAGCCGGGCAGGTTCTCGTAGATCGGCTTGGCGTGGTGGAAGTCCGACTGGTTGTACGGGAGCTCCTCGACCCGCTTGCCGTCGATCTCGTACGCCACGCAGACGGGGATCTGCTCCCAGCCGGTCAGCACGTCCAGCTTGGTGAGGAAGAAGTCGGTCAGGCCGTTGACCCGGGTCGCGTACCGCGCGATCACCGCGTCGTACCAGCCACAGCGGCGGTCACGGCCGGTGGTGACCCCGCGCTCGCCGCCGATCCGGCGCAGCGCCTCGCCGTCGGCGTCCAGCAGCTCGGTCGGGAACGGGCCCGAGCCGACCCGGGTGGTGTACGCCTTCAGGATGCCGATCACCCGGTCGATCTTGGTGGGACCGATGCCGGCGCCGGTGCAGGCGCCACCGGAGGTCGGGTTGGACGAGGTCACGAAGGGGTACGTGCCGTGGTCCACGTCCAGCAGGGTGCCCTGGCCGCCCTCGAGCAGCACCACCTTGTTCGCCTTCAGCGCCTGGTCGAGCACCAGGGTGGTGTCGGCCAGGTAGGGGCGGATCTTCTCGGCGTAGCCCAGGTACTCCTCGACCACCAGCTCGGACGGCATCGCGCGCCGGTTGTAGAGCTTGACCAGGATCTGGTTCTTGTCGTGCAGCGCGGCTTCGACCTTCTGGCGCAGGATCGACTCGTCGAAGAGGTCCTGCACCCGGATGCCGATCCGGTTGATCTTGTCGGCGTAGGCCGGGCCGATGCCGCGCCCGGTGGTGCCGATCTTGCGCTTGCCGAGGAAGCGCTCGACCACCTTGTCCAGGGTGCGGTGGTACGGCGTGATCAGGTGGGCGTTGCCCGAGATCAGCAGCTTGGAGGTGTCGATGCCGCGCTCGTTCAGACCCGCAAGCTCGGAGAGCAGCACACCCGGGTCGATCACCACGCCGTTGCCGATCACCGGCACGACGTTCGGGCTCAGGATGCCGGAAGGCAGCAGGTGCAGCGCGTACTTCTGGTCGCCGATGACCACCGTGTGGCCGGCGTTGTTGCCGCCCTGGTAGCGGACGACGTAGTCGACGGAGCCACCGAGGAGGTCCGTGGCCTTCCCCTTGCCCTCGTCTCCCCACTGGGCGCCAACGAGCACGAGTGCCGGCACAGGCGTACACCCCTTCCGGTTGGGGCATCCTGCGTAGGCCGCAGTCTGCCCCGAGATAGACGAAGCCCCTGGCGCAATAGCGCAAGGGGCTCTTGCACCGAGAGATTACCTGAGGAAGGACCGGTCGTGTCGTTCCAGTCCACGTCCGTACCCCCGCCCGCCGACGCGCCGCAGCCGCCGGGTCACACCCCGCTGCTGGTGCTGCTGGACCCGGCCGCGCGGGAGGCGGACGGGGAGGCGGTGCGGATCGCCCGGGACGTCCTGACGGGGGGCGCGGACGTCAAGGTGGTGGTGCCCGAGAGCGCGGCCGAGCTGGACCGGGTGCTTTCGCATCGGGGGAAGCGCCGTCCGGTGGTGGTCGGATCCGACCTGGCGCTGCAGCGAGTGGTGCAGGCGCTGCACCAGCAGAGCGAGTTGGGCGCGGTGGCGGTCGGTCTGGTGCCGGTCGGGCAGGGGCGCGAGGTGGCGTTGGCTCGCTCGCTCGGGGTGCCGGTGGAGCCGGTGGCGGCGGCCCGCACGGTGCTCGCCGGAACGCCCCGGCGGCTCGGGCTGCTGCTGGACGACGGCGACGGGGTGGTGCTCGGCGAGGTCCGGATCCCCGGACGGCGGCACGGCCATTCGGGCGGCTGGCGTTCGCTCTGGGCGAAATTGATTACGGCCGAGCAGGTGGACCCGCAGGGCGAGCGACTGCGGGTCGAGGCCGACGGACGTCCGCTGGGCGGTGCGGACCGTCCGCTGCGACTGGTCGCCCTGCGACTGCCGGCCGGCTCGGCGGCGGCCGAGGTGGTGGTGCGCCCCTGCGGCCCCGGCGGCGCGCTGCTGCGGGCGCGGGCCTCCAGCGTCACGGTGGCGGGCCGGGCCTTCGGCTACGAAGCGGACGGCTGCCCGGCCGGCCCGGTGCCGGCCCGCACCTGGACCGCGCACCCGGCCGCCTGGCGACTGCTGCTCCCGGCGACCTGAGAAACGAACCCGGGGCGCGACGTGAGGCAGCTCACCAGCGACTCCCGGGATCCCCGCCCTGCCTGCCCGAGCGGTGTGGTAAGGGGCCTGTTCTACGCGCGTCGCCAGCGAATCCGCCAGCTCGCACCCACTCCCCCGTTCGGGAAGCCTGTGCCAACTGCCCTAGACTCGAAGGCGTGCCACGTGGTGACGGAAGACTCAACCACGATCTTCTTCCCGGCGAGAAAGGCCCCCAGGACGCTTGCGGCGTCTTCGGTGTCTGGGCTCCCGGCGAGGAGGTCGCCAAGCTCACGTACTTCGGCCTCTATGCCCTGCAGCACCGCGGACAGGAATCCGCGGGCATCGCAGTCAGCAATGGCTCCCAGATTCTCGTCTTCAAGGACATGGGACTCGTCTCCCAGGTCTTCGACGAGGCCTCGCTGGGATCCTTGCACGGGCATATCGCCGTCGGACATGCCCGCTACTCGACCACCGGGTCCTCGGTCTGGGAGAACGCCCAGCCGACCTTCCGGGCGACCGCTCACGGTTCGCTGGCCCTCGGCCACAACGGAAACCTGGTCAACACCGCCGAACTCGCGGAGATGGTCGCCAAGCTGCCCGGTGAGGAGCACATCTCGCGCTCCGGCCGCACCGCCGCGACCAACGACACCGACCTGCTGACCGCGCTGCTCGCGGGCCACCCCGACCTCTCCATCGAGGAGACCGCGCGGCAGATCCTGCCGCAGGTCAAGGGCGCCTTCTCGCTGGTCTTCATGGACGAGCACACCCTCTACGCGACCCGCGACCCGCAGGGCATCCGCCCGCTGGTGCTCGGTCGGCTGGAGCGTGGCTGGGTGGTCGCCTCCGAGACCTCGGCCCTCGACATCTGCGGTGCCTCCTTCATCCGCGAGGTGGAGCCGGGCGAGCTGATCGCGATCGACGAGAACGGCATCCGCAGCTCGCGGTTCGCCGAGGCCAAGCCCAAGGGCTGCGTCTTCGAGTACGTCTACCTGGCCCGCCCCGACACCACGATCGCCGGGCGCAACGTGCACCTGTCGCGGGTCGAGATGGGCCGCCGGCTGGCCGCCGAGGCCCCGGTCGAGGCCGACATGGTGATAGCCACTCCCGAGTCGGGCACCCCCGCCGCGATCGGCTACGCCGAGGCCAGCGGCATCCCGTTCGGCTCCGGCCTGGTGAAGAACGCCTACGTGGGCCGCACCTTCATCCAGCCCAGCCAGACGATCCGCCAGCTCGGCATCCGGCTCAAGCTCAACCCGCTGCGCGAGGTCATCGCCGGCAAGCGGCTGGTCGTGGTGGACGACTCGATCGTCCGCGGCAACACCCAGCGCGCCCTGGTCCGGATGCTGCGCGAGGCGGGCGCCGCCGAGGTGCACATCCGGATCTCCTCGCCGCCGGTGAAGTGGCCCTGCTTCTTCGGCATCGACTTCGCCACCCGCGCGGAGCTGATCGCCAACGGCATGACGGTGGAGGAGATCGGCCGCACCCTGGGCGCCGACTCGCTCGCCTACATCTCGATCGACGGCATGATCGAGGCCACCAAGCAGCCGAAGGAGAGGCTCTGCCGGGCCTGCTTCGACGGCGAGTACCCGATGGAGCTGCCGGACCCGGCGCTGCTCGGCAAACTCCTGCTGGAGGCCGAGATCGCCGGCAGCCAGCAGCCGCCCGCCACCCGGGGCAAGCCGACCAGCTCCGACCTCGACGGGGTGCAGTCCCTGCTCGGCGGTCACGGAGCCGCCGACGCGCTGCGCCGACCGTAGTTCCTGGTGGGGCCCCAGTCGGGGCCCCACTGTCGTTCACCCCCACAGACCCGAAAGGGCCGCACGCAGTGACCAGCAACGAGATCGGCGCCACCTACGCCGCCGCCGGAGTCGACATCGAGGCGGGCGACCGCGCGGTGGAACTCATGAAGCAGTGGGTGAAGAAGGCCAACCGCCCCGAGGTGGTCGGCGGCCTCGGCGGCTTCGCCGGGCTCTTCGACATCTCCGCCCTGAAGCGCTACGAGCGCCCGCTGCTGGCCTCCGCCACCGACGGGGTCGGCACCAAGGTCGCGCTGGCCGCGGCCATGGACAAGCACGACACCATCGGCCACGACCTGGTCGGCATGGTCGTCGACGACCTGGTGGTCTGCGGCGCCGAGCCGCTCTTCATGACCGACTACATCTGCGTCGGCAAGGTCCACCCCGAGCGGGTCGCGCAGATCGTCAAGGGCATCGCCGAGGGCTGCGTGCTGGCCGGCTGCGCGCTGGTCGGCGGCGAGACCGCCGAGCACCCGGGCCTGCTGGGCCCGGACGAGTACGACGTGGCGGGCGCCGGCACCGGTGTGGTCGAGGCCGACGCGCTGCTCGGGGCCGACCGGGTCCGGGTCGGCGACGTGGTGATCGCGATGGCCGCCTCCGGCCTGCACTCCAACGGCTACTCGCTGGTGCGCCACGTGCTGCTGAACCAGGCCGGCTGGAAGCTGGACCGCGAGGTGGCCGAGTTCGGCCGCACCCTCGGCGAGGAGCTGCTCGAGCCGACCCGGATCTACTCGCTGGACTGCCTGGCGCTCACCCGGGCCACCGAGATCCACGCCTTCTCGCACGTCACCGGAGGCGGCCTGGCGGCCAACCTGGCCCGGGTCGTCCCGGACCACCTGCACGCCCGCCTGGACCGCGGCACCTGGACCCCGATGCCGGTCTTCCAGACCGTCGCCCAGGTCGGCAGGATGCAGACGCTGGAGATCGAGAAGACCCTCAACATGGGCATCGGCATGGTCGCCGTGGTCCCGCCGCAGTCGGTGGACGTGGTGCTGGCGATCCTGGAGGACCGCGGCGTCGAGGCCTGGCTGCTCGGCGACATCGTGGACCGCGGTGCCGAGCACGCGGACGGTGCGGCGCTCTACGGCGAGTACGCCGGCTAGGGCCGTCCCGCCCGGTTCCGACCTGTTGCTCCTCCCCGCCCGCGCACCCGGGCGGGGAGGAGCAAAAAATTTTCCGGAGCACGCCGAAAACCGGCCCGGCGTCCTCGGGGGACGCGCAGGCCGGTCAGGGGCTGCGGTTCAAACGCGGCGGCGGGACTGGTGGTGGCCGGCGTCGGCCTCCTGGTCCTCGTCCTCGTCGTCGTCGTTGTAGTAGTCCGCGTAAGCGGCGTAGGGGTCGTCGTCCTCGTCCTCTTCCTCAACCGGCTCAGGGTTGATGGAAGGAACGGGTGAAACGCCCAGCTCGCTGGACAGACGGTTGGCGTCGAACCCGCCGCTGTTGTACTTCAGCTCGCGGGCGACCTTCGTCTGCTTGGCCTTGGCCCGGCCGCGCCCCATGGGTCGACCCCCTCAACGATGGGGCTCACGGCCCCGAGTCTGACACGTGTTCATGATCAGGAGCGGCTTGCCCGAAGCGGGAGAGCCGTCCCTTGGAGCATCAACGGTACCTGTTTCCGCCCCCGGACGGTACGTCGCCGGTGTGACGTGGCGCGCACAGTCGCCCCCCGGGACCAGGTCTCTCCTGGTCGGACAGGGCATTCCGGGCAGTTCACAGGGTGCCCGGTGGGAGGCCGGGACCGTCGTTCTGCGACCGATTATCCCCCGACCGTGGCGCGTACAGCGCCCGATCGGGGGACAACCGACAATCCGGTTCCACATTGTGATCCGGATGCGTCCGGTCCGATCAGCCCTTGCGGGCGCCCGGCAGCAGCACCGAACGGAGCGCGCTGATCTCGCGCATCCGGCGCTCGGCGAGCCGGTCGGCGGCCACCGCGGGCGGCACGCCGTCGGCGGTGGCCCGGGTGAAGATCTCCAGCGTGGTGTCGAAGATCTTCGTGGCCTTGTTCTTGGCCCGCTCGAAGTTGAAGCCGTCGATCTCGTCGGCGACCTGGATCACACCGCCGGAGTTCACCAGGTAGTCGGGCGCGTAGAGGATGCCGCGGTCGGCCAGGTCCTTCTCCACGCCCGGGTGGGCCAGCTGGTTGTTGGCCGCGCCGCAGACCACCGCGGTGCCGGCGGTGGTCAGCTGGGCCACCGTGTCGTCGTCCAGCGCGCCACCGAGGGCGCACGGGGCGTACACGTCCAGCTTGGCGGCCAGCAGGGCCTGGGAGTCGGCGACCACCTCGACGTCCGGGTGGGCGGCCCGGACCCGGTTGACGGCGGCCTCGGAGACGTCGGTGATGACGACCGTGGCGCCGTCGGCCACCAGGTGGCCGACCAGGTAGTGGCCGACCTTGCCGACGCCCGCGACGCCGACCCGCTTGCCGCGCAGCGTCGGCTGGCCCCAGCGGGCCTGCGCGGAGGCGCGCATGCCCTGGAAGACGCCGAAGGCGGTGAGGATCGAGGAGTCGCCGGCGCCGCCCTGCTCGGGCGAGCGGCCGGTGACGAAGTCGCACTCGCGGGCCACCACGTCCATGTCCTGGACGTAGGTGCCCACGTCGCAGGCGGTGATGTAGCGGCCGGCCAGCGACTGCACGAAGCGGCCGTAGGCGCGCAGCAGGGCCTCGGACTTGTCGCCGCCCTCGGCCTTGGCCTTCGGGTCGCCGATGATCACGGCCTTGCCGCCGCCGAGGTCCAGCCCGGCCAGCGCGTTCTTGTAGCTCATGCCGCGGGACAGCCGCAGCGCGTCCTCCAGCGCCTCCTCCTCGGAGGCGTACTGGTGGAACCGGGTGCCGCCGAGGGCGGGGCCCAGCGCGGTGGAGTGGATGGCGATGATCGCCTTGAGGCCGGAGGTCCGGTCGTGGCAGAGCACGACCTGCTCGTGCCCGTCGCCCGGCGAGGCGTCGTTGTCGGTACCAAAGATCCTGCTCAGCACGCCTTGTGCGGGGTGCGTCACGGATGCAGTGCGTACGTCGGTCACTGTGGTGACTCCAGTATCTGCGGGCCCGCTGCTGTGGTGCGGGCATCTACCGCGAAGCGTAGTCCGGGATCCGGCCCCGGGGCTCCCCCCTGCTGCGGATCGGGCGGACTCCCGCGCGCAGCCCTCCCGTTGTGTCGGTGGCCCGTGCGACGATGCAGGACGTGACCGCTGTGCGCACCTCCGTGCTGCCGCCCTACGCCGCCCACCTGCGGGTGTACGAGCCGCTCGCGGCGTACCCCGAGCCGGAGCGGTCCCGTTGGCAGGCCTACGCGGCCGAGCGGGGGCCGGACGCCGCCTCGGCGGGTGATCCGGTGGCGCGGGCGGCGCTGGAGGCACAGCGGGGGGCGCTCGCCGAGCTGCTGGCCCGGACACCGCGCGCCCTGCCGGAGAGGGAGAGCGAGCAGGCCTTCGTCCGGGTGGTCGACGCGGTCACCTATGTCTGCCCGTGGGCGACCAGGCTGCGCAGCTGGCAGGCGCTGGAGGAGCTGCGGGAGTCGTTGCCGGTGGCGCTGCTGGACACGGTGCTGCCGCAGGCCGTGCGGCAGGACGCGCTGGCCGCCCAGGAGCGCTGGCGGGCCGAGCACCCGGACGCCCGGCCGTGGATCCTGACCAGTCGTTGGGAGGTGCCGGTGCGCTGGTTCCTGCCGTTCGGCTCGGAGGACCGCCGCTACCTGCCGGCAGAGCCGGCCGAGGGGGAGGAGCCGGCCGCTCCGGCGGCGCTGTTCTACCTGACCTCGATGGCGCAGGCCAGGCGGCGGGTGGCGCGCGGCTACCGGGTGCTGCGCGAGCGGCTGGGCGGCTCGGCGCTGGCGCTGGGGGCCGAGGAGGTGGGGCGCTGGCTGGAGGAGTTCCATCCGCGCTCGCTGGTGGAGCTGGACTACGGCGGCCTGGTGCACGCGATCGGGGAGCGCGAGCTGGCGGCCGACCAGTCGGCGGCCGAGGTGGCCGACGGGGTGGCGGCGCTGCGGGACGGGGACGCCGAGCGGGCCGGGCGGGCATACCAGGCGGTGACGGAGCGTTGGCGGCGGGTACTGGCGCTGCGGCAGGCGAACTGACCGGGAGTCAGTGGGGGGATCGACGGGGTGGCGGGGGAGGCGGGGGACGTGCGGGGGTGTCGGAAGGATGTTCGGGACTCTTGGGACCAAGGTCCCGGTTCGGGTCAATACCTGCCCAACGTGACACTACTCACCGTTGACGCGAACTCGCACCGAATAGTAAAAATAGGACAAGAAGCCCAAGTCTCCTCGCCCCTGCCCACTTTTGGGTGGATCTGGGGTCGGTGTTCCCTTTGGGGGGAAACGATGGATCTGGGCTCTCCATAACCGGTTGTCACGATATGGTGACTGTCCGCTATGGGGTGGTCCATCGCCTTCCGTCGCTCTTGAACCCGTGAGGGGCCAATTTTGGCGGTTTGGTCGATAGGGCTGGACGGATGGTCCATCAGCACCGGCAGCAGGCCGTCCCGCTCGCGGTCGTAGCCGGTGGGCAGCAGCACGGCGGCCGGGATCCGGCGCTCCCCCGCGAGCCGGAAGACCGGACGGGCCGTCAGCACCGGCTGCTCCGCGTGCGAGGCGACCACGGTCACCGACACGTCGTCCCGCAGCACCTCGGCCCGCCGGCCCGGGTACGCCAGCGAGGAGGCGGAGACCACGCTGACCCGCTCGCCGCGCACCGCGTCCAACGCCGCGCCACGGCGCAGCAGGCGCGGGCCCGAGCCGTCCAGCGGCACCGCGTACAGGCCGGTCAGGCCGGGCGTCTGGTCCTCGGCGCCCTCGCCGGCACTGGCCGTGCAGAGCACCTCCTCGGCACCGACCGCGAGCACTGCCCGCAGGTGCAGGGTGTCGTCGGTGAGCGCGTGGTCGTCGACGAACAGCGCCCGGTGGCCCGGCTCGTCGCTGATCCGCACCAGCCGGCCGTCCGGCGCCCAGGCGGGCACGCCGGCGAAGAGCTCCAGCCAGGCCGGGTCCTGCTCGGCCAGCCGGGTGCTGGTGGCGCCGGTGGCGGGGTCGACGGTGAGCAGCAGCTGGCTGCGCTGGTCGCGGGACTGCACCAGGAGCAGCGGCGGGCCGCCGGCCGACCAGTGCACCCGGCCGAGGTAGGGGTGGGCGGCCCGGTCCCAGACCACCTCGGTGCGCCGGCCGTCCAGGTCGACCAGCCAGAGGGTGACCTCGGCGTTGGCGCTGCCCGCCACCGGATACGCGATCTCGGCGGGAGTACTGTCCGGGTTGGCCGGGTCGGCGATCCACCAGCGCTGCACGGGCGTGTCGTCCACCCGGGCGACCAGCAGCCGGTCGCTCGCCGGGGACCACCAGTGGCCGCGGTCCCGGCTCATCTCCTCCTGGGCGATGAACTCGGCCTGGCCCCAGATCACTCCGGCGGCCTCGGGCTCGACCAGCGCGCGGTCCGCGCTGCCGTCGGCGGCGGCCAGGCGCAGCGCGCCGGCGGTGGTGGGGTAGGCCACCCAGCGGCCGTCCGGCGACAGGCGGGGGTCGAGCAGCGGCCCGGCGGCGGGCAGTTCGCGGACCGCGGCCTCGGCCAGGTCGGCCGCGAAGAGCCGGCCGGAGAGCGCGAAGACGGCCAGCCGGGCGGCGCGGTCCAGGGCGTAGCCGACGATCCCGGCCGAGCTCTCGCGGCTGCGCTCGCGGCGGGCCCGCTCGGCCGGCGAGAGGTCCTCCTCGCCACCGCCGAGCAGCGCCACCGGGTCGGCCGCGACGGCCTCCGCACCGGTGGCCGGGTCGAGGGTCCAGAGCAGGTTGGCCCGGTCGGAGCCGCCCCGGGACCGCAGGAAGACGACCCGTGAGTCGTCGGGGGCCACGGCGAAGGAGCGCGGCTGGCCGACGGTGTAGCGCAGGGTCCGCGCGTACTGCCGGGGGAAGGTGTCCTCGGGGGTGACTGAGGGAGCTTCAAAGGTCATGGCACCGCACCCTACGTCGTCTCCTCGTTCTTGATCACTCGTTCGGCGCAGCGCGCAGAACTGGTCCGCACGGCCCCTCGCACCCCCTCCCACCGGCCCTTGGGCCCGTCGAATGCCCCCGACACCAGCTCCGCACCGACTCACGGAAAGTAATGCCACCCTCACCGATCGGGTATTCCTGTGTTCAGCGACCCAACCGCCGCCCACCCGGGCGGCGCACCCGAGAAGGGGTGTGAGCCGTTATGGCCCTGTCCGTCTCCGCCGCCATGCTGATGCTGGTGATCGTGGTGGTGCTGATCCGCCGCTCCGGTCTGAAGTTCGGCCACGCGCTCGTCTGCGCGCTGCTGGGGTTCTACCTCGCCTCCACGTCGATCGCGCCGTCGATCCAGGAGGTCACCAGCAACCTCGCCGGGATGATCAATGGCCTGAAGCTCTGACCGTCACGGCGCCCGGTCTAGGCTGCTCCCCATGACCGCTGCCGCCGACCGCCGCCTGCTGCTGGTGCACGCCCACCCCGACGACGAGTCGATCGGCAACGGCGCCACCATGGCCCGCTATGCCGCCGAGGGCGCGCAGGTCACCCTGGTGACCTGCACCCTCGGCGAGGGCGGTGAGGTGATCGGTCCGGAGCTGGCCGAACTGACGGCCGACCGGACCGACACCCTGGGCGAGTACCGGATCGGGGAGCTGACCGCCGCGATGCGGGAAGTCGGCGTGACCGACTTCCGCTTCCTGGGCGGTCCGGGCCGGTACCGGGACTCCGGGATGATGGGCGTGCCCGACAACGACCGGCCCGGCTGCTTCTGGCAGGCCGAGCAGGACGAGGCGGCCGGCCATCTGGTCGCGGTGATCCGCGAGGTCCGGCCGCAGGTGCTGGTCACCTACGACGAGAACGGCGGCTACGGCCACCCCGACCACATCCAGGCGCACCGGATCGCGATGCGGGCCTTCGAACTGGCCGCCGATCCGAGCTGGCGCCCCGAGCTGGGCCCGGCCTGGCGGATCGTCAAGGTCTACTGGAACCGGATGCCGCGCTCGGTCCTGCTGGCCGGCCTGACGGCCGCCGCCGACCGCCACCCGCTGGTCGCCGCCCCCGAGGACGTCCCCGGCGTGGTCGCCGACGAACTGGTCGACGCGGTGCTGGACGGCGCGAAGTACGCCGACCGCAAGGCCGCCGCGATGCGCGCGCACGCCACCCAGATCACCGTGGACGGCGGCTTCTTCGCCCTGAGCAACGACCGCTGGCAGCCACTGGTGGTGGACGAGTACTACCAGCTGGTGCACGGCGCACCCGGCCCGGACCGTCCGGAGACCGACCTCTTCGCGGGAGTCGAAGCCTCGTGAACAATCCTCTGCACATGCTGTTCGGCACCCAGGCGCAGCGGCTGGCCGAGCCGCTGCCGGCCAAGCGGGTCCGCGAGCTCTGGTACGTGGCGCTCTTCGTCCTGGGCGCCCTGGTCGCGCTCTGCGGTTGTTTCGTGCAGGCCTTGTGGAGCCCGATCGGGCTGTTGCTGGCACTGGCGGGCGTCGCCGCGGTCTTCTACGGCGGCCTGCGGGTGACCGGCACCAAGCTGGGCACGGCATTCCCTTTCACCGGCTGGTTCCTGATGATGACGGTACTGCTGGCCCCTCGGCCCGAGGGCGACTTCGTGCTGGCGGCCGCAGCCAACTCCTACATCTACCTGCTGGGCGGACTGGCCCTCGGACTGGTCTGCGGGCTGCTGCCCACCAGGGCGCCGTTCGCCTTCGGCATCCCGCGCCAACGGGACTGACTGCCCGTAGTCTCGGCGGTGAGGAACCGGACGTATCGGGTTCTATAGGAAGCAGTTCGCCGTCCAGGCGTTCCCAGTATGGTGGTGCCGCAGCACCGTCGGACGAGCCGTCCGGCCGCGAACCCGGAGCAGAGCAGCATTGAGCAGCCGCGAATCTGACAGCGCCAACCCGTCCTCGCGTCGGGGGTCCAACGGACCCGACGCCTACCCGTCGGGCACTCCGCCGTACGGCATTCCGGGCCTGGGCAACGGCTTCGGGCCGGGGGACCAGTTCGGTGCCCCGCACGAGGAGGCCGAGCCGGAGGTCCCCAAGACCGAGACGACGCTGACCACCCGGATCTCGATCAACATCCCGGGCTCGCGCCCGATCCCGCCGGTGGTGGTCCGCAGCTCGGTCAAGCCTGACGAGCGCTCGGGCCCCGGCGAGCCGGAGCCCGAGACCCCGGCCGCACCCGCCGGGCCGCGGCACCGCTCGGCGCCGTCGGCCTCGCCGGTGCTCGGCGTGATGGACCAGGGTGGCCGGCCGGCCACCCCGCCGGACCTGCCGCCGGAGTGGCAGACGCCGACGGCAGGTCCGGGGGCTTCCGAGGCGGAGTCCACCGGCGAGTGGTTCCGGCCGCGCCAGAAGGGCCGCCCGGAGCCGGTGGGCAGCCCGGCCGCGCCCACCACCCGTGCACCGCGGCCCACGGGTGCGGCAGCGCAGGCTCCCGCGCCGGCGCCGGCCCCGACCGGGCCGGCCACCGGTTCGCCGTACCAGCAGAGCGGTCCGCGCCCTGGGCAGGGCGGTGAGCGGGGCGGCGAGCAGCCGGCCGCGCCGCGGTTCTCCGCGCAGACCAGCCAGCAGACCCCGCTGCCCCGCCCGACCGGCGCACCAGCATCGCCGTTCGGCGCCCCGCAGGGTGGCGGCTACCCGGCCGACCCGTACGCGGCGGGCAACGGCGCCCAGCCGGGCCGGCCGTACCCGGCGCAGAACAACGCCGGGCCGCAGCCGGCACAGGGCGGTCAGGCCCAGGGCGGTCAAGCCCAAGGCGGTCAAGCACAGGGCGGTCAGGCCCAAGGCGGTCAAGCCCAAGGCGGTCAAGCACAGGGCGGTCAGCCGCAGAACGGTCAGGCACAGAACGGTCAGGCCCAGGGCGGTCAGGCCCAGCACAACTCCGGTCCGTACCCCGCCGGCAGCGCCGATCCGTTCGGCACCGGCGGACCGGCCGACCCGTTCGGCAGCGCCGGCGGCCAGGGCGCGGGCCCTGGCGCCGCCCGCCCCACCGGTACCCCGGGCGCCCCCGGGCGGTTCGCGCGCAACCAACCCCCGGTCAGCCCGTACCCGGCCGGCCCGCCGCAGGCCCAGCCACTCCCGGCGGACGGGGAGTCCACCCAGATCGGCGGCTTCGACCCGATCACCGGCGAGCTCCCGGCCGAGGCCATACCGGGCCTGCCGGTGGCCGGCCAGTACGGCGCCGCGCCCGCCGCCCCGCGTGGCGCGACCGCGACCGCTCCGCAGCCGGTCGCCGCGGCCGGCGAGCTTCGCGGTGAGCCGGCGCCGGCTCCGCAGTCGACCCCGAAGGCCGCCCAGCCCGCTGCCCCGAAGGCCGCCGGGAAGCCCAAGGGGCGCTCCAAGGCGAAGAAGCTGCTGGTCACCGGCACCGGCGGAGTGCTCTTCCTGGGCGCCGCGGTCTACGGCACCGGCCTGATGCTCAATCAGTCCGACGTGCCGCGCGGCACCACCGTGCTGGGCACCGACATCGGCGGTGACAGCCGCGACCAGGCGGTCCACCAGCTCGACAGCACGGTCGGCAAGATCGGCCAGCAGCCGATCCAGCTGAAGATCGGCGACCAGGCGCTGACCCTCGACCCGGCCACCGCCGGGCTGAGCTTCGACCCCACGGCCACCGTGGACGGTCTGACCAAGCACAGCTACAACCCCTCCGACGTGCTCTCCTCGCTGACCGGCGGGAGCAAGGCGGTGCCCCCGGTGGTGCACATCGACCGGGCCAAGCTCAAGGTGGCGCTGGACGGCCTCGCGGCGAGCTCGGCGCACGGGCTGAAGGAGGGCTTCGTCCAGTTCGGCGACAGCGGCGACCCGACCGTGGTGCCGGGCCAGGCCGGGCAGGTGGTGGACGGCGGCGCCGCCGTGGACCAGGTGGCGCAGAGCTACCAGGACCGGGCGGCCGGCAAGGCCGACCAGCCGATCACCCTGGCGGTGACGGCCGCTCAGCCGAAGATCTCCACCCAGGCCTTGCAGCAGGCCGCGGACGGGCTGGGCAAGGCGATCGCCAGCGGCAGCGTCACGGTACAGGCCGGCACCAAGAAGTTCGTCTTCACCAAGGCGATGACGGGCAAGACGCTGACCCTGGTCCCGGACGCCGCGACGGGGGCGATCGGCCCGAAGTGGGATCTGGACCAACTGGGCAACCTGGTTGGAACGACCTTCGACAAGCTGAAGTTCCGCAAGAGCGACGGAAGTTTGGCGCCGATCACCACCCAGGACGTGGCGGACGCGATCGCCTCGGTCTACGACAAGAGCAGCGTCGCGGAGCGCACATTCAAGTTCCGCCTGTGAGCATGTCAAAAATGCACTGACCGAAGCCCCGGAACGCCAGCGTTCCGGGGCTTCGTCGTCATTCTCGGCGACATCCCGCCAGTGGCGTGTAACTGTCATCGGTCATGGGCAACTCCTCTCCCGACGGATTACCGAGAGGCTGCTTAATGGCTGACGAATAGTCGCCAGCGGCGGCTTCCCGCCAAATCCGTCCGACTATCGGACGCCGAAAACCGACAGGTAATCCCCCCAGTTACGGGCAAAACGGACAGGCACGTCTACGCGCGTCAACCTCACAAACACCGGGACGTCGCGTTCACATACCGGTGTCACTAAGCGCTCGTTACGAACTCATGAACGCGTTTCGTACCCTAATGTCCGATTCATCCTGTCTTGCAGGAGGGCTGTCAAGTGGTTGAAAGCTACAACCTGGTGGACATTCCAGAACGATGCCAAAACCGGCAGTCCAGCCACAGAGAAACTCTTGACGTTCGATAAACGAGTTGCGAGAGTCCGTTCGACCAACTTCTTCTTCGTTGCTGCTGCACAGACCACCGGCGGGAGCTTTCGCACCATGACGACGCCAACAGAGGACACGACCGAGACCGAACCGGTCCTCGTCGCGTCCGCGACAGGAGACGGCGGCAACAAGCCGGCCGAGCTCCTCGGGCGCACCCCGGGCCAGATTGCCTGGAGCCGCTTCAAGCGCAACCGCATCGGTGTGTTCTGCGCCGGTATCGTGATCCTCTACATCCTGGTCGCGATCTTCGCGCCAGTGATCACCGGGCTCTACGGACAGTCGCCGTACATTCCCTACGGCACCCGTGACCTGAGCCTGCTGGATGACAGCGGTCTGCCGATCGGCGCCAACGGCGGGATGAGCGCGACCCACTGGCTCGGCCTCACACCGTCCACCGGGTACGACATCCTGGCCAAGCTGATCTACGGCATCCGGACCTCGCTCGGCATCGGCCTGCTGGTCACCATCGTGTCCAGCGTCCTCGGCATCGTCATCGGTGTGGCCCAGGGCTACCTCGGCGGCAAGTTCGACTACCTGGTGGGTCGCTTCACCGACCTGCTGCTCGGCCTGCCGACCCAGCTCTTCTTCATCTCCTTCACTCCGATCGTGCTGGTCTGGTTCGTCCCGATGAACCGTGAGACCCCGGTCTACATGCGAGTGATCGCGATCGTGCTGGTCCAGAGCTTCCTCGGCTGGATGGCGACCGCCCGTCTGCTGCGCGGCCTCTCGCTGAGCCTGCGCGAGCGCGAGTACATCGAGGCCGCCAAGATCTCCGGGGCTTCCTCCTGGCGCATCATCTTCAAGGAGCTGATGCCCAACCTGGCCACCACCATCCTGGTGCAGGTCACCCTCACGCTGCCGGCCATGGTCACCGCGGAGGCAGGTCTCTCCTTCCTCGGCGTGGGCATGGTCGAGCCGACCCCCGACTGGGGGCTGATGTTCCAGGACGCGGTCGCCAACTACAAGGACGACCTGACGTACCTGATGGTCCCGGGTGTTTCCCTGATGATCTTCGCCATCGCGTTCAACCAGTTCGGTGACGCGATCCGCGATGCGCTGGACCCCAAGACCATCCGCTAGGCCGCACCACCCTGTGTCACCCCTTGCGTCACCCGCTCCACCAGTTGTTCGACCCCGCTCCCCCCAGCACCGGCCACCCCGGGGCAATGCCGCCCCGCCGGTCCGCGCTGGCCAGACAACACATGACCAGTGACAGGTAGGAACCAATGAGACTTCGCAAGGCAGCAATCATGCCGGCGCTCGTGGCGGTCAGCGCCCTCACGCTGACTGCTTGCGGTGGGGGCGGCAAGGCAACCTCGGGTGACCACCAGGGTCCCTCCTCGGAGGTCCAGAACTTCGGCATCGGCACCAAGGCCGACTCGACCGGTCCGGCCAAGGACGTCGCCGGCGCCAAGCCGGGTGGCACCGCGCACGGTATCGAGGCCGCGGGCTTCGACTACCTGGACCCGAGCCAGATGTACGTCAACGAGTACCAGGCCGTCGGCATGCTGTTCAGCCGCCAGCTGACCGCGTACAAGACCGACCCGACCACCAAGAAGACCATCCTGGTCGGCGACATGGCCACGGACACCGGTAGCACCACCGACGGTGGCAAGACCTGGACCTGGACCCTCAAGGACAACCTGAAGTTCGAGGACGGCACGCCGATCACCTCGAAGGACATCAAGTACGCGGTCGAGCGCCTCTACGCGGACTACCAGACCCAGGGTCCGACCTACTTCCCGACCTGGCTCTCCGGCCAGGACTACCGCAAGGTCTACAAGGGCCCGGACGCCGGCGACCTGCCGGACAGCGTGATCAGCACGCCGGACCCGAAGACCATCACCTTCCACTTCCAGGACGTCCACACCGACGCCGCCTACGCGGCCGCGATGCCGAACGTGACGGCCATCGAGAAGTCGAAGGACGACAAGGAGAAGTACAACAACCACCCGGTCTCGATCGGTCCTTACAAGATCAAGGACTACCAGCCGGACAAGTCCCTGACCCTCGTCAAGAACGAGAACTGGGACCCGAAGAGCGACCCGCTGCGCCACCAGTACGTGGACAGCTGGGTCTTCGAGCTCGGCGTGCAGAACCCGCAGCTGACCCAGCGTCTGATGGGTGGCGCGGGTGACGACAAGAACGCGCTGTCGCTGACCGCCAACGCGGACGCCGGCCAGATCAAGTCGATCCAGGACGACCCGCAGTACGCGAGCCGCACCCTGAGCGAGTTCCAGCCGTACGTCGACACCTTCGACATCAACAACACCCGGGTCACCGACGTCAACGTCCGCAAGGCGCTGGCGAAGGCCTTCCCGGCGGCTGCGGTGCAGAAGCAGCTCGGTGGCGCGACCACCGGTGACATCGCGGGCAACCTGGTCAGCCCGACCGTCTCCGGCTGGCAGAACACCGACCCGCTGGGCATCAAGGCCAAGCCCGAGGGTGACCCCGAGGCGGCCAAGAAGATCCTGGCGGACGCCGGCAAGACCGGTTACAAGATCGTCCTGGCTTACTCGAACACCCCGCGCTGGCAGAAGGTCTCCGCGACCGTCGTGGACGCGCTGAACCAGGCCGGCTTCCAGGCCGAGCGCAAGGAGATCGACCCGACCTCCTACTACACGCAGATCGGCAAGAAGGACAACGGCTTCGACCTGTACCGCACCGGCTGGGGCGCGGACTGGCCGTCCAGCTCCACCGTGGTTCCGCCGACCCTGGACGGCCGCACCATCGCTGACGGTGCGACCAACTACTCGCACTACGAGAACCCGGCGATGGACGCCGAGATGGACCGGATCGCCAAGATCACGGACCAGAAGCAGGCCGCCGACGAGTGGATGAAGCTCGCCGACAAGATCCTGTCGACCGACGTGCCGAAGATCCCGGCCGCCTACGACAAGTTCTTCCAGGTCTACGGTGCCGGCCTGGGCGGTGTCGCCTACAACCAGGTCCTCGGCTGCATCGACCCCTCCAGCGTGTACATCAAGTAACGAAAGCCGGGACCGGAGTCGGCCTCCGGGCCGACTCCCCCGGGCGGGGCCACCCACTTCGGGTGGCCCTGCCCGGGCCGCGTGTTGACTGCCTGTGATCCAGCGGTCGCACACTCCACGACGTGGCCGCCGCAGGCGCCCTCTCTCGGAAGAGCCCATCCATGCTCCGATTTCTCATCCGCCGGGCGCTCGGCGCGATCGTCATCATCTTCCTGCTGATCTGCTTCACCTACTTCGCGTTCTTCTCCGGCGCCACCGACCCGGCCGCGATGAACTGCCCGAAGGGCTGCACCCCGCAGCTGCTGGAGCAGATCCGCCAGAACATGCACCTCAACGAACCGGTCTGGCAGCAGTTCTGGCACTACTTCAGCGGCCTCTTCGTCGGTCAGGACTTCGGCTCGGCCGGCCACTGCGCCGCCCCCTGCTTCGGCTACTCGTACAACGCGCAGCAGTTCGTCTGGGACCGGATCGCGGCCAACTACCCCGCCACCTTCGTGCTGGCGATCGGCGGCGCGGTCTGCTTCCTGGCGATCGGCGTGGGCCTGGGCATGCTCTCGGCGTGGAAGCAGGGCACCGTCCTGGACCGGATCGCCAGCTCCGTCTCGCTGGTCGGCCAGTCCACCCAGATCTACTTCGTCGGCCCGCTGGCGATGGCGCTCTTCGTCTACAACCTCAAGTGGCTGGACCGCCCCCAGTACGTCCCCTTCACCGAGGACCCCTGGGGCTGCTTCATGGGCATGATCCTCCCCTGGCTGGTCATGTCGATCATCTTCTGGGCCAACTACACCCGCCAGGTCCGCTCGCTGATGCTCGAGCAGCTCTCCGAGGACCACATCCGGGCGGCCCGGGCCAAGGGCATGTCCAACCGCTACGTCTGGTGGCGTTACGCGCTGCGCGGCGCGATGGCCCCGATCATCACCATCTTCGGTATCGACCTGGGCGCCGTCTTCTCCGGCGCGATCATCACCGAGGTCACCTTCACCATCCACGGCCTCGGCTACCTGGCCGTGAAGTCGGTCAGCCAGGCCGACCTGTACCTCGAGCTCGGCGTGCTGATCTTCAGCTCGACCGCGATCCTGCTCTTCAACATCATCGTCGACGCCGCTTACGGTCTCCTCGACCCCCGGGTCCGGCTGGGATGACCCCCACCGCATCCGTGACTGTTCCGCACCACCCCGCCCCCGAGGAGATCCGACCGTGAGCACCCTCACCAAGTCCGCGACCGGTACCGCACCCCAGGCCGGCTCCGCCTTCCTCTCGGTGCGCGACCTGCAGGTCCGCTTCCGCACCGAGGACGGCATCGTCAAGGCCGTCAACAACCTGACCTTCGACCTGGAGAAGGGCAAGACCCTCGGGATCGTCGGTGAGTCGGGTTCCGGCAAGTCGGTGTCCAACCTGGCCGTGATGGGCCTGCACAACCCGAAGAACACCACCATCGAGGGCTCCATCAACCTCGACGGCCAGGACCTGCTCGCGGCCTCGCAGAAGGATCTCGAGAAGCTCCGCGGCAACAAGATGGCGATGATCTTCCAGGACGCGCTGGCCGCGCTCTCGCCGTACTACACGATCGGCCGGCAGATCGCCGAGCCGTTCATGAAGCACACCGGCGCGAACAAGCGCGAGGGCCGCGAGCGCGCGATCGAGATGCTGCGCCGGGTCGGCATCCCGCAGCCGGACCGCCGGGTGGACGACTACCCGCACCAGTTCTCCGGCGGTATGCGCCAGCGCGCCATGATCGCCATGGCCCTGGTCTGCGACCCCGAGCTGCTGATCGCCGACGAGCCGACCACCGCCCTGGACGTCACCGTGCAGGCGCAGATCGTCGACCTGCTCAAGGACCTCCAGCAGGAGAGCGGCACCTCGATCATCTTCATCACCCACGACCTCGGCGTGATCCGTGAGATCGCCGACGACGTGCTGGTGATGTACGCGGGCCGGGCGGTCGAGCGCGGCACCATGCGCGAGGTGCTGAAGACCTCGCAGCACCCGTACGGCTGGGGCCTGCTGAGCTCGATCCCGCGGATCAACGCCGCGGTGGACGTCCCGCTGGAGCCGATCCCGGGCACCCCGCCGTCCCTGCTGAACCCGCCGAGCGGCTGCGCGTTCCACCCCCGCTGCACGTACCGTGAGCTGGTGGTCGGCGACAAGTGCAGCACCGAGCGCCCGCCGCTGGAGCTGGCCAACGGCCACCTGTCGGCCTGCCACCTCACCCCCGCGCAGAAGCAGTCCATCCTCACCGAGCAGATCCTGCCCCGGCTGAGCAGCTGAGCCTCGGTAAAGGAGCCAAGGAAATCCCATGAGCGCAGAGCAGACTCTGACCAAGTCGCAGGGCGCGGCCCCCGTACCCGGCGCCACCCTGCTGGAGGTCAACGGCCTCACCAAGCACTTCCCCGTGATGGGCGGCTTCCCGTTCAAGCGGCAGGTCGGCGCGGTGCAGGCGGTCGACGGTGTGAGCTTCAACGTGGCGGAGGGCGAGAGCCTGGGCCTGGTCGGTGAGTCCGGCTGCGGCAAGTCGACCACCGGCCGGCTGATCACCCGCCTCTACGAGCCCACCAGCGGCTCGATCAAGTACCAGGGGCAGGAGATCGCGCACGCCTCCCGCAAGGAGCTGGCGCCGATCCGGTCCGAGATCCAGATGATCTTCCAGGACCCGTACTCCTCGCTGAACCCGCGGCACACCGTCGGGACCATCATCGAGAACCCGATGGAGATCAACGGGATCAACCCGACCGGCGGCCGCGCCGCCCGGGCCAAGGAGCTCCTGGAGATCGTCGGCCTGAACCCGGAGCACTACAACCGGTTCCCGCACGAGTTCTCCGGCGGCCAGCGCCAGCGCATCGGCGTGGCCCGCGCGCTCGCGCTCAACCCGAAGCTGATCGTGGCCGACGAGCCGGTCTCCGCGCTCGACGTGTCGATCCAGGCCCAGGTGGTCAACCTGCTGCAGGGCCTGCAGCGCGAGATGGGCATCGCCTTCGTCTTCATCGCCCACGACCTGTCGATCGTGCGGCACTTCTCGCAGCGCGTCGCGGTGATGTACCTGGGCAAGGTGGTGGAGGTCGCCGACCGCGACTCGCTGTACACCAAGCCCCGGCACCCGTACACCCACGCGCTGCTCTCGGCCGCGCCGGACGCCGACCCGGACAACGTCTCGGCCGAGCGGATCCGCCTCACCGGCGACGTCCCCTCGCCGCTCAACCCGCCGTCCGGCTGCCGGTTCCGCACCCGCTGCTGGAAGGCCACCGAGAAGTGCGCCACGGAGGAGCCGCCGCTGATCCAGCTCAGCGGCAACGCCCCCGGCCACCTGACGGCCTGCCACTTCCCGGAGGAGGGCGACACCACCCGCCGCCCGGCGGCCGCCGACGCGCTCCCCGAGCAGCGCAGCACCCAGGGCTGAGCCAGTCCCCTGGTGGTTCAGCCGAGCAGCACGCAGGGCCCCTCCTCCGGGAGGGGCCCTGCGGCGTTACCGGCCGGCCGTCCAGCAGCACCCGGACCGCGCCGACCCCCGGCGCCAGGGCCGACAACTGCACCAGGGTGGCGAGGACCATCGCCAGGGCCCGGGCACCGCTGCGGTGTTGGCTGTCCTCGGCGGGGCGGGCAGCCGGCGCGGTGGGGCGGCCGGCGGTGACAGTGGGGCGGACGCCGCCCGATCCTGCTGGATGCTCACGTGCTTTCCGCGCTCCCCCGGTCGTCCGCCGCCCGCTCCGCCGCGAAGTGGCACGCCGAGTCGTGGGCGGCGAGACCGTCCAGCCAGGGCGGGGCGGCCAGCAGCGGGACCTCGACGGCGCACTTCTCCTGGGCCTTCCAGCAGCGGGTGCGGAAGCGGCAGCCGGAGGGCGGGTTGGCGGGTGACGGGACGTCACCGGTGAGCACGATCCGGTCGCGGGACTGGCGCGCGGTGGGGTCGGGCACCGGTACGGCGGAGAGCAGCGCCTGGGTGTAGGGGTGGGTGGCGTGCTCGTAGATCTCGGCGTCCGAGCCGAGCTCGACCAGCTTGCCGAGGTACATCACGCCGACCCGGTCGGAGATGTGCCGCACGATCGACAGGTCGTGGGCGATGAACATGTAGGAGAGGTTGAACTCGCCCTGCAGCTGCTCCAGCAGGTTGATCACCTGGGCCTGGACCGAGACGTCCAGCGCGGAGACCGGCTCGTCGCAGATGATCACCTCGGGCTTGAGCGCCAGGCCGCGGGCGATGCCGATCCGCTGCCGCTGACCGCCGGAGAACTGGTGCGGATAGCGGTTGATGTACTCGGGGTTGAGCCCGACCACGTCCAGCAGGTCCTGCACGGCCTTGCGGCGGTCGCCCTTGGGCGCCACCTCGGAGTGGATCTCGTACGGCTCGCCGATGATGTCACCGACCGTCATCCGCGGGTTGAGCGAGGTGTACGGGTCCTGGAAGACCATCTGGATGTTGCGCCGCACCGCCTTCAGCGCGCCGCCGCTCAGCCGGGAGATCTCCTCGCCCTTGTAGCGGACCGAGCCGCCGGTGGCCGGCTCCAGGTTCATCAGCACCTTGGCCAGCGTCGACTTGCCGCAGCCCGACTCGCCGACGATGCCCAGCGTCTCGCCCTTCATCAGGTCGAAGGAGACGCCGTCGACGGCCTTGACCGCGCCGACCTGCTTGCGGAAGACCACGCCCTTGGTGAGCGGGAAGTGCTTGATCAGGTCCCGGATCTCCAGGATCGGCTCGCCACTGGAGACCGGCTGGGCGAAGGCTGCCACCTCCGGCTGGGCCGCGCCGAGCGCGGTGGCGCCGTCATTCGTCATGGAGCGTCTCCTTCCAGAAGTGGCAGGCGCTGGCCCGCCCGGGCTGCGCCGCTCCGCTGTCGTCGGTCACCGTGAGCAGCGGGGGCAGGGTCACCCGGCAGATGTCCTGGGCGCGCGGGCAGCGCGGGTTGAACGGGCAGCCGGGCGGGATCCGCAGCAGGTTGGGCGGCAGGCCCTTGATGGCGTAGAGCTCCTGGCCCTTCTGGTCCAGCCGCGGGATCGAGTCGAGCAGGCCGCGAGTGTACGGGTGCGCGGGGCTGGCGTAGAGCTCGTGCACGGGGGCGGTCTCGACGATCCGCCCGGCGTACATCACCGCGATCTTGTCGGCCACGTCCGCGACCACGCCGAGGTCGTGGGTGATCAGGATCAGGCCCATGTGGTACTCGGCCTGCAGTTCCGCGAGCAGGTCCATCACCTGGGCCTGCACGGTGACGTCCAGGGCGGTGGTCGGCTCGTCGGCGATGATCAGGTCGGGTTCCAGGGCCAGCGCCATCGCGATCATGATGCGCTGGCGCATGCCGCCGGAGAACTGGTGCGGGTAGTCGTTGACCCGCTGGGCGGCGGCCGGGATCCGCACCCGCTCCATCAGCTCGATCGCCTTGGCCTTGGCGTCCTTGCGTGAGGTGCCCCGGTGCGCGCGGTACATCTCGCCCAGCTGGAAGCCCACGTTGAGGACCGGGTTGAGCGAGGAGAGCGCGTCCTGGAAGATCATCGCGATCTTCTGCCCGCGGATCTTGCGACGCGTCTCCTTGTCCATGGCGAGCATGTCCTCGCCGCGGAACAGGATCTGGCCCTGCGGGATCCGGGCCGGCGGCATGTCCAGGATGCCCATGATGGCCTGCGCGGTGACCGACTTGCCGGAGCCCGACTCGCCCAGCACGGCGAGCGTCTCCCCCGCGCTGACGTTGTAGTTGACCCCGTTGACGGCCTTGGCCACGCCGTCCCGGGTCTTGAACTCCACGTGCAGGTCCCGGACGTCCAGCAAGGGCGTGCCGACGGTGGTGGTCATGATGCGGAGCCCCTCTCTCTCAGCGCAGCTTCGGGTCGAGGGCGTCGCGCACCGCGTCGCCGAGCATGATGAACGCCAGCACCGTGATGGAGAGGGCGGCGGCCGGGAAGAACAGCACGAACGGCGCGGTGCGGATCACCCGCTGGGCCGAGGAGATGTCGATGCCCCAGGAGATGGTCGGGTCCTGCAGGCCGATGCCCAGGTAGCTGAGCGTCGCCTCGGCCGCGATGTAGCCGCCGAGCGCGATGGTGGCCACCACGATCACCGGCGCGACCGCGTTCGGCAGGATGTGCCGCAGCATGATCCGCCCGGTACCGGCGCCCAGCGCCCTGGCCGCGGTGACGTAGTCGGCCTGCTTGACCGTCAGCGCCGCGCCGCGCATCACGCGGGCGATCTGGGTCCAGCCCAGGAAGGCCAGCGCGAAGACCACGCTCCACACCGTGCGGTGGGTGAAGGAGTTCAGGATCACCAGGGCACCGAGCAGCAGCGGGATGCCGAAGAAGATGTCGACCAGACGGGAGAGCACCGCGTCGATCCAGCCGCCGAAGTAGCCCGCGACCATGCCGGCCAGCCCGCCGGTGATCGCCACCGCCAGGGTGACGCAGATGCCGACCGTCATCGAGGCCCGGGCGCCGTACAGCACCCGGGCGTAGATCGAACGGCCCTGACCGTCGTAGCCGAACCAGCCGGCTCCGAAGAAGTCGGTCCAGTTCGGCCGCTTCAGGTAGTTGTTGACCAGGTCGGCCTTGCGCGGGTCGGCGTCGGTGAACAGGCCGGGGAAGATCGCGATGATCACCAGCAGCACGATCAGGAACGCCGAGATGATGAAGATCGGCCGTCGGCGCAGGTCACGCCAGGCGTCCTGCCAGAGACTCCGGGCTTCTTCCCGCTTCTCCGGATCCACCTCCAGCAGCTGGTCCTGTTCGACCGTCATGCCCTGGCTGCCCGCGAAGTCCAGCGCGTGCGTGTCCGGCAACCGGGTGTGGGTCGGGTTGTTCGGGTCGAAGGGCTCGGGCTCAGGCATACCGGATCCTCGGGTCCAGGACCGCGTAGAGCAGGTCGACGACGAGGGAGGCGACCAGGTAGACGATCACCAGCACGGTGACCACGCCGACCACGGTCGGCCCCTCCTTGTGGCTGATCGCCTGGTAGAGCAGGTTGCCGACACCTTTGATGTTGAAGATGCCTTCGGTGACGATCGCCCCGCCCATCAGCGCCCCGAGGTCGGTGCCCAGGAAGGTCACCACCGGGATCAGCGAGTTGCGCAGCAGGTGCCGGGTGATCACGGTGCGCTGCGGCAGGCCCTTGGCGATGGCGGTGCGCATGTAGTCGGCGCGCCTGTTCTCGCCGATCGAGGTCCTGGTCAGCCGGGCCACGAAGGCCAGCGAGAGCGAGGCGAGCACCACGCCCGGCAGGATCAGCTGGGTGATGTCGGTGGAGTCCTGCACGGTCGGTGTGACCCAGCCCAGATTGGTCGCGAAGATCGTCTGGGCGATGTAGGCCAGCACGAAGACCGGGATGCCGATCACGACCAGGGTCAGGATCAGCACCAGGCTGTCCAGCATGCTTCCCCGGTACAGCCCGGAGAGCAGGCCCAGCGGGATGCCGATGAAGATCTCGCAGAAGAAGGCCACCAGGGCGAGCCGGATGGTCACCGGGAAGGCGTCGCCCATCAGGGAGGTGACCGACCGACCGGTGAAGCTGGTGCCGAAGTTCCCCTGCAGCAGGTTCGACATGTAGTGCAGGTACTGCTTCCAGATCGGCTGGTCGAGGTAGTACAGGTGCCGCAGCTGGGCCACCTGGGCCGGGTCCGCGGCCTTGTCGCCGTAGAGCGCGGCGATCGGGTCGCCCGGCAGGGTGTAGACCATCAGGAAGATCAGCAGCGTCGCGCCGATGAAGACCGGGATCATCTGCAGGATCCGCCGGAGCACATAGGTGCCCATCGCTCCTCCGTCCTCGGTGGGGCCTAGTGGCTTGGCCCCGCCCTCCGAGCGGGAGGGCGGGGCCGGCTGGAGTGGGCGTCAGCCCTTGACCTGGACCTGGGTCCAGACCGGGTTGCCGAACGTGTCGAAGGAGACGTTCTGCACCTTGGTGGAGTAGCCGGAGTTGGTCCGGTAGTACCAGAGCGGGATGGACGGCATGTCGACCGCCAGCACACCCTCGGCCTGCTGGTAGCCGGTCTCCGAGTCCTGCACGGTCGGCGCCTCGTCGGCCTGCTTGGCCAGCTGGTCGAACTGGGCGCTGCTGTAGCCGGTGTCGTTGGAGGAGGCACCGGTGCGGTACTGCTGCGCCAGGAAGTTGGCGTTCAGCGGGTAGTCCTGCACCCAGCCGCTGCGGAAGGCGCCGTCGAGCTGCGAGTGGCTGGTGACCGCCCCGCGGAAGGTCTTGAAGTCCGGCTTCGGGTCACCCGTGCAGTTCACGCCGGTGTTCTGGCGGATGTTGTTGCAGACCGCGTCCACCCACTCCTTGTGGCCGCCGTCGGCGTTGTAGGTGATCTTCAGCGAGTTGCCGGGCACCCCGCCGCCCTCCTGGATCAGCGTCTTCGCCTGCGCGACGTCGAGCTTGCAGGCGGTGCAGGTGCCGGCCTTGTAGCCGGCGACGCCCTGGGCGGTCCAGGCGCTGGCCGGCGCGCGGGAGCCCTGCAGCACCGTCTTGGTGATGGTGTCCCGGTCGATCGCCATCGACAGGCCCTGGCGGACCTTGTTCAGGTTCGCGCCCGACCAGTCCGGCTGGTAGAGCGTGAAGGCGATGGTCTGGATGGCGCCCTGCGGGGAGTCGATGGCCCGGGAGCCGAGGTCGTTCTTGTAGGTGGCCAGCGCCGAGGGCGGCACCTGGTCCATCACGTCCAGGTTGTTGGACTGCAGGTCGGCGTAGGCGGCCTCGGCGGTGCTGTACGCCTTGAAGACCACCCCGCCGTTCTTCGGCTTGTCCACGCCCGCGTAGTTGGCGAACGCCTTGGTGACGATCTGCGAGTTGTGGTCCCAACTGACGAACTGGTAGGGGCCGTTGCCGATCGGCTTCTGGCCGAAGCCGGTCGGGTCGTTGAAGAACCCGGCCGGCAGCGGGGAGAAGGCGACGTAGCCGAGCTTGTACTCGAAGTACGAGACCTTGTTGGCCAGCTTGATCGTGAAGTGCGTGTCGTCCGTGACGGTCAGCCCGGACATCTGGCCCTGGGCCGGGTTGCCGGCCTTGGGGTGCACGTCGGTGTACCCCTGGATGTCGGAGAACCAGTCGGAGTTGATCTGGTTGTTCTTGATGTTGGCCGACCAGTTCCAGGAGTCGACGAAGCTCTTCGCCGTGACCGGCGTGCCGTCGTGGAAGGTCCAGCCCGACTTCAGCGTGACGTTGAAGGTCTGCGAGTCACTGGTGTCGATCTTGTCGGCCACCTGCATCCGGAGCTGTCCGTTGGCCGGGTCGTAGTCGACCAAGCCGCGGAACAGGTTCTGCACCACCCGGCCGCCATTCGTCTCGTTGGCGTTGGCGGGCTGCAGGGGGTTCTGCGGCTCGCCGCTCTGGTAGGTGAAGGTCGCGTTGGCATTGGACGAGCTGCTACCGCCGCCGCTGCTGCTGCAACCGGTCGCGACCAGGGCGACCGCCGTCGCACAGGCCAAAGCCCAACGAACGCGAGTGGCTCCAGGCATGGAGGTCCCTCCTCATGGGGTGTGTGTCGCATCACACCCCATTCGAAGGGAGCCGCCCAGGCGACGCACCCGCAGCAGGGCCACACGAGCGCGCGGTGCCGCCGAACGGGTGAGCAAGAACGCCGTCAGCCGGCTCCCCCCTCGCGGAGGAAGCCGGCTGACGGTGTGTGAGAAGGCGCGGGTCAGTTCTTCTTGGCCCGGGAGGCGGTGCGACCGCGCTCCTTCTGGTCCAGCACGACCTTGCGGATGCGCACGGTCTCCGGGGTGACCTCGATGCACTCGTCCTCGCGGCAGAACTCCAGCGACTGCTCCAGCGAGAGCTTGCGCGGCGGCACCAGGTTCTCGGTGGTGTCGGAGGAGGCCGCACGCATGTTGGTGAGCTTCTTCTCCTTGGTGATGTTGATGTCCATGTCGTCCTGGCGCGAGTTCTCGCCGACGATCATGCCCTCGTACACCTCGGTGGTGGGCTCGACGAAGAGCGTGCCGCGCTCCTGGATGCCCATCATGGCGAACGGCGTCACGACGCCCGCGCGGTCGGCCACCAGCGAGCCGTTGTTGCGCATCCGCAGCTCGCCGAACCACGGCTCGTGGCCCTCGAAGATGCTGTGCGCGATGCCGGTGCCGCGGGTGTCGGTCAGGAACTGGGTGCGGAACCCGATCAGGCCACGCGAGGGAACGATGAACTCCATGCGCACCCAGCCGGAGCCGTGGTTGGTCATGGTCTCCATGCGGCCCTTGCGGACGGCCATCAGCTGGGTGATCGCGCCGAGGTACTCCTCGGGGCTGTCGATCGTCATCCGCTCGACCGGCTCGTGCACCTTGCCGTTGATGACCTTGGTGACCACCTGCGGCTTGCCGACGGTCAGCTCGAAGAGCTCCCGGCGCATGGTCTCGACCAGAATGGCCAGCGCCAGCTCACCACGGCCCTGCACCTCCCAGGCGTCGGGACGCTCGGTCGGCAGCACGCGCAGCGAGACGTTACCGATCAGCTCGCGGTCCAGGCGGTCCTTCACCATCCGGGCGGTGACCTTGTGGCCCTTGCCGCCCTTGCCGACCAGCGGCGAGGTGTTGGTGCCGATGACCATCGAGATGGCCGGCTCGTCCACCGTGATCAGCGGCAGCGCGACCGGGTTCTCCAGGTCGGCCAGGGTCTCGCCGATCATGATGTCCGGGATACCGGCGACGGCGCAGATGTCGCCGGGGCCGGCCACCTCGGCCGGCTTGCGGGTGAGCGCCTCGGTCATCAGCAGCTCGGTGATCTTGACCTGCTGGATCGAGCCGTCCCGCTTCATCCACGCGACCTGCTGGCCCTTGCGCAGCTCGCCCTGCTCGACGCGGCAGAGCGCGATGCGGCCGAGGAAGTTGTCGGCGTCCAGGTTGGTGACGTGCGCCTGCAGCGGGGCGTCCTCGTCGTACTCCGGGGCCGGGACGTGCTCGAGGATGGTGGAGAAGAACGGCTCCAGCGAGTCGCTGTCGGCCGGCACGGTGCCGTTCTCCGGCTTGGTCAGCGAGGCGACGCCGTCACGGGCACAGGCGTAGACGATCGGGAACTCGATCTGGTCCTCGGTGGCGTCCAGGTCCAGGAACAGGTCGTAGGTCTCGTTGATGACCTCGTCGATCCGGGAGTCCGGGCGGTCCGTCTTGTTGATGCACAGGATGACCGGCAGCTTGGCGGTCAGCGCCTTGCGCAGCACGAAGCGGGTCTGCGGCAGCGGGCCCTCGGAGGCGTCGACCAGCAGCACGACCGCGTCCACCATGGACAGGCCGCGCTCGACCTCGCCACCGAAGTCGGCGTGGCCGGGGGTGTCGATGATGTTGATGGTGATCGGCGCGCCACCCTCCTTGGGGTGGTACTTGACCGCGGTGTTCTTCGCGAGAATGGTGATGCCCTTCTCGCGCTCCAGGTCGTTCGAGTCCATCATGCGGTCGTCAAGGTGCTGGTGGGCCGCGAAGGCGCCGGCCTGCTTGAGCATCGCGTCGACCAGGGTCGTCTTGCCGTGGTCGACGTGGGCGACGATGGCGACGTTGCGGATGTCATTGCGCGTGGGCATGCGGAGCGAACTCTCCCGGAGTCGTGGGTTGTGGCGCCCCGGCCTGTCCCGGTCCACCCGCCGGGCGTAACATGCCACGGCTTGTCCTATGGTACGTGGCCGCCGACGGGTCCCGCGAAGCGGACGGCCTGCTCAGCGCTGGAACCCGAGGTCCTGGAAGCGCGGCCAGCCGAAGCCGTAGGCGCCCGCACCGGCCACGGAGGACCGCACCGCGACCAGCTCGGGGCGCTGGTAGAGCGGGACCGAGTGGCCCAGCTCCCAGATCCGGGCGTCGGCCTGCTGCAGCAGCGCGGTGCGCTTGACCTGGTCGGGTTCGGCGGCGGCCCGGTCGAAGAGCTGGTCGATCTCGTCGGTGCCGGTCCCGCCGAAGTTCAGGCCGGCCACCGGCTTGCCGTCGGTTCCCGGGCGCGGTTTGGCGTAGAGCGGGCGCTCGTCCACGGCCGGGAAGGCGGTGGCCGGCCAGGAGAAGAGCGCGAGGTCCCAGTCGCCGCCGGCCAGGTGGTCGTGGACGAAGCCGGCCGCGGGCACCGCCTGCGGGTGCAGGGTCACGCCGGCGGTGGCCAGCTGGGCGGTCAGCGCGTCGGCGGTCCGGCGGGCGGTGGCCGATCCGTCCGGGTAGAGCAGGTTCAGCTCGAGGTGCAGCTCCTTGGCGCTGGCGCCGAGCGCCGCGCTGTTGTCGCGGTAGCCCTCCTGATCGGCCATCAGCAGGTGGTTGCCCAGCGTGGTGGCGGGCAGGCCGAGCGGGGCGAGCGCGGCCTCGGCGAGCTTCCTGCGGTCCACGGCGGCGGCGATCGCGCGGCGCACGGCGGCGTCCGCCAGCGGGCCGCGGGCGCCGTTCAGGGTGAGCTGGGTCCAGGCGGGAGCGGCGGCCCGGTGCAGGGTGATGCCGGGCAGCGCCTCGGCCCGCTTCAGCGCCTGCACCGAGGAGTCCAGCGCGTCGGCGGACTTGGCCAGCGGCGGGTGGTCGACGGCGCCCTCCAGGGCGGCCACGTCGACCTGGTTCTGGTCCAGCGCGTCCAGGCGGTTGGGCGTGGCCAGGAAGTCGATCCCGTCGACTTTCACCGCATCGCCCCACCAGCGCGGGTTGCGCACCAGCGAGGCCTTCCCGCCCTTGGCGTCCAGCGACTTGACCGTCAGCGGCCCGGCGCTCAGCGGGGTGCCGGCGAAGCCGGTCGCGGCCGGGTAGAGCGGACTGAACAGCGCCTGCCACTCGGGGTACGGCTGCCGGAAGACCACCTTCACCTGGTGCGGGTCCGCGCCCGGGGCGACCGACTCGATCGCCGCGTAGCCGGGGTGGTTGGCGCGCAGCGCCGTCCACTGGGCGGTGAAGTCGGCGGCGGTCAGCGGGGTGCCGTCGCTCCAGACCGCCTTGGGGTTCAGGCGGTAGGTGACGGTCCGGTCGGCGACCTGGGCACCGGCCAGGTAGTCGGGGTCGGCGAACGGCCGGGCGTGGTCGTCCAGCCGGTAGAGGCTGGGCAGCAGCGCGTGCGCGATCAGCGCGGTGTCCGCCGGGGCGTCGGCGGCGTACACGTCCAGCGAGGCGGGCACCTCGTCCACCGCCCAGCGCAGCGTGCCGCCGTCGCGGACCGCGCCGCGGTCGACGGGGGTCAGGTCCCGGGCGGCCTGGGCGGACGGGGCGGGGGCCGGTCCGCCGGAGCAGGCCGACAGTGTGCCGAGCAGCAGCACGGCGGCGAGCAGTCGCTTCATGGGACCACTCAACTCCGGCCCGGTGCAGAAAAGCTGACGGCACGACAAGCTGACACTCGGTTGGCCGAACAGGTCTCGTCAGAACCCTTCCCCGGGATTGTGATCAACGTCACACTCGCAGGATGACCTTAGCGATCCCGGAACGTACCCTCCGTACCGACCGCTGGTGGCTGCCGCAGCTGACGACGGCGGCCGGTCTGCTGGTCTTCATCGCCTACTCGACCTGGCGGGCCTTCGAAGGCGCGCACTACTACGCGGCGCCGTACGTCTCCCCGTTCTACTCCCCCTGCCTGGCCGCCGACTGCGTGCCGATGCGGGCCGGCGCCGACTGGGCGGTGGTCGGCGACTGGTGGCGGCTGTCGCCGGCGCTGCTGGTGCTGGTCTTCCCGCTCGGCTTCCGGCTGACCTGCTACTACTACCGCAAGGCGTACTACCGGGCCTTCTGGTCCTCGCCGCCGGCCTGCGCGGTGGCCGAGCCGCACGCCAAGTACACCGGCGAGACCCGGTTCCCGCTGGTCCTGCAGAACCTGCACCGGTACTTCTTCTACCTGGCCATCCCGGTCGCCGGGATCCTCAGCTACGACGCGGTGCTCGGCTTCCGGGACGCCGCCGGGAACTGGGGGCACGCCGGCCTCGGCACCCTGGTGCTGCTCGCCAACGTGGTGCTGATCTGGGCGTACACGCTCTCCTGCCACTCCTGCCGGCACATCGTCGGCGGGCGGCTGCGGCACTTCTCCAAGCACCCGGTGCGCTACCGCGCCTGGCAGCTGGTCGGTCGGCTGAACGTCCGTCACATGCTGCTCGCCTGGTGCTCGCTGGCCTCGGTCGGGCTGGCCGACCTGTACGTGTACCTGGTCTCGTCGGGCGTCTTCGCCGATCCGAAGCTGTTCTGAGAGGGAGCCCCCGTATGGAGGAGTACGACGTCGTGGTGGTCGGCGCCGGCGGGGCCGGACTGCGGGCCGCGATCGAGGCCCGGCAGCAGGGGCTGCGGGTCGCGGTGATCTGCAAGTCGCTCTTCGGCAAGGCGCACACCGTGATGGCCGAGGGCGGGATCGCCGCCTCGATGGGCAATGCGAACAGCGCGGACAACTGGCAGGTGCACTTCCGCGACACCATGCGCGGCGGCAAGTTCCTCAACCACTGGCGGATGGCCGAACTGCACGCCAAGGAGGCGCCGGACCGGGTCTGGGAGCTGGAGACCTGGGGTGCGCTGTTCGACCGGACCAAGGACGGCCGGATCTCCCAGCGCAACTTCGGCGGGCACGAGTACCCGCGGCTGGCCCACGTCGGCGACCGCACCGGACTCGAGCTGATCCGCACCCTGCAGCAGCAGGTGGTGGCGCTGCAACAGCGGGACCACCGGGAATCGGGCGACTACGAATCAGGCCTGAAGGTATTTCAGGAATATACGGTTACGCGAATATTGAAAGACGGTGAACGCGTCGCCGGCGTCTTCGGCTACCGGCGCGAGAGCGGCCAGTTCTTCACCATCGCCGCACCCGCCGTGATCCTGGCCACCGGCGGGATCGGCAAGTCCTTCAAAGTGACCTCCAACTCCTGGGAGTACACCGGCGACGGGCACGCGCTCGCACTGCTCGCCGGCGCCCGGCTGCTCAACATGGAGTTCATCCAGTTCCACCCGACCGGCATGGTCTGGCCGCCCTCGGTGAAGGGGATCCTGGTCACCGAGTCGGTGCGCGGCGACGGCGGGGTGCTGCGCAACAGCGAGGGCAAGCGGTTCATGTTCGACTACGTCCCCGAGGTCTTCCGCGGCCAGTACGCCGAGACCGAGGCGGAGGCCGACGGCTGGTACGCCGACCCGGCCGCCCACCGCCGCCCGCCCGAGCTGCTGCCCCGCGACGAGGTCGCCCGGGCGATCAACTCCGAGGTCAAGGCCGGGCGCGGCACCCCGCACGGCGGGGTCTACCTGGACGTCTCCAGCCGGCTGCCGGCCGAGGAGATCATCCGGCGGCTGCCCTCGATGCACCACCAGTTCAAGGAGCTCGCGGACGTGGACATCACCCGCGAGCCGATGGAGGTCGGGCCGACCTGCCACTACGTGATGGGTGGCGTCGAGGTGGACCCCGACACCGCGGCCAGCCCCTCGGTGCCCGGTCTGTACGCCTGCGGCGAGGTGGCCGGCGGGATGCACGGCTCCAACCGGCTGGGCGGCAACTCGCTCTCCGACCTGCTGGTCTTCGGCCGCCGGGCCGGGCTGCACGCAGCCGAGTACGCGCGGGGCCTGGGCGGGCGCCCGGTGCCCGAGCGGGCCGAACTGGACGCGGCCGCCGCCGAGGCGCTGGCACCGTTCGGCGAGGGCCGGGAGCACCCGTACGCGCTGCACCAGGAGCTCCAGCAGACCATGAACGACCTGGTCGGCATCATCCGGCGGGCCGGCGAGATGAAGCAGGCCCTGGACCGGCTCGCGGTGCTGCGCCGACGGGCCGCCGAGGTCACCGTGGAGGGCCACCGCCAGTTCAACCCCGGCTGGCACCTGGCCCTGGACCTGCGCAACATGCTGCTGGTCTCGGAGTGCGTGGCCCGCGCCGCGCTGCTGCGCCGGGAGAGCCGCGGCGGCCACACCCGGGAGGACTGGCCGGGCATGGACCGCGACTGGCGCCGGGTCAACCTGGTCTGCTCGCTGACGGACCAGCAGGTCGAGGTGGTCCGGCAGGCCAACCCGCCGTTCCGCGCCGACCTGCTGGCCCTGTTCGACCGCACCGAGCTGGCGAAGTACTTCACACCGGAGGAGCTGTCCGATGAGCTATGAGTTCCGGGTCTGGCGCGGGGAAGCCGGCCAGGGCGGGTTCGTGAGCTACCAGGTCGAGGTCAACGAGGGCGAGGTGGTGCTCGACGTGGTGCACCGGCTGCAGGCCACCCAGGCGCCCGACCTGGCCGTGCGGTGGAACTGCAAGGCGGGCAAGTGCGGCTCCTGCAGCGCCGAGGTGAACGGGCGGCCGCGGCTGCTCTGCATGACCCGGATGTCGGTGCTGCCGCCCGGCGAGCCGGTGGTGCTCACCCCGCTGCGGGCCTTCCCCCCGGTCCGCGACCTGGTCACCGACGTGGGGTTCAACTACGCCAAGGCCCGCGAGGTCCCGGCCTTCGTGCCGCCACCCGGACTGGCGCCGGGCGAGTACCGGATGCGGCAGCAGGACGTGCAGCGCTCGCAGGAGTTCCGCAAGTGCATCGAGTGCTTCCTCTGCCAGGACACCTGCCACGCGGTGCGCGACCACGAGGAGAACAAGGCCGCCTTCGCCGGTCCGCGCTTCCTGATGCGGGTCGCCGAGCTGGACATGCACCCGCTGGACGCCGCGGCCGAGAGCGGGCTGGACCGCAAGAAGGACGCCCAGGAGCTGCACGGCCTCGGCTACTGCAACATCACCAAGTGCTGCACCGAGGTCTGCCCCGAGCACATCAAGATCACCGACAATGCGCTGATCCCGCTCAAGGAACGGGTCGCCGACCGCAAGTACGACCCGCTGGTCTGGCTGGGCAACAAGATCGGGCTGCGCCCCAGGGACTCCAAGGACTCCGGGGACTCCAAGGGCTCTGGGGAGCAGACCGACTAGAAGCCCAGCTCGAACCAGACGATCTTGCCGTGCGGGGTGCGGCGGCTGCCCCAGCGTTCGGCCAGCAGGCTGACCAACTGCAGGCCGCGGCCGCCCTCGTCGGTCTCCTGGGCGCGGCGCTGGCGGGGTTGGGCGTAGCCGTCGTCCCAGACCTCGCAGACCACCGTGGTGTCGCGCAGCAGGCGCAGCCGGATTTCGCCGCGGCCGTGCCGCAGCGCGTTCGTCACCAGCTCGCTGACCAGCAGCTCGGTGGTGTCGACCAGCTCGTCCAGACCGCGTACCAGCAGCCAGCCGCAGGCCAGCTCGCGGGCCTTGGCCACCGAGGTCGGCTCGGGCGGCAGCTGCCAGTCGCCCACCGCGTCCTCGGGGAAGGCATGGACCCGGGCCATCAGCAGCGCGATGTCGTCCTCGCCGTGGTGCGGGTCGAGCTCGCTGAGCACCTGGTCGCAGAGGGTCTCCAGGACCGGGCCGCCGTTCTGCAGCGCGGTCCGGAAGGCCAGCAGGCCCTCGTCCAGCTGGTGCTTGCGGGATTCCACCAGGCCGTCGGTGTACAGGCCGAGCAGGGCGCCGTCCGGGAGGGTCAGCTCGACCTCCTCGAAGGGCTCGCCGCCGACGCCCAGCGGCAGACCCGGCGGCACGTCCAGCATCCGGGCCGGCTCGTCCGGGCTGAGCAGTACCGGCGGCAGGTGCCCGGCGTTGGCGAAGGTACATCGCCGGGTGACGGCGTCGTAGACCGCGTAGACGCAGGTGGCCAGGTAGACCTCGACGGCCTCCTCGTCCACCTGGCCGTGCCGGCCGTAGCCGGGCAGCGGTCCCGGGCCGGGGTCGCCGAGGCCCCGGGCGATGTCGTCCAGCGCGCCGAGCACCTCGGCCGGCTCCAGGTCCAGCATGGCCAGGGTGCGCACGGCGGTGCGCAGTTGGCCCATCGCGACGGCGGCCCGCAGGCCGCGGCCCATCACGTCGCCGATCACCAGCGCGGTGCGGTGGCCGGGCAGCGCGATCACGTCGAACCAGTCGCCGCCGACCTCGGTGTTGTTGCTGCTGGGCCGGTAGCGGCAGGCGATCTCCAGGCCGCTGGCCTCCGGGTTGCCCGGGGGCAGCAGGCTGCGCTGCAGGATCAGCGCCCGCTCGTGCTCGCGCCGGTAGAGCCGGGCGTTGTCCACGCAGACGGCCGCCCGGGCGGCGATCTCCTCGGCGATCGCCACGTCCCGGGCGTCGAACGGCTCGCTGCCGATCGCCCGGGAGAGCTGGATCAGGCCGAGCACCACGTCCCGGGCCACCAGCGGCACCACCAGGGTGCTGCGCAGCAGCGGGTCGGGGCCGGGGTCGGGGATCGCGCTGCGCCCGGTGCGCAGCGCGCGGGCGTGCGGGGAGCGCGGCGGGTAGCAGAGCGTGCCACCGGCCTCGGCGGCGGCCAGGTGCGAGCTGTAGCCGTGCTGGCCGTAGGCCTGCGGATCGCCGCCGAGCACCGCGGCGGCGCCGCCGACCACGCTGGAGACGGCGACCCGGCGCAGTTCGCCGCTGCCGTCGTACGGGTTGCCGTTGGCGCCGGAGAGCGACGGGCCGGTCTCACCGGAGAGCAGCGCCGAGTAGAGGTCCACCGTGGCCAGGTCGCAGAACTGCGGGACCACCACGTCCAGCAGTTCCTTGGCGGTGGTCTCCAGGTCCAGGGTGGAGCCGATGTGCGCGCTGGCCTCGTTGACCAGGGCCAGGTTGCGCCGCACCCCGGCGGCCTCGCGCTCGGCCACGTGCCGGCTGGTGACGTCGTTGACCTGCCCGGCCACGCCCATCGGCCGCTCGCCGGGGCCGGTCAGCCGGTAGAGCGAGATCGCCCAGCGGCGCTCGCCGGCCCGGTTCGGCAGCGCGCTGTTGAACCGCAGGTCGACCACCGGGTCGCCGCTGTCCAGCACCTGGCGCAGCGCGGCCTGCAGCCGCTCGGCCTCGGCGGTCGAGAAGAGCTCGTGCGCGGTGACGCCCGCCAGTTCCTCCTGCTCGACGCCGACCGCGTCGGCGAAGGCCTGGTTGACCCGCTGCAGCCGAAGGTCGCGGTCGAACAGGAAGAATCCGCTCGGGGTCTGGCCGAAGACCGCCTCGGAGGCGGCCAGGTCGGTCTCGATCCGGCGCAGTTTGCCGAGGTCGACGGCGAGGCAGAGCGCGCCGGACGTGGTGTCCTCGGCGGATCCGTCGACGCCGGCGGCGCCGGCCGCGGGCATCAGGTAGATCTCGGCCAGGCCCTCGGCGCCGTCCCGGTCGCGGTAGGGCGCGGTGCCGACCCACTCCTCGCCGGCCAGCGTGCGTTCCAGCCGGGCCCGGCCCTTCTGCCAGTGCTCGCGCGGGACGAAGGTGGTGACCGGGTCGGCGCCGACCGCCTCGGCGGCGGGCAGCGCGAAGAAGTCGGCGGCCCGGTCGCTCCACTGGCTGATCCGGCCGTCGGGGCCGATCGCGAAGGTGGCCACCCGGATGTAGGCGTAGATCGACCCGGGGTCGGCGTCGCCCCAGCGGGCCGGCTCCGGCAGTGGCGCCGAGGGCCTTTTGCGGGCCCGCTCACGGGCTTGCTCACGGCCCTGCCCGGGGCTCTGCTGGCGGGCCGGCTCGCGGGCCGCCAGGGGTACGGCTGCCGGTGCGCCGGACTGTCCGGGCACGGCGGCATGACCGCTGCCAGTCAGCGCTTCCCGCGCCGGCATGCTGTTCAAGGACCGACCCCTCCAACCCGCGACCATCCGGATGTCGAGAAGACCGAGTATTCATCATCCAGGGGCGGGCGCACACGCCCCTGACATCACAACATCAAATCGAGCGAAGGTTTTTGTTCCCGGTCTTGCGCTACCAGCCTGCCACGCTCGCGCCCCTGGTCCGCTTCCGTGCGCCCGCTCGAACTATTGTCATGCACAGTCCCCGCATCGCCACCGATCGCGCCCCGAAAATCGAAGACCTGCGCGATCAATCCGCTCGGTTCATTCCCGATTCGCTTCCTTCCCCGGCAATTCCTGCTCGAACCAGACCACCTTGCCCATTCCCTCGGCCCTGGCGCCCCAGCGCAGTGCCAGCCGCCGGACCAGTTCCAGCCCCCGGCCGCCCTCGTCCGCCTCGGCCGCGTGGCGCTCCCTCGGCGGGTCGGGCAGCGGGTCGGAGATCTCCACCAGCAGCGTCTCGCCGAGCGTGAGCCGGACCCCGATCGGGGCACTGGCGTACCGCACCGCGTTGGTCACCAGCTCGCTCACCAGCAGTTCGGCCACATCGGTGAGCTCCTCGATCACCCACTCCTGCAGCACGCCGCGGACCAGTCGACGGGCCCGGGAGACCGCGGTGGGCTCGGCCGGCAGGGTCCAGCCGACGGTCCGGGCCCCCTCCTCGCCGCGGCCCAGCCGGGCCAGCAGCAGCGCCACGTCGTCCGGCTCGCGGCCCTGCTCCATGGTGTCCAGCACCGCCTCGCAGGCGTGCTGGATCGACGGGTAGGGCTTCTCCAGCACCGACTGCAGCCGGCCCAGGCCCACGTCCAGGTCCTTGTCCCGGGACTCCACCAGGCCGTCCGTGCAGAGCGCCAGCACGCTGCCCTCCGGCACCAGGAGTTCCACCGCCTCGAACGGCACCCCGCCGACCCCGAGCGGCGCACCCGAGGGCAGGTCCAGCACCCGGCCCTCGCCGCCGGGCAGCGGGCTGCCGGTGCGGGCCGGTCCCGGCGTCGGCGGATGGACCAGGATCGGCGGGATGTGGCCCGCCTTGGCCACCGTCAGGCGGGCCGTGGCCGGGTCGTAGACGGCGTAGACGCAGGTGGCGAAGAGCGCCTCGTCCGGGCCCTGGGCGAGGTCGTCGGCCAGCTCGTGGACGTGCCGCAGCAGCACCCCCGGCGGCAGGTCGAGGGCGGCCAGCACCCGTACCGCGGTGCGCAGCCGGCCCATCGTGGCGGCCGCCCGCAGGCCGTGGCCCATCACGTCGCCGACCACCAGCGCGGTGCGGTCGCCGGGCAGCGGGATCACGTCGAACCAGTCGCCGCCCACCTCGGTGCCGATGCTGCCCGGCACGTAGCGGTAGGCCACCTCGATGCCGGTGGGCTGCGGGACCTGCTGGGGCAGCAGGGTGCGCTGCAGGGTGAGCGCGGCGGTGCGCTCGCGGACGTACAGCCGGGCGTTGTCCAGCGAGCTGCCCGCCCGGTCGGCCAGCTCCACCGAGAAGGCCAGGTCGTCCCGGTCGAAGCCCTCCCGGCGGCCGGCCCGGCTGAGCACCAGCAGCCCGATCACGATCCCCCGGGCCCGCAGCGGGACCACCAGCATGGAATGCGTGCCGAGGGCCAGCGCGGCCCGTACCTTGGGATCACCGGGATAGGTGGCATCCTCCAACTCATCGGCACCGGAGAGGAGTTCGGGCACCCCGGTGCGCAACACCCGGCCGTAGCAGGACTCCTCGGCGAAGCTGATCCTGGCGCCCCGCCGGAGCATCACCTCGACCTCCTCGCCGTCCTGGGTGGCCGCCACCCCGAGCTGCAGCAGCGAAGTGCGCCGGTCGTGCGCGTGCCGCGGCAGGTCGTCGCCGTGCGCCACCGCCTGCAGCAGCACCGCCGCCGCGAAGTCGGCCAGCCTGGGCACCACCGCGCTGGCCAGCTCCTGGGCGATCCGGGAGGCATCCAGCAGGTCGCCGATCCGGGAGCCGAACTCGTTCAGCAGGGCGAGCCGGCGGCGGGCGTGCTCGACCTTGGCCACCGCCCGGTACCGCTCGGTCACGTCCATCACGGTGCCGGAGATGCCGAGCACCTTGCCGCCGCGGTCGGTGAGCCGGCTGTACGAGATCGAGCGGAAGCCGGAGCGCGCGGTCATCGGCGAGGTGAGGGTCACGTCGATCACCGGATCGCCGGTGGCCAGCACCTGACGCTGGATCACGGTGATCTCGTCGGCGGCCCGTTCGGGCAGCGTCTCGCCGGTGGTGCGACCGACGTGCTCCTCGGCGGCCACCCCGTTCATCTCGGCCAGGGTGTGGTTGACGGCGGTGTAGCGCAGCTCGGTGTCGAGTACGGCGATGCCCAGCGGGGACTGCTCGAAGAGCGCGTCGCGCACCGCCAGGTCGCGCTCGACGGCCTGCAGGGCGAGCGCCTCGGCGAGCGCCACCAGGAGGAACGGGGTGCCGTCGCCGTCCACCAGCGGCGAGATCCGGGCCTCCACCGGGACCGTGGGGCCGTCCCGGTGGTGCAGCTGGGTGAGCCCCTTCCAACCGCCGCTGCGCAGCGCGACCCGGAACGCCTCGCGGGTGGCGGTGGCCAGTTGCTCGTCGACCAGCAGCTCCTCGATCCGACGGCCCACCAGCACCTCGCTGGGCCAGCCGAGCAACTCCTCGGCGGCCGGGCTCCACAGCACCACGCGGCCGGCCGTGTCGAGCATCGCGATGGCCACCTTGACCACGTCGAAGAGGCTGCCCTGGGTGTGCTCGCCGATCAGCAGGCCGCGGGTCCGGTCGCCGGTGGGGAAGGGCTCGGCGGGGATGCCGCGGACGCCGGTCCCAGGTGGCGCCGCGGCCTGGGCCCGGCCGCCGGGGTGCGCGGCGGGCTCCGGGCGCAGCGGGGCGGGCGGGCGGGTCGGGGCGGCCGGGGCGGGAGCGGGGTGCGCGGCCGGGCCGCGGGCCCGCAGTCGCGCGCGGGCGGCGGCGCCACCCGGCCGGGTGGCCTGGCGCCGCGCTCTGCCGCCGCTCCCCGTGCTCGCCACCGACCGGGCCTCCCTGTGACCTACCAAGCGTGACGGTTCATGCCGAACTGTGACATACCCAGACCAAACCTGCGCTACCGCAGCGTTTGGGTCATCTTTTCCGATTGGCTCACGGACGCGGCGGCCGTGCGAGCCCGTCAGTGCTCGCCGAGCAGCCGGGCCACCTCGGGGAGGACCTCGCGGTCGTGGTCCAGCCAGTCCACGGCTGAGAGTTCGTCAGGGCCGAGCCAGCGCACCTCGGAGTGGTCCTCCAACGGCTGGGGCTCACCCTCGAGCAACTCGGCGGCCCAGATCCGCAGCACCAGGCCGGCCCGGATCGGCCACTCCCCCGGCAGCCGGGTCAGCGCCCGGGCCCGCACGCCGAGTTCCTCGTACAGCTCGCGCTCCAGCGCCTGCTGCTGCGTCTCGCCGGGCTCGGCCTTGCCGCCCGGGAACTCCCAGCGCCCCGCCACCTCGGCCGGCGCGCTGCGCCGGGCCGCCAGCACCCGCCCCTGGTGGATCAGCGCGCCGCCGACCACGATCCGGTTCTCCATGCGGGGAGCCTAGTAGCCCGCCGGGCCCTGCTCGGGCGTGCTCAGGCCTGCTCGGGCTCGGTCCAGTAGAGCTGCTTGTGCCCGCGCGCCTCCAACTCGGCGGCCAGCCGCTCGGCCTCGGCCTTCGGGAGCTCACGGGCCACCAGGTAGCGGTTGCCGTTGTCGTCCTGGCGCATCACCCGCCAGGTGGGGGTGCGGGGTGCGGTCATGGCGGGAGCGTAGCGCGGCGCGCCCTGGCGACAGGCCCGCTCAGGGAAGCACCCTGCGGGCCCGGCTCGGTGGGGGTCGAGTCGGGTCCGCAGGGTGTGGCCGTCCCCAAAGCCTAGGGACGGCCCGCTACCGGGAGGTACGGACGAGGTTTCGGTGCCGTCACACCCGTGTGGCGCCGGGTTAACGGCAGGTAAGTGACGGAGTCGACGCGGCTCAGACCCGCGCCCGACAGCCGTGACCCGATGATTCGCACCCGACGGACGTCGACGGTGCGGACCGCGCACCGTGCCTTCGCCTACTGCTTCGCACCCCTGCCCCCTGCCCCCGTTGGGTCGTGCTGTGAGGCTCCACCGCGCCGGCCGGGGCCGATCGCGCCCGTGGCACCGCGATCCGCTCGGATGCTCCCGATGCGAACACCTCACATGACGACTATCGCAAGGGTGGACCGGCTGCCGCCTCGGCGCAAGGTCCCGGCCGGGTCCTTCGTGCCCGGCCGGCTCGCGGCGGAGCTCACGAGCCACGCCGCGGCCACCACCGGCCGGACCCGTTCGTACTGTGCCAAGTCCGAACTGTGCCAAGTCCGTACTGTGCCAAGTCCGTACTGTGCCGAGTCGGTGCGCACCGGCATCGGGGTGACGGTGCGTCAGACGCTCTTCGGTGCCCCGTCGCTGCGGGCCGGCTGGTTCAACCAGGAGTCGTCGGTGGAGAGTCCCAGCAGCTTGCGGACCGCCTTCTGCTGGTCGTAGCCGTGGTGGTGGTCGGCCTCCGACATCGCGCGGGCGAGGTCCTCCGCACCGGTGGGCTGGGCGGCCCGCTGCAGCGCCGGGATCCGCTGCTTCAGCTCGGCCAGTTGGGCGTCCACGGCGGTGCGCACCGCCGGCTCCCAGTCGCCGCCCTCCAGCGCCGAGGTCTGGGTCTGCAGCACCGTCGCCATGGTGGCGGCCCACTCGCGGTAGCCGGCCGGGTCGTCGGCGACCGAGCCGGTCGGCCGCTTGCTGCCGGCCTCGTCGATCGCGTCCATCGCCTTCAGGTAGCGGAACTGGGCGCTGGTGGTGTTGCTGACGTCCTTGCGCAGCGAACCGCTGTGCTTGGCGTCGGGGTCGGTGAGGAAGCAGGTGGTCTCGCGGTCGCCGGTGTCCCACTCGTCCCGCTGCGGGTAGAAGTAGTGCACGACCATGCTCTCCGGGATGGCCCAGTCGTCCATCGAGTAGTCCCGCGAGTACTGCTGGCAGACCGGTCCGGCCTGCCGCTTGCGCTCGTCCTCGCCCGGATAGGACATGCCCTGCAGTCGCATCGAGCCGACCACCTCGCCGTCGTGCGGGGAGCTGCAGGGCACCTTGCGGACGTCGCCGCCGGCCCGGTCGAAGCAGTCACCGGTGTACAGGTTCGCGGTGGAGCTGCTGCCGGTGCGCAGCGCGAAGCCGCCGTGGCCCTTGAAGGCGTTCGGCGAGGCGATGCCGATGGTGGCGATCAGGCCGACCATCGAGATCACCAGGCCCGCGACCGCCAGGCCGGTGCCGCGCTGGTTCCGCTTGCGGACCTGGATCAGGCCGGTGACCGAGAAGGCGATCGCCACGGGCCACAGGAAGCAGGTCAGCGCGGTGACCAGGGCGGCGATGGCGAAGCCGTTGGTGCCGGTGGCCTGGGGCTGCGGGACGGGGGCGGCCCAGGCGGTGTAGGGGGCGGGGTAGGGCGGGTAGCCGCTGGGCTGGGGCTGCGGGTGGGAATGCGGGTGGGGCTGGCCGGGGTACGGCGGGTAGCCGGCAGGCTGCGCCGCACCCGGATGCGGGGGCTGACCCGCCACCGCATACGGGTTCGGCGGCTCCGCCGCCCGCTGCTCGTCCCGCTCGTTCTCCGCCGTCATCAGGCCCCCTGCACCCCGCCCGCACCCTTTGTGCACCAGTTCGATGGATGGCGCGGACTCTAGCCCACTCGGCCGACCTCCCGGCGCTCAGCCCCTGGCCAGCACCTCTCCGTGCAGCACGGCGAACCAGCCGTCCGGCTCGACGGCCCAGCGCCGCCAGCCCTCGGCGATCGCGGCCAGCTCCGCCGGGTCGGCGAAGCCCTCGGCCAGAGCGGCGCGGGCCAGGCCGGAACCGGTGGTCCGGTCGGCCCAGGACTCGCCCCACCAGAGCCGCTCGCCGGGGGTCGCGTAGGTCCAGCTGGAGCTGGCGGCGGTGACCTCGGTGAACCCGGCCGCGCGGGCCCAGGCCAGCAGTCGCCGTCCGGCGTCCGGCTCGCCGCCGTTGACCCGGGCCGACCGGCGGTACAGGTCCAACCAGGCGTCCAGTTCGGGCAGTTCCGGGTACCAGGTCATGGCCTGGTAGTCGGCGTCCCGGGCGGCCACCACACCGCCGGGCGCGGTCACCCGGCGCATCTCGCGCAGCGCCGCCACCGGGTCGGCCAGGTGCTGCAGCACCTGGTGCGCGTGCACCACGTCGAACTCCGCTGTCCGGTACGGCAGTGCGTGCACGTCGGCGACCGCGAAATCGACGTTTCCGATGCCGCGCCCGGCGACGTACTCGGCCGCCTGCTCCAGCACCTCGGCCGAGGTGTCGACAGCCACCACCGTGCCCTGCGGGCCGACCAGTTCGGCCAGGTCTGCGGTGATCGTGCCCGGCCCGCAGCCGACGTCCAGCACCCGCAGGCCCGGGCGCAGCGCGGGCAGCAGGTAGCCGGCGGAGTTCGCGGCGGTGCGGGAGCGGTGCGAGCGCAGCACCGCCTCCTGGTGGCCGTGCGTGTAGACGGCCTGCTGGTTCTGAGGATTCGTCATGTCCCCGAGGCTAGTAGGCGTCTCAGGAAGTGAGAAGGTATGTCTTGCTATGCGAGACGGAGTTAGGATGGCCGGCATGGGAAAGAGCTACGAACGCATCGACGGCAGACTGCGCTCGTTCATCGAGGCGCAGCCGATCTTCTTCACCGCCACCGCCCCGCTGGCCGGCGACGGCCACGTGAACGTCTCCCCCAAGGGCCGCGCCGGCACCCTCGCTGTGCTGGACGAACTGACCCTGGCCTACCTGGACTTCGGCGGCAGCACCGCCGAGACCATCGCCCACCTGCGGGAGAACGGCCGGATCACGCTGATGTGGTGCGCCTTCACCGGCCCGCCCACCGTGGTGCGGGTGCACGGCACCGGCGAGGCCGTCTTCCGCGACGACCCGCGGTTCGCCGAACTGCTCGGCCACTTCGCCCCCGAGGCCGACGGCTCCGGGCTGCGCGCGGTGGTGCTGGTGCGCGCCGAGCGGATCAGCGACTCCTGCGGCTTCGCCGTCCCGTTCATGGACTACCGCGAGGACCGCGCACTGCACGAGGAGTACTTCGACCGAAAGACCGACGAGGAGTTCGCCGCGTACTGCGCGAAGAAGGACTACGTGGGCGTCAGCGTGGACGGTCTGCCCGCCCTGCCGCTGCCGCTCCCGCCGCGACCGTAGAGCGACCGGCCTCAGCCAGCACCCGCCGACGGCGCCCCCGTACGGTAGGAGCGTGACCCGCCCTTACGTGCTGCTCAGCGCCGCGATGTCGATCGACGGACACCTGGACGACGCCTCGCCCGAACGCCTGCTGCTCTCCAACCCGGCCGACTTCGACCGGGTGGACGAGCTGCGGGCCGGCTGCGACGCCATCCTGGTCGGCTCCACCACACTGCGCCGCGACAACCCCCGGCTGCTGGTCAACTCCGCCGACCGCCGGGCCTCCCGAGTGGCCAGCGGGCGGCCGGCGAACCCGTTGAAGGTGACCCTCAGCGCGCGCGGCGACCTGGCGCCCGAGCTGCGGTTCTGGCACACCGGCGACGCGAAGCTGGTGTACACCACGGACCACGGGGCGGCGCGGCTGGACGCCCTGGACGGGCTGGCGGAGGTGGTCCCGCTGGGCCCGCAGGTCTCGCTCCCGGCCGTGCTGGACGACCTCGGCCGGCGCGGGGTGCGACGGCTGATGGTGGAGGGCGGCAGCTCGGTGCACACGCAGTTCCTGGCCGAGGGACTGGCCGACGAACTGCAGCTGGCCGTCGCGCCGCTGCTGGTCGGGGACGCCGGGGCGCCGCGCTTCGTCAACCCGGCCGCCTTCCCGGGCGGCAGCACCCGGCGGCTGCGGCTGCTCGAGGCCCGTACCGTCGGTGACGTCGTCCTGCTCCGTTACGCCCCCAAGGAGTCCGCATGACCTCGGACCGCGCCTTCATGCTGCGCGCCATCGAACTCGCCGGGCGCTGCCCGCCCGCCGAGAGCGCCTTCTCGGTCGGGGCGGTGATCGTCGGCGCGGACGGGGCGGTGCTGAGCGAGGGGTACAGCCGGGAGGGCGACCCGCTGGTGCACGCCGAGGAGTCCGCGCTCGCCAAGCTGCCGGCCGACGACCCGCGGCTGCGCACCGCCACCATCTACAGCTCGCTCGAACCGTGCAGCCGCCGCGCCTCCCGCCCGCACCCGTGCGCCGAGCTGATCCTGACCGCGGGGATCCCGCGCGTGGTGGTCGCCTGGCGCGAGCCCGACCTCTTCGTCACCGGCTGCGAGGGCATCGCCCTGCTGACCGCCGCCGGGGTCGAGGTGGTGGAGCTGCCGGAGCTGGCCGGGGCCGCCCGGGAGGTCAACGCGCACCTTTTGTAGCCTGGGCGAACATAAGGTCCCGCTGCCTGTTGCCCGAGGAGTCGGCATGCCCGCCACCGAGCTGTCCGTCCGTGCCCTGCTGCTCGACATGGACGGGACCCTGGTGAACTCCGACGCCGTGGTGGAACGCTGCTGGCGCCGCTGGGCCGACCGCCAGGGCCTGGACGGGGACGCCGTGATGAGCGTGGTGCACGGCCGCCAGGGCCACCTGTCGATGGCGATCCTGCTGCCCGACCGGCCGATGGAGCAGAACCTCGCCGAGAACCGCCTGATGCTCGCCGAGGAGACCGCCGACACCGAGGGCGTCGTCCCGGTCGCCGGCGCCGCCGCCTTCCTCACCTCGCTCGACGGGCACCCGCACGCCCTGGTCACCTCCGCCGACCTGGCCCTCGCCCGGGTCCGGATGGCCGCCGCCGGTCTGCCCTTCCCCGAGCTGGCCGTCACCGCCGAGTCCGTCGGCGCCAGCAAGCCCGACCCCGAGGGCTTCCTCAAGGCCGCCGCCGCCCTGGGCGTCGACCCCGCCGACTGCCTGGTCCTGGAGGACTCCGAGGCCGGGATCGCCGCCGGCCGCGCGGCCGGGATGCGGGTCCTCGGCATCGGCCCCCGCGCCGCCGCCCACCGCCCCACCGCGCACGTCCCCGACCTGACCACCGTCCGGGTCACCCGCGGCGCGGACGGCACCCTGCTGGTCACCGCCTGATCCACACTGGCCCCATGACCCGCTCCCCGATCCGCACCCGCCGCGTCTACGACCCGCCCGACCCGGCCGACGGCTACCGCGTCCTGGTCGACCGCCTCTGGCCCCGCGGCCTGAGCAAGGAACGGGCCGCCCTGGACGAATGGGCCAAGGACCTGGCCCCGTCCACCGAGCTGCGCCACTGGCTCCACGAGTCCCCGGACGAGCGCGCCGAGGAGTTCGCCACCCGCTACCGGGCCGAGCTGGACACCCCCGGGGCACGCGAACAGCTCGCCGCGCTGCGGGCACACGGAACGCTCACCCTGCTGACGGCCAACAAGGATCCGGACGCGCTGCACGCGGGGGTGCTGGCGGAGCTGCTGAGCAGCTGAGCGGCCGACCTCTTCGTGCCCTTGGCGCCACCCGACTGGGCGCGTACAGTTTCTTGTACCTATCGGAGGAGTCGAGCCATGAAGACGATGAGCTACTCGGAGTCCCGCGCCCGCTACGCCGAGGTGCTCAATGCAGTCACGGACGACCGCGAGGAGATAGTGATCACCCGCGCCGGACGCGAACCGGTGGTCATCGTGTCCCTGGAGGACTACCAGTCCCTCAAGGAGACCGCGTACCTCCTGCGCAGTCCCGCGAACGCCCGCCGCCTGCTGGCCTCCATCGAGGAGTTGGAGAGCGGCGGAGGGACCGTACGGGAGTTGGCGGATCCGGAGTGAAGATCACCTTCGCCTCCCGGGCCTGGGAGGACTACCTGTGGTGGCAAGTCCAGGACCGCAAGATCCTCAAGCGGATCAATACGCTCCTCGCCGATGTCGCGAGCAACGGCAACGAAGGGATCGGCAAGCCGGAACCGCTCAAGCACGGGTTCCAGGGCTACTGGTCACGTCGGATCAACGACGAGCACCGCTTGATCTACAAGGTCACCGAGGACTCGATCCTGATCGCCCAGTGCCGCTACCACTACGAGTGATGGGGTCGACTCCCGGCGGAGGCGACCCCATCACTGCGTGCGCGCTCAGACGTTGAAGCGGAACTCCACCACGTCGCCGTCCTGCATGACGTACTCCTTGCCCTCGATCCGGGACTTGCCCTTGGCGCGGGCCTCGGGGATGGAGCCGCAGGCGACCAGGTCGTCGAAGGAGACGATTTCGGCCTTGATGAAGCCGCGCTGGAAGTCGGTGTGGATGACGCCGGCGGCCTCGGGGGCGGTGGCGCCCTTCTTGATGGTCCAGGCGCGCACCTCCTTGGGGCCGGCGGTGAGGTAGGTCTGCAGGCCGAGGGTGTCGAAGCCGACGCGGCCGAGGGTGGCCATGCCGGGCTCCTCCTGGCCCATCGACTGGAGGAGCTCGAGGGCGTCCTCGTCGTCCATGCCGATCAGCTCGGACTCGATCTTGGCGTTGAGGAAGATCGCCTCGGCGGGGGCGACCAGCTCGCGCAGGGTGTCCTTGAAGGGCTCGTCGGTCAGCTCGTCCTCGTCGACGTTGAAGACGTAGAGGAAGGGCTTGGTGGTGAGCAGGTGCAGCTCGCGCAGCGAGGAGGCGTCGAAGCCGACCTCGAAGAGGGTCTTGCCGGACTCCAGGATCTTCTGGGCGGCCTCGGTGGCGACCAGCGCGGCGGCCGAGTCCTTCTTGAGGCGGGCCTCCTTCTGCAGCCGGGGCAGCACCTTCTCGATGGTCTGCAGGTCGGCGAGGATCAGCTCGGTGTTGATGGTCTCGATGTCGTCCTTGGGCGAGACCTTGCCGTCCACGTGGACCACGTCCGGGTCCTGGAACGCCCGGATCACCTGGCAGATCGCGTCGGACTCGCGGATGTTGGCGAGGAACTTGTTGCCCAGGCCCTCGCCCTCGGAGGCGCCGCGGACGATGCCGGCGATGTCCACGAAGTCGACGGTGGCGGGCAGGATCCGCTCCGAGCCGAAGATCTTGGCCAGCACCGCCAGCCGCGGGTCCGGGACGCCGACCACGCCGACGTTCGGCTCGATCGTGGCGAACGGGTAGTTGGCCGCCAGGACGTCGTTCTTGGTCAGGGCGTTGAACAGGGTCGACTTGCCGACATTCGGCAGGCCGACGATTCCGATCGTGAGCGACATGAAGCGAGATCCCGTGGGCTTGGAGGGCGTGGAGCGGCACCGTACGGGCCGACCGCCAAGTCTAAAGGCCCGCGCCCTATCGCATGGCGTCGACCGGGTCGTCGGACGGGCAGCCGGACGGGTTGGGCTCCAGCGGGCGGTCCGCCAGGATCCGGCGCGCCTCGGCGGCCCGCAGGCTGATCGCGTACCAGGGTGTCCGGGCGTCCAGCTCGCCGCCGATCCGGCTCAGCGCGCAGCTGCGGAAGTCCACGGGCAGCCGGTCGAGCGCGGGCGCCGCGTCGGCGGACAGGTCGCGCAGGTAGGCCAGGTCGATCCGGCCGGTCTGCTGGAAACGGTCCACATTCTGCTGGGCGACCAGCGCGTCCGGCGAGGCCAGCCCGTAGGCCAGGGTGGCGATCGCGGCGCTGGCCACCACCGCGCGCGGCAGCCAGCCGGAGCGGCCCACCGCGCCGGCCACCAGCAGCAGGACGAAGAGCAGCGCCAGCCACAGCTCCACACCGGTCACCCAGACCCGCATCCGGGTCAGCCCGTACGCGTCCACATAGCGCTGCATCCGCAGCAGCGCCGCGCCGACCACGCCGAGCGCCAGCGTGCAGAGCACACCGAGCAGCAGCCGCACCACGGCCCGCTCGCCGGCGGTGGCGCGCGGTGCCCAGCGCTGGGCGACGGCGACCACCAGCAGGGTCAGCAGGGTGACCCAGAGCAGTTGCCAGAAGCCCTGGCGGGCGTACTCCGCGTAGGTCAGGCCGGTCTCCTTGATCAGCCGCCGGTAGCCGCCGAAGAGCACGGCGAGCTGCAGGGCGATGAAGGCGACGAAGAGCAGGTCGAGCAGGGCCAGCGGCAGCGCCCACTCCAGCAGCCGGCGCGGCTTGGCGGCCTTGACCGGCAGCCGGTCCCAGCGCCAGGGGGCGGCGGCGGTCCGGGCCGCGCCGAGGGCGAACAGCAGGCCGGCGGCGAAGGCCGGCACCCGCAGGATCAGGTCCCAGCCGCGCGGCAGCTGCGGCGACAGGCCGGACAGCAGATCGCCGAAGGCCGGGTCGGCGGCGGCGAAGAGCGAACCGAAGACGGCCAGCAGCACCACGGCGACCAGCGCCGCGCGGGCCAGCGGCAGCCACTTGGCCCGGTCCGGCGTCGCCTGTGCGCGCAGCGTGCGGGTGGCGCCCGGCAGGGCGGGGAAGAGCTGCCAGCACAGGCCCGCGGCGCCGAACAGCACCCCGGCCCAGGTCCGTCCGCCGTGCAAGGCCAGCGAGGCCAGCGCCAGCGCGCCGAGCACCGCCAGCGTGGTGGGCCAGCCGGCGTCGCTGATCGCCGGGACGGCCAGCAGCGCCAGCGCGCCGAGCGCCCAGACCACCGTCCACGGCCGTACCCGGCGCCCGCTCGCCCGGGCCGAGAGCGCGGCGGTCACGGCGGCCGCCAGCGCGAGGATCAGCAGGTTGAGCGCCAGGCCACCGTTGAGCAGCAGCGCGCAGAGCAGACCCGCGCCGAGTGCGCCGAGCAGCACCGAGGGCCGCGGGTCGGCCGCGGTGCGCGGGCTGACCGCGATCCGCCAGGGCGCGGGGCCCGGCTTCACCGGCGCCCGGTACGGGTTGGCGGCGTAGACGTACCCGGGCTGCGCCCAACCCGGCTGACCGTTCGGGTCGGCTGACGTGGTTTCGGACATGGGTGTCCCCCAGGAGGTGCGAGCAGCGGGAATTGACGGGCCTGCGGCTCCGCTGCGGGAGGCGGCCCGAGCACACCTTAGTGACTCCGGGGCTGTTTTGAACAGATTCAAAAATGTCACAGGGCTGTCCCGGACCGGGACACGGACGCGTCTTGACGGTTCATTACCCAAGGTGATGTAAATCGGACCGTACGTTGGGTGCGTGGAGCAGAGCATCCGTACCCAGCCACCCGGGCCCAGATCCCGACCGCCGGCCGGCGGCACCGGCCGCGAGCCCGCCGTACCTGGGCCGGCCTCGCCCCGCGATGCCGTCACCGCGCGGCCGTCCCGACTGCGGCCCGCCGGCGGCGGACCGGCGGTGCTGGCCCGGCTGCGCCGACGATTGGGCGGGGCCGGCGGCAAGCGCTCCGGGCCGCCGACCCGGCTGACCGGGGTGGGCACCGGGGTGCTCTCGGTGGTCGGCACGCTCGGCTTCGGCCTGCTGGACCAACTGCTCTTCGGCGGGCTCGGGGTGCTCTTCGGCCTCGGGTTCGTCTTCGTCTGCTTCCAGACCGCGGTGCGGGTCCGGCTGGCCGACCTGCCGTCGGCACCGATCAGCGGGCCGATCTCCTTCGCGGCGGCGGTGGCGCTGCTCGGTCCGGTGACGGTGCCCGGAGTGATCGGGCAGGTGCTGGCGCTCTGCAGCGGCCTCGCACTGCGGGCCGGCTGGCTGTTCGCCGGGACCGGTCTGGCGGCCGCGATCGTCGGCGCGCGGTTCCTCGCCCAGCGCCGGATCCGCCGGAACAGGTAGCGGGCGGTCAGCGGCCCGAGGCGTGCCGAGCCGTCAGCGGCCGCTCGTGTGACGGACGGTCAGCGGCCACGCGTGTGACGAACGGTCAGCGGCTGTACTTGGCCGCCGCCATCGCCGCACCCACGATGCCCGCGTCATTGCGCAGCTCGGCCGGGACCACCCGGGCCGACCGCTCCTTGAGCAGCGGCAGGAACTTCTCGTGCTTGCGGCTGACCCCGCCGCCGATGATCACCAACTGCGGCGAGAAGAGCCGCTCCACCAAGTCCAGGTACTCGTCCACCCGGACCGCCCACTCGGCCCAGGTCAGCTGGTGCCGCTCACGGGCGCCTGCCGAGGCCCGGCGCTCGGCGTCCTTGCCGCGCAGCTCCAGGTGGCCCAGTTCGGTGTTGGGGACCAGCGCCCCGTCCACGAAGAGCGCGCTGCCGATCCCGGTGCCGAAGGTGAGCACCAGCATCACCCCGCCCTGGTCCCGCCCCGCGCCGTGCGCGGCCTCGGCCAGGCCGGCCGCGTCCGCGTCGTTGAGCAGCACGGCGGGGCTGTCCAGCGCCTCGCGGAACAGGCCCTCGGCGTCCAGCCCGAGCCAGCCCTGGTCCACGTTGGCGGCGGTGCGGGTGTGGCCGTCGACCACCACGCCGGGGAAGGTCAGGCCGACCGGCCCGCGGTGCTCGAAGTGCTCGACCACCTCGCGGACCGCGGCGACCACGGCCTCCGGGGAGGCCGGGTGCGGTGTGAGCACCTTGTGCCGGGGCTCGGCGAGCGCCCCGCGGTCGAGGTCGACCGGGGCGCCCTTGATGCCCGAGCCGCCGATGTCCACGCCGAAAACGCCGGAGGGCACGGAGGGTGTGGTCACGTCGCTGCTCCTCTTCGAGTCCCGACCTTCACCGTAGGGGAGGTGGGAGCGGAAAGCAGCCCGGAACCTGCCACAGCGTCAGGCGAGCTTGCCGGCCGCCTCGGCGCGCAGGTCGCGGCGCAGCTCCTTGGGCAGCGAGAAGGTGAGCGTCTCCTCGGCCGTGCGGACCGTCTCGACCTGACCGAAGCCGCGCTCGGCCAGCCACTCCAGCACGCCCTGCACCAGGATCTCCGGCACCGAGGCGCCGCTGGTCAGGCCGACCGTGGAGACGCCTTCCAGCCAGGCCTCGTCCAGCTCCTCGGCGAAGTCCACCAGGTGCGCGGCCTTGGCGCCGTACTCCAGGCCGACCTCGACGAGGCGGACCGAGTTGGAGGAGTTCTTGGAGCCGACCACGATCAGCAGGTCGGTCTCGGCGGCGATCTGCTTGACCACCACCTGGCGGTTCTGGGTGGCGTAGCAGATGTCGTCGCTGGGCGGCGAGACCAGCAGCGGGAAGCGCTTCTTCAGCTCGCCGACGGTGGCCATGGTCTCGTCCACCGAAAGAGTGGTTTGGGAGAGCCAGACGACCTTGGACTCGTCGCGGACCTGCACGTTCGCCACGTCCTCGGCGCCGTCCACCAGGTGGATCCGCTCCGGGGCCTCGCCCATGGTGCCGATCACCTCCTCGTGGCCCTCGTGGCCGACCAGCAGGATGTCGTAGTCCTCGTCCGCGAACCGGACGGCCTCCTTGTGCACCTTGGTCACCAGGGGGCAGGTGGCGTCGATGGTGGCGAGCTTGCCGGCCTTCGCCTCGTCGTGCACCGCGGGGGCCACGCCGTGCGCGGAGAAGACCACGATCGAACCCTCGGGCACCTCCTCCGTCTCGTCGACGAAGATCGCGCCCTGCTTCTCCAGGGTCTGCACGACGTACTTGTTGTGGACGATCTGCTTGCGGACGTAGATCGGCGCCCCGTACTGCTCGAGGGCCTTCTCCACGGCGATGACGGCGCGGTCGACGCCCGCGCAGTAGCCCCGGGGGGCGGCGAGCAGGACGCGGCGCTGAGCGGTGGTCGACATGCCCCTATCGTACGGGCGCGCTGCCGGGGCGGGGATGCCGCGCCGAGACCTGGTCACTTCCGGCGCGGACGCTGCGTCAGGTGGTCAAATCTGACGGGTGAACGAACGACCCGAGCCGAACGGCCTGCGGCGCAGCCTGGGCCTGCGCGACCTGGTGGTCTACGGTCTGCTCTTCATCGCGCCGATGGCCCCGGTCGGGATCTTCGGGGTGCTGGACGCCAAGAGCCACGGCGCGGTGGCCGCCGTCTACCTGGCCGCCACCGTCGCGATGGGCTTCACCGCCTTCTCCTACGCCCAGATGGTGCACGCGGTGCCGCAGACCGGCTCGGTCTTCGCCTATGCGCGGGCCGGCCTGGGCGAGCGGAGCGGCTTCGTCGCGGGCTGGATGGCGATGCTGGACTACCTGCTGATCCCGGCGGTCGCCTACCTCTTCTCCGGCATCGCGCTGCACGCCCTGGTGCCGGGCGTGTCGCGGTGGGCCTGGACGGTGCTGGCGGTGCTGGTCACCACCGCGCTCAACCTGGCCGGGGTGCGCACCGCGGCGGTGGTCGGCTTCGGGGTGCTGGCGATGGAGCTCGCGGTGCTGGCGGTCTTCGTGGTCAGCGCGGTGGTGGTGCTGGCCAGGGACGGCACGGTGCGGCCGGTGCTCTCGCCGCTGACCGGCATCGGGGGCTTCGACCTGGGCGCGGTGCTGAGCGCGGTGAGCGTGGCGGTGCTCTCCTACCTCGGCTTCGACGCGATCGCCTCCTTCGTGGAGGAGGCCGTCGGCGCCTCCCGGGCGGTGGCCCGCGCGGTGCTGCTCTGCCTGCTGCTGTCCGGTGGGCTGTTCGTCGCGCAGAGCTACCTGGCCGCGCTGCTCGAACCGCTCACCCCGCAGCAGCTGACCGAGCAGCCGGCCGCCCAGGGTTCCGCCTTCTACGACACCGTGGAGACCTCGATCGGGCACTGGCTGCACACCCTGGTCGCGGTGAGCAAGGCGATCGGGGCGGCCTTCGCGGCGCTGGCCGGGCAGGCCGCGGCCGGCCGGCTGCTCTTCGCGATGGGGCGCGAGGGCCGGCTGCCGCGCGGGCTCGGCCGGGTGGACCCGGACTCGGGCGTGCCGCGCCGGGCGCTGCTGCTGGCGGCGCTGGTGACGCTGGCGGCGGCTGGCTGGGCGGCCGGACGCAGCGACGGCCTGGACCAGCTGACCTCGGTGGTGGACATCGGGGCGCTGACCGCCTTCACACTGCTGCACGCCTCGGTGATCGGCTGGTACGTGGTCCGGCAGGGCTCGCGGGACTGGCTGCGGCACCTGGTGGTGCCGGTGCTGGGGATCGCGGTGATCGTCGCGGTGGTCTGGAAGGCGACCCACACCGCGCAGCTGGTCGGGCTGGCCTGGCTGGCCGTGGGGCTCCTGGTGGCCTTCGTCCAGCGGCCCACCGCTGTGGGCGGGCGGGGATAGCCTCGTACGCATGGCCAATCCCAGCTCCCCCGAAGCGCCGCTCCCGGTCGGCAAGGTGTCCCAGCTGATCGGCGGCTGGGTCGACCGGCTGGGGGCGATCTGGGTGGAGGGCCAGATCACCCAGCTGAGCCGCCGGCCCGGGATGCAGTTCCTGACGCTGCGTGACCCGGACAAGGACGTCTCGCTGAGCGTGACCTGCTTCCGCTCGGTGGTCGAGCCGCTGGCCGACACCCTGCACGAGGGCTCCCGGGTGATTCTCCACGCCAAGCCCGAGTGGTACACCGCGCGTGGCACGCTCTCGCTGCGGGCCACCGAGATCCGGCTGGTCGGGCTCGGTGAGCTGCTGGCCCGGCTGGAGCAGCTGAAGCGCAAGCTGGCGGACGAGGGGCTGTTCGCGGCCGAGCGCAAGCGTCCGCTGCCGTTCCTGCCGCACTGCATCGGGCTGGTCACCGGGCGGGCCTCGGCGGCCGAACGGGATGTGCTGGAGGTGGCCCGCCGGCGCTGGCCCGCGGTCCGTTTCGAGGTGCGCAACGTGTTGGTCCAGGGCCCGCAGGCGGCCGGCCAGGTGGCCCGGGCGGTGCGCGAGCTGGACCAGCACGCCGAGGTGGACGTGATCATCGTGGCCCGTGGCGGCGGCAGCGTGGAGGACCTGCTGCCGTTCTCCGACGAGGAGCTGTGCCGCACCGTGGTCGCCACCCGCACGCCCGTGGTCAGCGCGATCGGCCACGAACCGGACCAGCCGCTGCTGGACTTCGTCGCCGACCTGCGGGCCGCCACGCCCACCGACGCCGCCAAGCGGGTGGTGCCGGACGTCGGCGAGGAGCAGGCCCGGGTGCGCCAGCTGCGCGACCGGGCCCGCCGGATGATCACCGGTCTGGTGGAGCGGGAGCGGGCCGGGCTGGCCGGGGTGCGCAGTCGTCCGGTGCTGGCCGCGCCGCACCGGCTGCTCGGCGAGCGCGAGCAGGAGCTGACCGCGCTGCTCGACCGGGCCCGGCGAACCCTCGGGCACCGCCTGGACCGGGCCGAGTCGGACCTCGGGCACACCCTGGCCAGGGTGGTGGCGCTCTCCCCCGCCGCCACGCTCGAGCGCGGGTACGCGGTGCTGCAGCGGGCCGACGGGCAGGTGGTGACCGATCCGGTGCAGCTCACCGAGGGCGCCGCGCTGCACGCCCGGGTGGCGGGCGGCGGCTTCGAGGTGACGGTCGGTCAGCTGCCGGCGCCCGATCCGCAGCCGGAATGTCCGGACCAGCCCCTAGGCTGAACGCATGGCTGACGAGCAGACCGCGACCACCGAGCTGGGTTACGAGCAGGCCAGGGATGCGCTGATGGAGGTGGTCCGGCAGCTGGAGACCGGCGGGACCACGCTGGAGGAGTCGCTGGCCCTGTGGGAGCGCGGCGAGGAGCTGGCCAAGGTCTGTCAGCGCTGGCTGGACGGGGCCAGGGCGCGGCTGGACGCGGCGCTGGCGGCCGAGCAGCGGGCCGAGCCGGGCGGGGGCGAGTAGCCCGGCCGGAGCGAGTACCCGGGCGGAGCGATCAAGAGTGATGTTGATCACAGCCGCTTGAGGAATAGTTGAAAATTCACCTAGGTTGGACGGTGTGCGCGGCCTTCGCCGCATGATCCGTACCGACCAGCCAAGAGGTGCTGCACCATGACCGACAACGCGCTCGTTCTCGACGCCGCCGCCCAGGACCTGCTCTTCCGCGAGGCCCGCACCGCGAACACCTTCACCGACGAGCCCGTCACCGACGAGCAGCTCCAGGCGATCTACGACCTGGTGAAGTACGCGCCGACCGCGTTCAACCAGCAGCCGCTGCGCGTCGTCCTGGTCCGTTCCGCCGAGGCCCGCGAGCGCCTGGTGTCGCACATGGCGGACGGCAACAAGGCCAAGACCGGCTCGGCCCCGCTGGTCGCCGTCCTGGCCGCCGACAACGAGTTCCACGAGGAGCTGCCGGCCCAGTTCCCGGCCTTCCCGCAGGCCAAGGACCTCTTCTTCTCGGAGCGCCCGGTCCGCGAGGGCTCGGCGGCGTTCAACGGTGCGCTGCAGGTCGGCTACTTCGTCATCGGCGTGCGCGCCGCCGGCCTGGCGGCCGGCCCGATGACCGGCTTCAACGCCGAGGGCATCAACAAGGAGTTCTTCGCCGACGGTGACCACTCGGTGCTGGCCGTGGTGAACATCGGCAAGCCGGGCGCGGACGCCTGGTACCCGCGCAGCCCGCGGCTGGCCTACGACGAGGTCGTCACCACCGTCTGATGCCGCAGACGCCGAAGGACCCGGCCCCTCGGGGGTCGGGTCCTTCGGCGTCTTCCGGGTCCTTCGCCGTCTCCCGGGTCCTCCGGCGTCTCGGCTCCGGATCGAGGCTGCCCCGGGTCAGGGCTTGAGCGCCTGCGCCAGCTGGTCGAGCTCCTGGTACGAGGCGCTGCCGGCGACCACCGTGGTGGCCGCGCCCGTGCTCTCGGTCACACTGCGGTAGTGGTCGCCCTGGTAGCGGGCCCAGGGCTGGCCGTCGATGGTCGAGCTGCCGTCCGGCGCGTAGCCGGTGACCACGACCTTGAGCAGGTCGTTCCTGGGTGCGTCGCTCTGCTCGACGGAGGCGTACTTGCCGTCCGGGGTGACGAAGCCCAGGTGCCAGCCGGCGTGGCCGTCGGCGTCCTTGCGGTAGTGCACCGAGGTCGCCCGCCACTTGTCCGACAGCCCCTGTGGCGCCAGCACCGGGTACGGCGCCGCGCGCTTGGCGGAGGCGAGCTCCGCACCGTAGTCCACGACGTGAACCCCGTCACCACTGCTGCTGTGCGGGATCGTCAGATACGCCACCAGGGCCACACCCATGACGGCGAGCATGGACAGGACCATGTCCCGTACCGTCTGCCGCCCTCTCATGCCACCTTTGCCTGCCACCCCAACATGGTGACCCATCGTGCCGAAGTACCTGACCACCGGGGTGCCGCCCGAGGCCGCATAACGCCCAAACCATTGCAGAACCGCAGGTGGGCGGGACCCGCGCCACAGACAGTCATTCCATCGACAGATACGATCGGGGGACCCTCATCGCAGCGCTCGACCTGACAGTAGTCGACCGCTGACTGGCCGTCGCGTACAGAGAGGTAACGACGATGACCACGCAGCACACCTCCCACCTCCCGCTTTCGCTGGAGGTCGCCCCGGAGGCCCCCGACCGGAACCTCGCCCTGGAGCTCGTCCGGGTCACCGAGGCAGCGGCCATGGCGGCCGGCCGCTGGGTCGGCCGTGGCGACAAGAACGGCGCCGACGGCGCGGCCGTCAAGGCCATGCGCACCCTGGTCTCCACCGTCTCGATGAACGGCGTCGTCGTCATCGGTGAAGGGGAGAAGGACGAAGCCCCGATGCTCTACAACGGCGAGCGGGTCGGCGACGGCACCGGCGCCGAGTGCGACGTCGCCGTGGACCCGGTGGACGGCACCACGCTGACCGCCAAGGGCATGAACAACGCCGTCGCGGTGCTCGCCGTGGCCGACCGCGGCACCATGTTCGACCCCAGCGCCGTCTTCTACATGGACAAGCTGGTCTGCGGCCCCGAAGCCGCCGACTACGTCGACATCACCGCCCCCGCCGCCGTCAACATCCGCCGGGTCGCCAAGGCCAAGGGCAGCGCCGTCGAGGACGTCACCGTGGTGGTCCTCGACCGCCCGCGCCACAACGACCTGGTCCGGGAGATCCGCGAGGCGGGCGCCCGGATCAAGTTCATCTCCGACGGCGACGTGGCCGGCGCCATCATGGCCGCCCGCGAGGGCACCGGCATCGACCTGCTGATGGGCGTCGGCGGCACCCCCGAGGGCATCATCGCCGCCTGCGCGATGAAGTGCATGGGCGGCGTCATCCAGGGCCGCCTGTGGCCCAAGGACGAGGCCGAGAAGCAGAAGGCCCTGGACGCCGGCCACGACCTCAACCGGGTGCTCAGCACCAACGACCTGGTCAGTGGCGAGAACGTGTTCTTCGTCGCCACCGGCATCACCGACGGCGAACTGCTGCGCGGCGTCCACTACCGCCAGGAGACCGCCACCACCAGCTCCCTGGTGATGCGCTCCAAGAGCGGCACCATCCGCCAGATCGACTCCACCCACAAGCTCGCCAAGCTGCGGGCGTACAGCGCGATCGACTTCGACCGCGCCAACTGAGCGCGGAGCGACCAGGCGCGGAACAGCACTGACCGAACGGGGTCGGACGGCGGGCTCAGCCCGCTATCCGGCCCCGTTCGAGCTGGACCGGTACCAGGGTGCTCTCGGTCGCGCGGCGCCGGCGGCGGGCCAGCAGCACCCGGCGCTCGGCAGCCGTCAGCCCGCCCCAGACCCCGTACGGTTCCGGCTGGGCGAGGGCGTGCTCGCGGCAGGAGAGCAGCACCGGGCAGCCGGCGCAGACCCGCTTGGCGTGCTCCTCCCGGGCCAGCCGGGCGGCCGTCGGCTCCTTGGAGGGGGCGAAGAAGAGTCCGGCCTCGTCCCGGCGGCAGGCCGCCAGGGTGTGCCAGGGGTTGTCCTCCGACGGGTCGAGCGAGCGCACCGCGACCGGGGCGCTGCGCGCAGCGCTCCCGAGGCCGCGCCGCCCGCTGGCGGCGTGGCTCACGGCGGTGGTGCTGGGCTCGATCGGGTGCAGCACGGCGACTCCTGACACAGCTCGGGAAAGGCTCGCGTCACTGCCCGGCTGCCGCCCTGAGTGAGTTACGACGCCGTCTGACCGCAGCCGTTCAAAAACGATGTGCCCCAGGAATTACCCCGCGCGATCCCGGTTCATGCACACCGTGTTCACCCGGCAACAGCCTGCACTCGTGCCAACCATGAGTGCCGGTCATGGAGTTGACGGAACGTGAGGCTCCGGTCGGTCAGCCGTCGAGCTGCCGGCGGACCCACTCCTTGACCTTCTTGCCGCGGCGGGCCTTGGCGTCGCAGCCGCCGAAGATCGCGGTGCCCTTGACCCGGACCACTGGTGCGTAGGGGTCGGGAGCGGTCTGTTCGCGCACGTCGAAGCCGCCGAAGATGCCCACTCCGCCGCCGACCAGGGTGACGTTCTCCGGCACCCGGATGGACACCCCGCCGAACAGCGCCGAGACCTCGATCAGCACCTCGGGCGACTCGAAGACGGCGTCCGTGAGGTCCAGTTCGACCCCGCCGAAGGCCGCGGTCGCCCGGATGTGGGTGCCGACCCGCCAGCGGCCCTTGCGGACCGCGCCACCGAAGATCGCCACCAGGTTGGCCGACTCCTCGCGGGCCGGCGGCAGCGGCGGGGTCGGCGGTGCGGCCACCGGCTTCTCCATCGAGACCGAGAGCGGCCGGTGGGTCGGCAGGTCACGGGTGAGTGGGGCCAACTCGCCCAGCGTCCTGGCGGTGTACGCCGCCTCGATCCGCTCCGCGTGCTCGTCCACGGTCAGTCGGCCCTCGGCGTACGCGTCCCGGAGCAGATCGGCGATCCGCTCCCGGTCGGCGTCCGAGGCACGCAGCTCGGCCTCGGCCACCCGGGTCGCGGGCTGCTCGGCCTTCTTCATGGGTACGGGCTGGTCGGCCCCAGACGGCGTAGTGTCCACCGTCACAGCCTAGGGGGTGCACCCCCGGACGGGGGAGCCTGGATCTACCCTGGAGGGCGCTTCGCCGACGCAGCACCACCAATCCCGTGAAGGACCTCGCATGGCATCCACGCCAGACTTCGCCTACTCCGACCTGCTCCCGCTCGGGGCCGACCCCACCCCGTACCGCAAGCTGACCTCGGAGGGCGTCAGCACCTTCGAGGCGGGCGGGCGTCGCTTCCTGCAGGTCGAGCCGGAGGCGCTGCGGCTGCTCACGGCGACCGCCATGCACGACATCTCGCACTACCTGCGCCCGGCGCACCTGGCCCAGCTGCGGCGGATCCTGGACGACCCGGAGGCCAGCCCGAACGACCGCTTCGTGGCGCTGGACCTGCTGAAGAACGTCAACATCTCGGCCGGCGGCATCCTGCCGATGTGCCAGGACACCGGCACCGCGATCGTGATGGGCAAGCGCGGCCAGAACGTGCTGACCGCGGGCGCCGACGAGTCGGCGATCGCCCGCGGCGTCTTCGACGCGTACACCAAGCTCAACCTGCGGTACTCGCAGATGGCCCCGGTCACCATGTGGGACGAGAAGAACACCGGCTCCAACCTGCCCGCGCAGATCGAGCTGTACGCGACCGACGGCGACGCGTACAAGTTCCTCTTCATGGCCAAGGGCGGCGGCAGCGCCAACAAGTCGTACCTGTACCAGGAGACCAAGGCGATCCTCAACGAGCGTTCGATGCTCGCCTTCCTGGAGCAGAAGATCCGCTCGCTCGGCACCGCGGCCTGCCCGCCCTACCACCTGGCGATCGTGGTCGGCGGCACCAGCGCCGAGTTCGCGCTGAAGACCGCCAAGTACGCCTCCGCGCACTACCTGGACGAGCTGCCGACCAGCGGCGACGCGGCCACCGGCCACGGCTTCCGGGACTTGGAGCTGGAGGCCAAGGTCACCGAGCTGACCCAGAAGATCGGCATCGGCGCCCAGTTCGGCGGCAAGTACTTCTGCCACGACGTGCGGGTGATCCGGCTGCCCCGGCACGGCGCCTCGCTGCCGGTCGCGATGGCCGTCTCCTGCTCGGCCGACCGCCAGGCGCTGGGCAAGATCACCGCTGAGGGTGTCTTCCTGGAGCAGTTGGAGACCGACCCGGCCAAGTACCTGCCGGAGACCACCGACACTGCGCTGACTGGCGGCTCCGCCGCGGGCCTGGACGACTCGGTGGTCCGGATCGACCTCAACCAGCCGATGTCGACGGTCCGTTCGGAGCTCTCCAAGTACCCGGTGAAGACCCGCCTGTCGCTCACCGGCACCCTGGTGGTGGCCCGCGACATCGCGCACGCCAAGATCAAGGAGCGGCTGGACGCGGGCGAGGGCATGCCGCAGTACCTCAAGGACCACCCGGTCTACTACGCCGGCCCCGCCAAGACCCCCGAGGGCTACGCCTCCGGCTCCTTCGGCCCCACCACGGCGGGCCGGATGGACTCCTACGTGGACCAGTTCCAGGCGGCCGGCGGCTCGATGGTGATGCTCGCCAAGGGCAACCGCTCCAAGCAGGTCACCGACGCCTGCGCCCAGCACGGCGGCTTCTACCTCGGCTCGATCGGCGGCCCGGCCGCCCGGCTGGCCCAGGACTGCATCAAGAAGGTCGAGGTGCTGGAGTACGCCGAGCTCGGCATGGAGGCGGTCTGGCGGATCGAGGTGGAGGACTTCCCGGCGTTCATCGTGGTGGACGACAAGGGCAACGACTTCTTCGCCGAGACCACCGGCGCCGCGCCGCTGATCACCAGCATCCCGGTGCGCTCGAAGCAGTGAGCTGACACGTGATCAGGGCCGCTCACCGTCCTCGGTGAGCGGCCCTGACGCGTTACCGGACGGGCCCTAGCCGACCCTGACCCGGGTGGTCGCCGTGGCGTGGTCGGACGGGTGGGCCACGGCGGTGATCGTCACGGTGACCGTGTAGTCGCCGGCCCACATGTAGCGGTGGCTGCCGCTGACCGTGAACGGGCCGCCGGTCGGGCCGGTGACGGTGCCGGTGGAGCTCCGGGTGTCGTCACCCCAGTCCACGACGGCCGCGTACTCGGTCGCGGCGGCCTGCGGGTCGGGCACGGTGAAGCCGGCGACCGCTGCGGTGAACCGGCGGCACTCGCGCTCCGCCAGGTCCTGACCGGTGGCGGTGATCGGCGCGTCGGCCCAGTCGACGGTCACGGTGTTCGTGCGGTGGGTGGCGCCCGCCGGGTCGGTGAAGCTCGCCTCGATGCTGTCCCGGCCGGCGGCGCTGCCGCTGTACCGGAAGACGGCGTGGCCGTCGGCGTCCGTGGTGGCGCTGCCGGTCCGGCTCGCGTTCGGACCGCTGGTGACGGTGAACTCCACCGGGCCGCCGGAGTACGGCGCGCCGTCCTGGGCGATGGTGGCCGTGACCGAGGCGGTGCGACCGGTGAACGCCGACTGGGTCGCGGGGGCGAGGGTGGCGGCGAACGGCGGCTGCCAGTCGACGGTGACCGCGGCGGACTGGTCGGTCACGCAGGCCGAGTCGAAGACGCTCGCCGTGACGGTGTCGCTGGTGAGGCTCTGGCTGGTGTACCCGAAGTCGGCGTGCCCCGAGGTGGGGCTGTCCACCACGAGCGGCTTGGAGCCGGACTGGCCGGAGTTGGCGCCCTGGATCGCGAAGTCCACGCTCGACGGCAGCGTGCCGCCGTCCGGCACCGTCACCGTCGCGGTCAGCGCCGCCGGCCGGCCCAGGTACGCCGTCTGCGCCTGGGGTGCGAGGCTGATCGTGGCGGCGGGCAGCCAGGTGACGGTGATCGGCTCGGCGGTGTCCACCGCGCCGTTGTCCTCGGTGACGCTCATCTGGAGCTGCTGGACGGAACCGTAGGCGTAGGAGATCTCCTCGGTGGTGTCCCCCGAAGGGTCGGTCCACGAGGAGGCCAACGGGCCGGTGTTCGGCCCGGACACGATCTTGATATCGACCCGCACGTGGTCGACCGATCTGCTGGCGGACCGGACGTGCGTGGTGAGGTAGGCCCACTTCCCGGCGATCTGGGTCTGGGCCACCGGCTCCACGGTGATCGTGTACTGCGGCGGGTCGGCGGCCGCGGGCTGCGGCTGCAGACCGATCGAGAGCAGCAGGCCGAGCATCGTCGCGAGGAGCGCGAGCACGCGCCTTCGCAAGTGGAGCATGGGGTGACCTCCCGTAGTGGCTTTCTGACTTATAGTCAGCTCACGAACGGTCGGATCTCCTCCGTTGTCGGCAAAGTTCACCCGTTTACCTGGAGCCCAACGTGAAGCTCGGCCTGCACTACTGGAACTACTCCACCCCCGCCGACCCCGCGCAGATCGCCCCCACCCTGGCCCGTACGGCGCGGACCGCCGAGCAGGCCGGGATCGCCTCGTTCACCGTGATGGACCACTACTTCCAGATGGAGTTCCAGGACTTCACCGCCGAGGAACCGATGCTGGAGGGCTACACCACGCTCGGGTACCTCGGGGCGCTGACCGAGCGGATGACGCTCGGGCTGATGGTCACCGGGGTGATGTACCGCCACCCCGGCCTGCTGGCCAAGATCGTGACCACCCTGGACGTGCTCTCCGGCGGGCGGGCCCGGCTCGGCCTCGGCGCCTCCTGGTACGAGCGGGAGCAGCGCGGTCTCGGCGTCCCGTGGGTCCCGGTGGCCGAGCGGTTCGACCGGCTGGAGGAAACGCTGCAGATCTGCCTGCAGATGTGGAGCGAGAACAACGGCCCCTACCAGGGACGCCACTACCAGCTCGCCGAGACGCTCTGCGTCCCGGCCCCGCTCAGCCGACCGCGACCGCCGATCATGATCGGCGGCGGGGGCGAGCAGAAGACCCTGCGGCTGGTCGCCCGGTACGCGGACGCCTGCAACCTTTTCGGCACCGACGTGGACGAGGTCGCCCACAAGCTCGACGTGCTGCGCGCCCACTGCGCCACCGAGGAGCGCGACTACCAGGCCATCGAGAAGACCGTGATGTACAGCCGCCGCCCGGTGCTCGACCGGCCGGACGAGTTCCTCGCCGAGCTGGCCCGGCTCGCCGAACTGGGCGTCACCGAGGTCCAGGTGACGCCCAGCGGCCACCCGGCGGAGTTCGTCGAGCAGCTCGCGCAGCGGATCCTGCCCGCGGCCGCCGGGATCGGCTGACCGAGGGTCAGGCCTGCCCGGTCTCGAAGCGGCTCACCTTGCCGTCCTCGATCTCGAACCTCCACGTGGTGCGCATCTCGCCCCAGGTCTCGTTGCGGAAGCTCGCGATCAGCGCCCGTCCGCCGTCGGACTCGGTCTGCACCTCCATGTGCCCGTGCGAGGAGAAGATCTCCCGGTCGATCCAGTCGTACAGATCCCGGTCCGACCCGTCGTCCGACATGGTCGCGCCCTGGGTCAGCAGCGCGGTGAACGCGTCTCGGTCGTTGCCGTTGATCGCGGCGACCAGCGCACGGACGGTCGGGTCGGAGAGCTTGGCGACGGCGATGGGCATGGAAGGCTCCTCGGGGACGGGTCGACTGCCATCACCACTCTTACACAGGGTGATCGAATGGCGACCGAGGATCACCGGCGCGCCCACCTGGGGATCGGCGACCAGGTAGCGGGTCTCCTTGGAGGGGTGCGTTCACCGGAGCCGATCGCCGTCAGCACCCGCCGGGCCTGCGCCTCGCACAAGGCGAGAGCCCCCGGGGTCGTCGGGGGCTCTGCGGGGGCGGCGGAGGGTCTCCGCGTAGTGCCACCGGACAGCTACCTGGTGAAATCAAGCCAAAGTGAGGGGCGGCCGCCCCTGCTTTTCAGTGGGTGTTGATTATCGAACCGGTCGGCTGAGCAGTACCGCCGTCGCCGGCCTGGAGCGGCGTCTGAGTCGGGACGGCGGTCGAGTCGGACGGGAGCGCCGGGGTCGGGCCGGGCTCCGTGTGCTGGTCGGCCGCCTGCGCCGTGGGCTGGACAGCCTCGACGAGGAAGTCGTCCAGCTCATCGGTCTGCTCCGGAGCAGCGATCGGAGTCTCGTTGTCGGCCATGGCCGAACCACCTCTCAGGGGCGCCTGTACTGAACCGCCCCGGTCGGTCTGACCGCGGCGTGGGGACAGTATCGTAGGGGTCGTTAAATGTCTTATAAACAGCCCTCCAAGTGCACAAACTGCCCGATTTGCCCTTCCTGACCAGGCATTGCATCCGGAGCATGGGGGGCGACACTTCGAGGTTCGAAGTAACAGGCCATCGGGGGACCCTTATGGAGCTTCAGGCAACGCCGCACAATGCCGTGCTGCGCTTCCAGGTGCTCGGACCCGTCCAGGCCTGGCGCGACGAGCAACCCCTCGCGCTGGGATCACCGCAGCAGCAGGCGATCCTGACCGCCCTGCTGCTGCACCGCGGCCGTCCGGTGACCACCCAGGAGCTGGTCGACGGCCTCTGGGGCGACCGCCCACCGCCGCAGGCGGTGGCCGCGCTGCGGACCTACGTCTCGCGCCTGCGCTCGGTGATCGAGCCCGGGCGCGAAGTCCGTGCGCCCGCCGAGCTGCTGATCTCGGTGCGGGACGGTTATGCATTGCGCATTCCGGACGAAGCGCTCGATCTCTCGGTTTTCGATTCACTGCTCGCCGAGGCCGCGCAGGCCCGGCAGAACGCCAGTCCCGAGAAGACGCACCAGCTGCTGACCTCGGCGATCGCCCTGTGGAGCGGCCAGCCGCTGGCCGGGATTCCGGGCCCGTACGCCGAGGCCCAGCGGCAGGGTCTGGTGGAGCATCATGTCGCGGCCCGCGAGGAACGCAGCGCGACTGCGCTCGAAATCGGCATGCACGCGGAAATCGTCTCCGAATTGAGCCACCTCACGGCGGAACACCCGTTGCGCGAGCGGTTGCGGGAACTCCTGATGCTCGCGCTATATCGCAGCGGGCGACAGGCCGAGGCGCTCAGCGTCTACTCGGCCACCCGGAAGTTGCTGATCGAGGAACTCGGTGTCGAGCCCGGTGCGAGCCTGGCCGCGATGCACTCACGGATCCTCTCGGCTGATCCGACGTTGATGAATTCCACAACGGAACCAGGAATTCCGGTCAGCGAGAGCGGGCCGGTCCCGGTGCCCACCCCGCCCGCCCAGCTGCCCGCCGACGTCTCGGACTTCAGCGGTCGCGCGGCCCTGGTCACGGACCTGCGCGAGGTACTGGGACGGGCCTCGGGCCAAGCCGTCGTGGTGACCTCACTGGCCGGCATCGGCGGGGTCGGGAAGACCACCCTGGCCGTCCATGTCGCGCACAGCGTGCGCGCCGAGTTCCCGGACGGTCAGCTCTACGTGGACCTGCGCGGGGTCAGCCCGACGCCCGCCGATCCCGCAGTGGTGCTCGGCGACTTCCTCTTCGCCCTCGGGGTGACCGAGGCACCGGAACCGTTCGACCAGCGGGTCGCGCTCTACCGCTCGGTGCTGGCCGACCGGCGGATGCTGATCATGCTGGACAACGCCCATGACGCGCAGCAGATCGCCCCGCTGATCCCCGGGGTGGCCGGCTGCGCGGTGCTGGCCACCAGCCGCTCCAGGCTCGCCGGGATCCCCGGCGCCCACCTGTTCGACGTCGAGGAGCTGACGCCCGCGGAGGCGCTGGAGCTGTTCGGCGCGATCGCCGGACGGCACCGGGTCGAGGCCGAACCAGAGGCGGCACTCGCCGTGGTGACCTCCTGCGGCTTCCTGCCGCTCGCGGTCCGGATCGCCGCCGCCCGCCTCGCCAGCCGGCCCCGGTGGACGGTCGCGGACCTGGCCAGGCGGTTAGCGGACCAGCGGCGCCGGCTGGACGAACTGCAGCTGGGGAACCTGGCGGTGGAGACCACCCTGGGCCTCGGCTACGGCCAGCTGCGGCCCACCGAGGCGCGTGCCTTCCGGCTGCTCGCCCTGGTCGACTGCCCCGATCTGCCGCTGTCCGCCGTGGCCGCGCTGCTCGGCACCTCCGAGGACGAGGCCGAGGAGGTGGCCGAGGCGCTGGTCGAGGCGAACATGCTGGAGTGCTTCACCCCCGGCCGGTACCGGTACCACGACCTGCTGCGGCTCTTCGCGCAGAAGCAGCGGGAGAAGGTCGCGGACCTGGCGGACACTCAGGCTGCCCTGTTGCGGCTGCTGGCGCTGCTGGTCTCGACGGTCCGCAACGCCGCCCAGATCCTGGAGCCGGACGACCAGCTGATCGAGCCGCTCCAGTTGCTGACCCACCCCGGGGAGCCGTTGAGCGGTGCGGACGCGGCACGCGGCTGGCTGCGGTCGGAGCTGGCGCTCATTCTCGGCGCCATCGACGAGTCGATCGACGGCACACCGGACCTGCTCCGACTGGCGATCGATCTGCTGGTGACCCTGAACACCGTGGCGGACGAGCCGAACCACGCGGAGCGGATCCGTCGGACCCTGGCCATCGCCGACACGGCGGCCAGCGGCCGTTCGGACGACGCCGCACTGGCCCGGGTGCGGTTCGCCCTGGCCTTCTTCGCCTACATGACCGGCGACTACCGCGAGGCCGAGCAGTGCTTCCGTGACTGCCTCGACCTGGTCGGTACTCAGACACCGGGCCTGCGTTCCGCCGCGAGCAGCGCGCTGGGCAGTGTCCTGACCGCCAGCCGTCCCGCCGAAGCGCTGCCGTTCCTCGTGGAAGCCCGCGACCTGTCCAACGCCCTCGCGGCGATGGGCAGCTCGGCCCGCATCCAGGGGAACATCGCCCGGGTCCATCTGAAGCTCGAACAGTGGGACGAGGCCGTCGAATCCGCCGTGTCCGCCGTCGCCACCGCGCGTGCCTCCGGCAATGTTCGCTGCCTGGCCGACACCCTCTACCAGTTCGGTGTCGTGCTGCGCGCCACCGGATCGGCAGCCGAGGCGGCGGCCCAGCTCAGCGAGGCGCACCAGCTCTACCAGGACCAGCAGCAGCGGCTCTGGGAGGGTCTCTCACTGGCCCGGTTGGCCGGGTGCCTGCTGGCGGACGGTCAGCTGGCCGAGGCCGC